>CAZVVD010000037.1:1192-29032 GCA_964630555.1 uncultured Verrucomicrobiota bacterium | reverse complement strand
ACCGCCGACCCGCGCATTACGAATGCGCTGCTCTACCAGCTGAGCTACGTTGGCATGAAAAAAGCGAAAAATACCGTGGCGCCCGAATCAAGTCAAGCCGATTCGCCTTGTGGCTTTAAACCCGTGCCCTGACTTCGCGGACGCAAAAAACAACTTGAAAACGCGCGCTTTTCCAGGCCATCCATTGCCCCGAGCGCAGAAGATGGGAGGAGGCGCAGGCCAGCATGCGCATGGCGGTCCAGCCCCCCTCATTCCCCGAAGCCGGCTTGGCGCAAGCGGTCTAGAGTCAGCGGCGGCGCATCGCCCGGCGCCTCCAGCCGGCGGCGGACATGCTTGCCGATGATATCGGTTTCCAGATTGACGGCATCCCCCGGCCGCAGGCCGCACAGGGCGGTATGACTCCACGTAAAGGGGATGATATGGACAGTGCAGCCGTGGGCATCCACCCCCGCCAGGGTCAGGCTGACCCCGTCCACCGCCAGGGAGCCCTTGATCACCAT
Source organism: uncultured Verrucomicrobiota bacterium (assembly GCA_964630555.1). Lineage (GTDB taxonomy): Bacteria > Verrucomicrobiota > Kiritimatiellia > JAAZAB01 > JAAZAB01 > JAHIJO01. The sequence continues at coordinate 28,532 of CAZVVD010000037.1, read as the reverse complement.
GCCTTGGAGCAGCTCGCCGGCGCAGGCGATCCGCAGGATCCAATCCCGTCCGGCCGCGCGCCTGGCTGCCAGGGTCCCCACCCCGTCCACGTGCCCTGAGACGAGGTGGCCGCCCAACGGATCGCCCATCCGCAAGGCCCGTTCCAGGTTCAACGCCGCTCCTGGGAGTTTGGCGCCGAGGGTACTGCGTGCCAACGTTTCCCGGAGCACATCGCAGGCGAATTCCGCGCCCTTGACCCGGGCCGCGGTCAGGCAAACGCCGCTGACGGCAACGCTTTCGCCTTCCGCCAGCGGCGGTGTCCAGGCGCCGGCGGCGATCACCAGCCGCACTCCACCCGCCGTGGCCTCACGGCGTTTCAACTTGCCAACCTGTTGAATCAAACCGGTGAACATGACGGGTTCATCCTTTATTCCACAACCGCATTACCGCCGTCGGACAACCCAAAGTAAATCAACCACGAATGGACACTTATAAACACGAAGATCGTTTCTTGTCCGAGTGAAGCAATCCGAAACCTTCTGATTTCATTCGTGTCAATTCGTGTTCATTCGTGGTTAAAATAGTTACAGATTATTTCTTACTCCGGAAATGCCATGATGACAATGTCTTTACCGATCCGCCGGCAGCCGGTCCAGCGTAATCTCGGCGCCCCGGCCAGGCGCCACCCGGGTCCGCCCACGGCGCCCACCGCGGACTTGCCGCCCAGGATGAGAGGCGCAAGATGGAAGACATATTGATCAACCAGCCGAGCTCGGACCAGGGCCGCGGCGACTTCGCCGCCGCCTTCGCACAACACTTGCAGGACTCCGTTTTTTTCGAGGCGCCTCATCAGGGCGGGCAAGAACACGGCGCCTGTTCCCGGCAAAACCCAGACTTGTGCTCCGCGGCTCTGCCATTCGCGGACCCGCCGGGAGGGGCATGACCGGGTCGTTGCCATGATCGTCCGATCGCTTCCCGAATCGTTGAGCACGCGAGCGTTTGCGGAAACCCTGCCCCGGGCATCCAGGATCACCCGGAACGGACGCCGCCCGCGGGCTGGCCTGGGCAGAAGGCTGGGATTATCGGCCAGCACGGTCCCGGCGCCGACCAGGATGGCGTCGGCTGAACGCCGCAAAGCCTGCACGTCGCGCCGCGCGGCCGGGCCGGTGATCCAGCGCGAGCAGCGCCGGATGTCCGCGATTTTTCCGTCCGCCGACATTCCCAGCTTCAAGGTCACATAAGGGCGTCCCGTGGTAATCCACTTGGCGAAGGGCGCAATGAGCTCGCGCGCTTCTCCGCCGCGTACGCCCTCGATCACAACGAGCCCCTTCCGGCGCAGGAAGCGGATGCCGCGTCCGCAATGCCGGGGATTCGGATCCCGGGCGCCGACCACGACCCGCCGGATGCCGCTCCGCAAAATCGCGTCGGTGCAGGGCGGGGTCCTGCCGAACGTGCTGCAGGGCTCCAGGGTCAGGTAGAGCGTCGCGTCCCGCGCTTTTGGGCCGGCGGCTCTGAGCGCCAGCGCCTCGGCATGCGGCCGGCCTGCCGCGTGATGCCAGCCTTCGCCGACCAGCTTGCCCCCCCGAACCACCACCGCGCCCACCGGCGGGTTGGGCCGGGTCAGCCCCACCCCGCGCCGGGCCAAAACCAGGGCCCGGTCCATCCAGCGTTCATGCTGGCAAAGATCAATCATGGGGCAAGCAAGGTCGCAGGGTTCAGAAAATATCCCGCAATGGACAGCACTCGGCAAGTTTTCCTGGAATGCGGAATCAATACAATCCAGCAGTGCCTGGAACCGATGTGGAATGTTTTTATTTCCCCCCTGAACCTTGAACCCCGAACCCTGACCCCTTATCTGAAACGGCCTCGCGGCTGGGCCGGTCGAGATCCTTGCGGGCGCGGTCGAGAATGCCGTTGACGAACCGGCCGGACTCGGGCGAGCTAAAGCTCTTGGCGATGTCCACGGCCTCGTTGATTGAGACCACCGGGGGAATGTCGGGACGGAACAGCATCTCGAACAGGGCCAAGCGGATCACGTTGCGGTCGACCGCGTTCATCCGCTTCATGTCCCAGTGCTCGGCGTAGGCCCCGATCTTGGCGTCCAACTCGGCCAGGTGATCCAGCACGCCGCGGATCAGCTCCTCGGCGAACCGGCGCAGGTTCGGATCGGTCCGCTTCTCACTCCAGAAGTCGGTCAGGGCCGGGTCAAGATCCCCGGCGTTGAAATCGCGCTGGAACAGGAACTGCAACGCCCATTCCCGCGCATGACGCCGCATGGCCATAAACAAATTACCCGGTAATTTTTTTAATGAGCGAGGCCATCTCGATGGCCGAGAGGGCGGCGCTCCAGCCGCGGTTGCCGGCCTTGGTGCCCGCGCGCTCCATGGCCTGCTCCAGGTTGTCGGCGGCGACGACGCCATCGATCACCGGCACGTTCTCCTTCAGGGAGATCTGGGTCAGCGAGCGGGCCACCTGCCCGTTGATCAGGCCCGCGTGCGGCGTGGCGCCCTGGATGACCATGCCCAGGGCCAGGAGGGCGTCGCATTTTTTCGTCTTGGCCTGGGCCAGCTGCTGGATCGCCAGCGGGATTTCAAAAGCGCCCGGCACCCAGACCACGGTCACCGCGTCCTCGCCGGCTCCGTGGCGCTGGAGGCAATCCAGGGCCCCGCGCAGCAGTTGCTGGGTGAACAGGTCGTTGAAGCGGCTGATCACGATGCCGAACCGCAGGTCCTTCGCCAGCAGATTTCCCGAAATTTCCTTGATGTTCATCGTCCTCCTCCTCCTTGTTATCGTTGGTTCGCGGCCGCATTTTTGATCACTGGCCATGCAGAAAAGATTTATAGCCAATGGCCCATTTTTTTCTTTTTCGTCTTTAAATAAAGGCGGTTGTGAGGATTGGCGGGCAAAACCACCGGAATGCGTTCGACGATCCGGATGCCGTAGGCCTGGAGGCCGATGATTTTCCTGGGATTGTTGGTCATCAGGCGGATGTTCTTCAAGCCCAGATCCGCCAGGATCTGGGCTCCGATGCCGTAATCGCGCAGGTCGGCCGAAAAGCCCAGCCGCAGGTTGGCCTGCACTGTGTCCAGTCCCTTGTCCTGCAAGGCGTAGGCGTGAATCTTGTTGGCCAGCCCGATCCCCCGTCCCTCCTGGCGCATGTAGAGGACGACCCCCGACTTTTCGGCGGCCACGCGCTGCATCGCCGCCCGCAACTGCGCGCCGCAGTCGCAGCGCAGGGACCCAAAAACATCGCCGGTCAGGCACTCGCTGTGCACACGGACCAGGGCCGCCCGTTCCTGGGCCGGGTCGCCCATGCTCAGCGCCAGGTGCTCCTTGCCGTCGGGCTCGGAGCGATATAGCTTGAGCTGAAACACCCCGAACTCCGTGGGCAAGGACGTCGTCTGCACACAGGCGACCAACCGCTCCCGATGGCGGCGCCAGGCGATCAGGTCCGCCACCGAGGCGATCTTCAGACGGTGCCGGGCGGCGAAGCGCCGCAAGTCCGGCAGGCGGGCCATCTGCCCGTCCGCGCGCATGACTTCGCAGATTACGGCCGCGGGCTTCAAGCCGGCCAGGCGGGCCAAATCCACCGAAGCCTCCGTATGCCCCGCCCGGCGCAGAACGCCGCCGTCCCGGGCTTCCAGAGGAAACACGTGGCCGGGACTGACCAGATCCTCCGGGCGCGAGCGCTCGTCCACCAGGGCGCGGATCGTGCGGGCGCGATCGCGGGCGCTGATGCCAGTGGTCACGCCCCGGCGGGCGTCCACGGACTCCATGAAAGCGGTCTGGAAGCGACCGCCCTCGTGCCGCGTGGCGGCCCGGCCGATCCGGAGCCGGGCCAGCCGCCCGGCGGTCAGGGCGACGCAGATCAGGCCCCGTCCGTGGGTGGCCATGAAATTGACGGCCCGGGCGCCGGCTTTTTCGGCCGCCGCGACCAGGTCCCCCTCGTTCTCCCGCCGCTGGTCGTCGACGATGACCACCAGGTGTCCGCGGCGGACGGCCTCGATGACCTCCTCGATGGAATCGAATGGGGACACGGCCCGGCCGTCGGCAGGTTTCATGATCGTTTCAGCTCCGCGAGGTAAGGCGCATACAGATGTCGCCCGGGGCAGGCGCTCTGGCCCAGGTCGCAATGGCCGTAGATCGAGCCGCCATCGATCTCGCAGGCCTCCCGCAAGGCGTCCACCAGCAGGAACAGGGCGGCAATCTGGTCGGTCGCCGGGTCCTGTTCCTCGAAATTGCCCAGCAGCATGACCCCGAGGTTCTGTTCGTTCATGCCGGAGACATGGGCGCCCTCGTAGGCCAGCGGCCGTCCCTCCCAGATTCGGCCCGCCCGGTCGATGACAAAATGGTAGCCGATATCGCCGTAGGACTGCTGGAGGTGGGCCTCCAGGACGCCGTTCAGGTCGAAGATCACATCCTCCGGGCGCAGGTGGGTGTTGATGCCATTGCCCTCGTGGTGCACGGTCAGGCGCGTGAACGCGGAAGCGGGCCGGAGCAGGGCCGGACGGGACGCATGCGCGATCCAGGCGGACCGCGGCCGGATGCCGAGCTCGGGCGACAGCACGGGCGGCGCCGACGGCGACGGGTTCTGCGTGCGGACCATTTCCCGGAAGGGCTCCGACGCTTCCTCCGCCCGCCCCCCCTTCAACCAGCGCGGAACCGCCAGGGCCGCCCCGGCCGCCAGGCAGGCGCGCAGGAACTCGCGCCGCGATTGGGACTGCTGAAAAGGCTGCATGCCACGAGACCCGGTAGCGGAGTTTTTCCATGAGGGACGGCCTGCTGCCGTCCGGGATGTTCCCGTCACCTTCATGTCCATCCTCGGCGGGCACCCGGCCCGTCCCCCGTGTTTGCACATACAAAACAATAAAAAACAGACCCCGCGTCGGGGTATGAGGTTTCCTGGCTTGGCCGGAAACCTGTCACAAGCTAATCACATCGGGCGCCGCGGTCCAGCCCCGGCGCTGCCGCAAAGCCGCCAGCCGCAGTTCGCACCGTTCGCGCAATTCCCTGCCCAGGGCCAGGCTTTGCCGGCAACGCGGCGGCCGTCCCAGCAGAACCGCGGCTGTCGCGTCCAGGTTCCGCAGCCCCAGGATCCCCTCGCCGCGGGTCGCGTCCCACACCGCGCCCAGCCGGTCCACGATCGCGTTCAACGCGCGGAAGACCGCAAGTTCCAGGGCGCCCCGGCCCCCGTCCAACAAGCGGCGCAGATCAAGAATCCAGATGGCGCCGCGCGCCAGGCTGTCGCCGGCCTGTAGTGCCCGGGATCCCAGCAAAATGCGCCAGCTGGGAACGGACAGATCGGCCGCCGTCGCGGCGCCGGCTAACCCCGGCGCCACGCGCCACTCGGCGCCCTTGGCCTCGACAAAGCGGCGGGCCGCCGCTTCCTCGCCGACCGCCCACAAGGCCCGGGCGATCAGCAACAGCAGGTAGTCGGGCCCCAGCGCCTGGCCCGGGTGGCGGTCGCGGATGAACGCCTCGACCGTGCGGACCGCCTCGCGCGCCAACTCCGGACGCTCCGGGGCGGCGCCGGCCAGCGCCGCCGCCACGCCATTTTCCAGCCAGCCGCCGCCGGCCTTCTCCTGGGAGATCCAGATCATGTCTTGCCGATCAAGCCCTTGACTTCGGTCAAAAACTGGTTGACGTCCTTGAAACGCCGGTACACGGACGCGAAGCGCACGTAGGCCACCTCGTCGAGCTTTTCCAGGCGATCCATGACCTTTTCGCCGATGGCCGCGCTGGGCACCTCGCGGTCGTACTCGTTATCCAGCTCCGCCAGGATCGAGTCCGTCATGGACTCGATCTGCCCGGCGCCGATTGGACGCTTCTGGCAAGCGCGCAGGATGCCGCTCATGAGCTTGTTGCGGTTCAACTCCTCCTGCCGGCCGTCCCGCTTGATCACCCGCAGGCTGGCCTTGACGATGTCCTCGTAGGTCGTGAAGCGGTGCCCGCATTGCAGGCACGCCCGCCGGCGGCGGATCACTTCGCCCTCCCGGGCCGACCGGCTGTCGATGACCTTGTCTTTCAAATGACCGCACTTCGGGCAGCGCATTCCGCGACCTCCCGGCATGGCCTCACGGCAGGGGCGGGCAATCGATTGGCGGCATATCATAAGGGATCCTTTGAAAAAGGAAAGCGGTATTCTCAGGCCGCGGGGCCGCCCACCGGAAGCCGGGCTTCACTGCCCGCCAGGGCCCGCTCCGCCAACTCGCGCCGGGCGCGTTCATGCAGCCGGATCACGGTGCGGCGGGAAGTGAGCGCAGCCTGGGCGGTGTTGCCGCAGGCGCCCAGGTTGACGCATTTCGGGGCCAGGGCTGGGGTCGTGGTGAGGAGGCAAGCGGCGATCCGGCAAGCGCCGGCGCCGCTGATAGACACCACGCCGCCCTGCTCTTGGTCGAAGAACAGCACCAATCCGGAACAAGGGAAACGGATTGCACTGCCCGCGACGCCTTACCGGAACGGCTTCAAGTGGAACCCTCCAGCGCCATGCGGACCCCGGGGGCCAGTTCCCCGCACGGGAACCAGCCCGCCTGGAGTTCCAGGACTCCCCAGGCCCCCCGCCCACCCCAGGCGATCCGCCACGGCTTGACGGAACGGACCACGCGCACAACGCGCCCAGCGCGCGAGACAAACACCAGGTCCAGATCGAAGCGCATAAAGCAGGTGTGGATGCTCCCGCAGGGCGCCAGGAACAACCCGCGCCCGCTGCCCGGCGGGGGTTGGGCCATCAGGCCGCGAAAACGTTGCCAGGGCGTCCGCGCGCGAGTGACGCCTTCGACGGTCCACGTGCCCTGGGCGGTAACGAACACCGCCCGGCACTGGTTCTCCGGCTTCCGTTTCCAGGCCTCGGTCTGCGATTCATAAAAAACCCGGGCCTTTTTTAGCAAGCGGCGCGCCCATTCGAACTCGATGGCCAGGATGGCCAGCCCGGCCGGGATGACGAGAAAAGCCGGGCCCGGCGCCACGAGCAGGATCACGCCCACCAGCAGGACGCTTCCGCCCAGGATGAGGATGACGAGTTTTCTAAGCTGGCGAAAGGGGAGGTTCATGGAGAGGGAAGAAGGGTTCAGGGTTCAGATGGCACGCGCTCCAACGCTCTGGGCCGATCGGCCGCAAGGCTGGGCTCTCCACGGCGCAGCGGGGCATGGCTTGCGGACACCGGGGCTGCAACACGCAACCGGCCGGAGCGACCGTTCCCGCCGCCCCGTCGCCTTTCAGTGCCGCAGGCCCCGCCGCCGTCCGGATGCCGGCCAACTGCTTAGTGATATCCGGCGCCGTGGCCAGCAACGCCGCGGTGTAAGGATGCGCCGGGCGGCCCAGCAGGTCCGCGGACGGACCCGACTCCAGAATGCGCCCGCGATACATCACCAGCACCCGGGCGCACATGTGCCGCACCACGGCCAGGTCGTGGGCGATCAGCAGCAGGGCGAAGCGCCGCCGCGCGCCCAGGGTTTTCAGGAGGGTGAGCACTTGGGCCTGCACCGAAACGTCCAGCGCCGAAACCGGTTCGTCCGCGATCAGCAGGTCCGGGTCCGTGGCCAGGGCCCGGGCGATGCCGATCCGCTGGCGCTGGCCCCCGCTGAACTCGTGGGGATAGCGCCGGGCGGCGGCGGGATCAAGCTCCACCGATTGCAGCAGGCCCGCCACCCTCTCGCGGCGTTCAGACGCCGCGAGCCGGAAATGGATCGCCAGCGGCTCCGCCAGGGCCGCCCCGACGGTCATCCGGGGATTGAGCGAGCCGAACGGATCCTGGAACACCATCTGGGCGGAACGGCGAAACGCTTGCAACGTCCGCCCGCTCAGGCCGCGGACCTCCCGGCCGGCGACGCGGACGGAGCCGGAATGAATCGGGACCAACCCCAGGATCGCCCGGCCGACCGTGCTTTTGCCGGAACCGCTTTCCCCGACCAGCCCCACGCATTCCCCGCGCCGGACGGCCAGCGACACGCCCTCCACGGCGCGAACTGTCGTGCCGCGTTCCGAGAACCGCACGCACAGGTCCTTGACTTCAAGCCAATTGTCCGTGGACGCATTCATGGAATAACGTCACGAGTCTGTCAGATTCGGCGGCAAAATCAACCATGCGCTTGCTTTATTTGGCCGCCGGACTACAGTGGCGCATCCAACCAACCCCATGAGGAGTGCGATGAACTCGGCCAACCTGAACGTCATTGACCTGCGCTGCGAACACCTCGACAACCCCCTGGGCCTTGATGAGCCCCGCCCGCGGCTCTCCTGGCGCCTGGCCGACCCGCGCCCCGGCGCGCGCCAGACCGCCTACCAGCTTGCCGCCGCCAGCCGCCCGGACCTGCTGGAGCAAAAGCCGGACCTGTGGGACAGCGGCAAAGTCGCCTCGAACCAGTCTCTGGACATCCTCTGGAAAGGAGGTCGGCTGGGTTCGCGCCGGCAGGTGTTCTGGCGCGTGCGCGCGTGGGATCACACCGGGGCGGTCTCCTGCTGGAGCGAAACGGCCGCCTTTTCCATGGGCCTGCTCCGGCCGGCGGACTGGTCGGCGGAATGGATCGGGCGTCCGCTGGAACGCAAGGCCGCCGGGCGGCCGTGCCCCTTCCTGCGCCGGGCCTTTACACTGGCCAAACCCGTGACCCGCGCCTGCCTGTATGTCACCGCCCGCGGCCTGTTCGAAATCCACCTCAACGGCCGGCGCGTCGGCCGGGACTACTTCACCCCGGGCTGGACCGACTACCGCAAGCGCATTCAATATCTGGCCTACGACGTCACCGGCTACGTCCACAGCGGCGCCAACGTGGCTGGCGCGATCCTGGCGGACGGCTGGTATGCCGGCCACCTGACCTGGAACAACACGCCCTTTTTTTACGGCGACCAGCTTTCCCTGCTGTTCCAACTCGAAGTGGACACCGCCGACGGCGCCCGCGAGGTCATCGCCAGCGGACCGGATTGGAAAACCGCTTTCGGTCCCCTGCTGCAAGCGAGCCTCTACCACGGCGAGACCTGCGACGCGCGCCGCGAACTGCCGGGCTGGTCCGCCCCGGGCTTCGACGACTCGACCTGGCAGGCCGCCGCGGTCTTTCCCCCGCCCCAGGCCGCCCTGGTCGGCTGCCGGTCCCGGCCGGTCCGCCGCCAGGAGGAACTCCCGGCGCAGGTCCAGACGGAGCCGCACTTCGGCGTGCACATCTTCGACCTCGGCCAGAACATGGTCGGCTGGGCGCGGATCAGGGTGCGCGCGCCGGCCGGCCGGCAGGTAACCATCCGCTACGCCGAAATGCTCAACCCGGACGGCACCCTCTACACCGAGAACCTCCGCAAAGCGGAATGCACCGACCGCTACCTCTGCAAGGGCGGCGGCGAGGAAATCTACGAGCCGCGCTTCACCTTCCACGGCTTCCGCTACGTCGAACTGACCGGGCTGGCCGAAAAGCCGGCGCCGTCCGACGTCACCGGCGTCGTCGTCCACTCCGACCTTCCGCCCACGGGTAGTTTCGAGTGCTCCGCCCCGCTGGTCAATCGTCTGCAACAGAACATCCTCTGGGGGCAGAAGGGCAACTTCCTGGAAGTGCCCACGGACTGCCCCCAGCGCGACGAACGCATGGGCTGGACCGGCGATGCCCAGGTCTTCACGCCCACCGCCTGTTTCAACCGCGACGTGGCCGCCTTTTTCACCAAGTGGTGCCAGGACCTCGCGGACGCCCAGCATCCCGACGGCGCCTTCACCCACGTGGCGCCGGATGTCAGTCCCGGCGGCGGCCACGGCGCCGCCGGCTGGGCCGACGCCGGTGTGATCTGTCCGTGGACCGTGTACCTGGCCTACGGCGACCGGCGCATCCTCGAGCGGCAATACGAGTCCATGAAGCGCTGGGTCGAGTGGCGCCGTAAGCGTTTCCCGGGGCTGGTCTGCGCCGATATCGGGTTCGGCGACTGGCTGGCAATTGACGTCCCCGCCGGCGAGTGGGGCCGGGGCCCGACCCCGCGCGACCTGATCGCTACGGCCTATTTCTACCGCTGCGCGGTCATCGTGGCCAAGGCCGCCGCGATCCTCGGCCGCGCCGGCGACGCCGCAAGCTATGCGGCCCTGGCCCGGCGGATCAAGGCCGCGTTCAACCGCGAGTTCGTTTCTCCTCATGGCCGGGTGACGGGCGATACGCAAACCGCCTATCTGCTGGCCCTCGGGTTCGACCTGCTGTCCGGCCGCCAGCAGGCCCATGCCGTCCGGCGCCTGGCGCAGGACATCGCGGAGCGCGAGGACCATCTCTCCACCGGCTTCCTCGGCACGCCGCTGATCGCGCCGGTGCTCTCGCGCTTTGGGCACACCGATCTGGCCTACAAGCTCCTGCTGCAGACCACCTACCCCTCCTGGCTGTACTCGGTCCTGCAGGGGGCCACGACGATGTGGGAGCGCTGGAACAGTTTCACCAAGGAGCGGGGCTTCGGCAACGCCGCCATGAACTCGTTCAACCACTACGCCTACGGCGCCATCGGCGAATGGCTTTACCACACCGTGGCAGGGATCGAGCTGGACCCGGAGCGGCCGGGTTACAAGCATATTCTCTTCCAGCCCCGGCCCGGCGGCGGCCTGACCTCCGCCCGCGCCGAGCTGCTCACGCGCTATGGGAAAGCCGCCTGCGCGTGGAAACTGGAGGGGGGCCGGCTGACCGTCACGGTCACGGCGCCGCCGAACACCACCGCCACCGTCCGCCTGCCCGGCCGGCGGCCGCGCCAGATCGGCGCCGGCACCTACACCTTCCACGCCAACCTCAAAGCCACGCCATAGCGTTTTCGGAAACGACGCTCCACCCGGCCGAACCGCAACGGACAATGGTGGCGCCGGCTTTTCCCGTTCGATGGCGTCGCGTGGGCGCGGGCGATCCCTCGTTGGCTTGCTTTTAAAGGCGTGGCCGCTTGTCCGCAAGCGGCCAGGCGCCGCAGGATCTTCCGCCCTTGCCTGCAATAGATGGCATGGACATCCGCCCTGGGGAAGAGTAGTATGGTTCTTAATTCCGTTGCGGTTGATGTCAGGCAGAATAGCAGGAACCTATCTTATGACCGCCCAGCATTGGACCGCCGTTCGCATCCGGGCCCTTAAGGGCCAGGGACCTTTCGCCTGCCTGACGGCCTACGATTACACCACGGCCCGGCTGGTGGACGCCGCCGGCATCCCCCTGATCCTGGTGGGCGACTCGCTGGCCATGTCCATGCTGGGCCACCCCACCACCCTGCCGGTGACGATGGGCGCCATGCTGGACCACACGGCCGCGGTGGCCCGTGGCGTGAAAAACGCCCTGGTCGTGGCCGACATGCCGTTCATGTCCTACCAAGTCTCGGTCGCGCAGGGCCTGGAAAACGCCGGGCGCTTTCTCAAGGAGGCCGGCGCCGGCGCCGTGAAGATCGAGGGCGGCGCCCTGCGCGCGCCCCTCGTAAAAGCCCTGGTCGAGAACGGGATTCCGGTCCTGGCGCACATCGGGCTCACGCCCCAGAGCATCAACGCCCTCGGCGGCTACAAGGTGCAGGGCCGCAAGGCCGCCGGGGCCCACCGCCTGGCCAGGGACGCCAAGGCCCTTGAAAAGGCCGGGGCGTTCGCCGTTGTCCTCGAGTGCCTGCCGCCTGTGCTGGGCGCGGCGATCACGAAAGCCGTCCGCATCCCCACCATCGGCATCGGGGCCGGGCCCGGTTGCGACGGGCAGATCCTGGTGATCCACGACCTGCTGGGGCTCTCCGGCGACTTCACCCCGCGCTTCGTCAGGCGCTACGCAAACGTCGGCGCCGCGATCCAAAAGGCCTGCGAGTCCTTCCGGGACGATGTCGCCCGCGGCCGGTTCCCGGGGCCGGAGCACTGCTACACCTGAAATGGCGCGGGGCGCCAAATTGTAAGGAAATGCGGTCCATGACCATGCCAACGACAGACCCGACACCCCAGGAGGTCTTCCAGGTCGGCGCCGACGGCGTCAACGTCGAGGCGCTCATGGACAGCATCCGCGCCGAGGTGGCGCGCAAGACCGAAGCCGGCGCCTACCGCGACGTGCGGGTCGCCCTGGCCGAGAAGTCCAACCTCGTCAACATCAAGGACGACGAGAGCTTCATGCAGTTCTACCTGGACTGCCTGCGCAACTCGGTCTTCGTGGACATCAACGACTTTGAAATCCGGGAGCGGCGGCGGCTCGGGAGCGGGCTCCTCGTGGCCCTGAAGAAGGTTATCTGGGGCCTGCTGAAGTTCTACACCTACCGGCTCTGGTCCCAGCAGAACCAGGTCAACGGCCTGCTGCTCATGGCCCTCGAGGGGCTGGACGACAAGTACCGGGCCCGGATCAAGGACCTCGAGGCCCGGCTGGCGGCTCTCCAGGCCCGGCAGGGAAAGGCGGATCCATGTCCCCCACCGCCCAACGCCTAGCCTTCGTCTGCCCGCGCTTCGCCGAGGGCGCGACCGTGGGCGGCGCCGAAACCCTGCTGCGGAACCAGGCCGAGCGCGCCGCCGCCCGCGGTCGGCGCGTAACCTTCCTGGCCACCTGCGCCACCAACCACTTCACCTGGCGGAACGAGCGGCCCGCCGGCCGGACCACCCTCCGCGGGCTGGACGTGCACTTCTTCCCCGTGGACGAGGACCGCGACGTGGACGCCTTCCTGCGCACCCAGGAAGTCATCAGCCGCAAGGGCCATTACACCGAGGCCGACGAAATGACCTGGCTGCGCAACAGCGTCAACAGCCGGGAACTCTGCCGGCACCTCCAGGAGCACGGCGCGGACTACGACCGGATCGTCGTCGGGCCCTACCTCTTTGGCCTGACCGTCTTCGCCGCGCGGATCCATCCCGCGAAAACCCTCCTGGTCCCCTGCCTGCACGACGAGGGGTTCGCCTACGCCCGCGCCATTCGGGACCTGTTCCGGGGCGTCGGCGGGATCCTGTTCAATTCCGTTCCGGAGCGCGACCTGGCCCGCCGCCTCTACGGCCTGCCCGAGGGCCGCGGCGCCGTCGTGGGCATGGGGCTGGACGATTTCACGGCATCCCCGGACGCCTTTGCCCGCCGCCACGGACTCGACGCCCCCTACCTGCTCTACTCCGGCCGGCGGGAAGGCGGCAAGGGCACGCCGCTCCTCATGGACTACCTGAACATCTTCCGCCAGTGCACCGGCCGGGACGTCAAGCTGGTGTTGACCGGGAGCGGGCAGATCGATCCGCCGCCGGAGTTGGCCGCGCACGTGTTCGACGCCGGGTTCCTCTCGGAAGCCGAAAAGCACGAGGCCATGGCCGGCGCCCTCGCCTTCTGCCATCCCTCGGTCAACGAAAGCTTCGGCATTGTCCTGCTGGAATCCTGGCTGGCGCGCGCGCCGGCCCTGGTGCACGGGCGCTGCGAGGTCACCACCTACCACTGCCGGCAGGGCAACGGCGGCCTGTGGTTCAAGGTCTACCCGGAGTTCGAGGAGGCGCTCCTGCGCCTGATCCAGGATCCGCCCCTGCGCCGGGCCCTGGGGGAAGCCGGGCGGAAATACGTCCTCCGGGAATACGGGTGGGAGACGGTGGAACAAAGACTGCTTCATGCTCTCGACAAAGCGTGAACATCGAACATTCAACATCGAACTCTGAACATCAACCAATACAACACTAAATACCGGATGGGAAACCATGACGGAACGCAAGTACGACTTGATCCGGATTTTCGTGAGCAGCGTGAAGACCGCCGAAAAACATAAAGCTCGCCAGGACGATTCTCGCTCCAATCCGGACTCCGATTGAACTCGATGTTGGGGGTTCGATGTTGGGGGTTCGATGTTGAGTGTTCGATGTTTTCTGGAATAATATTCTTTTTATGGGTAACGCCCCCGCCATCCACCAACTGGTCGCCGGCTATGCCGTGAGCGACGCGATCAGCAACGAGGCCCGCGTCCTGCGCGACCTCTTCCGCTCCTGGGGGCACGTCTCCGAGATTTTCTGCGAGCCGCCCTGCATCGCCGTGACGCTCCGGAAGGACTGCCGCGCCGCGGCGCAACTGGCCCCCGCGGTCCGCCCGGAGGACGTCTGCGTCCTGCACCTTTCGATCGGCTCCGGCGTCAACGACCTCTTCGCCGCCCTGCCCTGCCGGCGGGCGATCATCTACCACAACATGACGCCGGCGGACTACTTCCGCGGGATCAACGAGTCCATTGCCGCCGATCTCGCCCGCGGCCGGAAGCAGGCCGCCGCCCTGGCCGGGTCGGCGTCAGTCGTCATGGCCGACAGCCGCTTCAACGCGGCGGAGCTGCAGGCCCTGGGCTACCCGCCGGCGACGGTTCTGCCGCTGGTCCTGGACTTCGGCCGCATCCGGGCGCGGCCGGACCGGGCCCTGCTGCGCCAGTTCGACGACGGCAAGGTCAACGTCATGTTCGTGGGCCGCTGCGTGCCGAACAAGCGCCTCGACGACCTGCTCAGCGCATTCTATTACTTCCAGCGGTTTGTCGAGCCGGAGTCGCGCCTCATCCTGGCCGGCTCCTCGGCCGGGCTGGAAAAATACCTCATGCTCCTCCAGGCCCGGGCCCACGAGCTGGGCCTGCGCGACGTGGTCTTCATGGGCTCGGTGCCCCAGGACCGGCTGAACGCGATCTACGAATCCGCGGATCTCTTTCTCTGCCTGAGCGAGCATGAGGGCTTCTGCATTCCCCTGATCGAGAGCCTGGCCCACGACGTCCCGGTCCTGGCCTACGCCGCCGCGGCGGTGCCCGAAACCCTCGACGGCGCCGGCGTGCTCTGCCGGGAGAAGCGCTGGGACCTGCTGGCCGAAATGATGGGGCGGCTGGCCAGGGACCCGGCCCTGCGAGGGGCCGTGCTGGCCCGCCAGCGCGAGCGCCTGGCCCGCTACGAGCGCCAGGACCTGCCCGGCACCCTGCGCCAATGCCTCGCGCCGCTGCTGGATTGATCCTGGAAAGAGCAGTTCAAGACTTTCACCACCCGCTTCGCTGGAGGCACGGAGAAAGGATATCTCCTCACATTTCCGATCCCGATCCACCGTTGCGCGCATTTTGCGTCCGGCAGCTGCCGGACACAAAATGCGCGCAACACTCCGTGTGGAGATGGAAGGAGATCGAGCGACGAATCAAGCTCCGGGCCTCCGTGGTTCATCCTCAACAGTGTCTAATAAGTGCCGAGGTCCTTGGCGAGCTGGACGATGTCCCGGTAGTCGGCGAGGCTGACGCTGTCCGGGATGGAGTGGTCCTCCTGGAAGATGTAGCCCCCGCCCTGCTTCAGGACCGGCAGCAGCCGCCGGATCTCGTCCCGGGTCCGGCCGATATCGTCCCAGAGCATGGCGTTCAGGCCGCCGTGCAGGACCAGCCGGTCGCCGAAGTCCCTCTTCAACCGCACGGGGTCCATGCCGGCCTTGACCTCGAGCGGGTTGAGCGCGTCGAGCCCGATCCCGATCAGCTCGGGAACGAACGCGTTGATGTTGCCGCAGGAATGCAGGTGGGCGGCGATGCCCCGGGCATGGGCCCAGTCGATGGCCCGCTGCTGCACGGGTTTGAGGATCGCCCGGTACATGTCGAGGGAGAAGAACACCCCGTTGCGATACCCCATGTCGTCGCACCAGAAAATCGAATCGAACTTGTAGCCGGCGTCCCAGATCATCTCCAGCAGCTGCAGGCTGCAGGCGAGCTCGGTTTCGAACAGGTCGCGCACAAGCTCCGGGTCGTCTGCCATCCAGACCAGGAGCGGCTCGGTGCCGACGACCCGCGCGTGGGTGACGTCGAACCCGAACCACAAGCCCCCGTGGATCCAGCGGCCCTGCTTGCGCCAGACCGGGTAATTCTTTTCAAGAAATTTCCAGTCCACCCGGTCGCGGGTCATGACCATCCGCCGCTTAGCGGCCTCCCACGAGGGCCGGTCCACGATGGTCCGGGCGATCCAGTGCGGGGTGGAGCTGGCGTGCTTCCAGTTCTTGGCGGTGGTGCCCCAGGCATCGAACCGCACGATGTAGTCCTCGGTTTCTTCGACCACCCGTTCCGGGAAGCGGGGGCTAATATCCCCGCCGACGCCGGCCACGCGGTCCAGGCCGAAATACTCGGCGAAGTCGGTATCCGCCGGCATGCCCTCGCGGCGCCAGCGCTCGAGGGTCGTCGCCCAGGGCCCGCCCAGGATAGGCACACGGTCCGCTTCCCTGTGGTCGAACATGCGCTTGATCCGTTCCCGGGTGGTCATCGGGGTCATTGGTTTCCCTTTCCCAATGCGCGTTGTGCGTTTTCCAGCTCGTCGAATTCAAGTCAATCCATACCGGAAGCGCGTTACGGATAACGCGCTCCACCTGGCATTTCAAAAGGTGGAGCGGCTTGTCCCCAAGACGCTTGGCCAATCGTTAGTCGCCCGTCTCACGAACGGCATCGAGTGAAGCCAAAACAGCAACCCACTCCCAACGCGGGATGCCCCCCAGCTACCCGCGATAGAACGCTTTGCCGTAGTCCGCGATCTCGTCGTTCATGGCGTCAACCAGCTCCTGCTTGTACGGGACGGTATGGCTGGGGGCCGCGATGTACCCGCCGCCGCCGGCGAGCTGGTCGATGCGCCGGCGCACCTCGGCGCGGATTTCCGCCGGCGTCACCCCGGGCTTGTCGAGCACGAACTGGCTGTCGATGCCCCCGCAGAAACAGATCCGCCCTCCGTATTGCTTCTTCAGCGCGGCCAGGTCGTTGCAGGGCTGGCAGGGGTTCCAGATGTCGGCGCCCATCTCCACCATGTCCGCGAAGACCGACGCGATCCGGCCGCAGGAATGCTGGTTGACGAGGATGCCGCGGGACTTCAGGGCGGCGTAGATGCGCTGCGTACCCGGGCGGATGATCCGCCGCCAGGCGGCCGGCGGCAGGAACAGGCTTTCCTGGGTGCCCCAATCGTCGCCGTACCACAGCATGTCCAGCCGCGCGGCCTCGTGGAACCGCTCGACCAGGCGGACCTTGTAGTCCGCGACGGCGGAGACCAGCTCCAGCATCAGGTCCGGCTCCTCCACGCTGGCCACCAGGGCGGCCTCCATGCCGAGGAGCAGGTAGGCGCGCTCGAACAGGCCCATCTCGACGAACCCGCAGACCAGGCGCTCCTCCCGGTCCACGGCGGCGGCCTGGGAGCGGACCGCCGTCCAGTCCAACCGGTCAAGGTCCGGGAGCCGCACTTGCCGCCGCCAGGCGGCCAGGTCGGTGACGGTGTGCCCGCCGCGGGCGGGGAAGGTGCCGCCCTGGGCGCCGCCTTCCAGCTCCCAGCGCACGCCGAAAGCGTCCCGCCCCGCATGGGTGGGACGTTCGACGACCGGCGAACCGATCATGACCACCGCCTCCATGCCGTTGGGCACCCAGCGGGGGCGGTCATGCCGGATGGCTCGCAAAATATTTTCCCGGGCCTTCATAGGGGTCGTGCGACAACGGCGGGCACTATACGGGACGCGCCGCCTTCCGTCAACGCCACCGGGCGAGATGCGCCGGCGGCGTGGACCTCCGAAAGAGTTGCCTTCGCCGGGAAAACCGGCTAGGCTCCGGACTCGGAAGGCGCCGCATGCTCACCGTCAACCAGAATCCTCTGCGGGAAGGAATGCGCCTCCAGCGCACGCCGGACCCCTGCGCTATCGTGATCTTCGGGGCTTCCGGCGACCTGACCCGGCGCAAGCTCGTGCCGGCCCTCTACAACCTGGGGCTGGACCGCCTCCTGCCGAACAACTGCGCCATCGCGGGCTTCGCCCGCCGCCCGATCCCGGCCGACGACTTCCGCCGGCAGTTGCTGAACGGGATCAACAGCTTTTCCCGCCACCGCCCGGCCGACCCGGCGTTCTGGGACACATTCAGCCGCCAGGTTGACTATTGTCCCGGCAACTTCGACGATCCCGACGCCTACCGGCGCCTGGGCGAACTCCTCGCCCGGATGGATGCTGCGCGCGGCACCTCCGGCAACCGCCTGTTCTACCTGGCGACGGCGCCCGAGTTCTTTCCCGTCATTCTCGAGCGCCTCGGCCAGGCCGGCCTGAACCGCGCTGGCCCCGGGAGCTGGGTCCGGGTGGTCATCGAGAAGCCCTTCGGCCGCGACCTGGCCACGGCCCGGGAGCTGAACCGGGTGGCCCACGGCGCCTTCGACGAGCGCCAGATCTACCGCATCGACCACTACCTCGGCAAGGAGACGGTCCAGAACATCCTTGTCTTCCGCTTCGCCAACGGGATCTTCGAGCCGCTCTGGAACCGGAACTTCATTGACCACGTCCAGATCACGGTGGCCGAGGCGGTCGGGGTCGAAACCCGCGGCGGCTACTACGAGACCGCCGGGGTCATCCGCGACATGATCCAGAACCACATGATGCAGCTCCTCAGCCTGACGGCGATGGAGCCCCCGGCGGCCATGGACGCCGACGCCGTTCGCGACGAGAAGGTCAAGGTCCTGGAAGCCCTGCGCGGCATCGCGCCGGGCGAGGCGGGCGCGCTGACCGCGCGCGGCCAGTACGGCGTGGGGACCCTGGGCGGAAAATTCGTGCCGGCCTACCGCAACGAGCCCAACGTCTTCAAGGGCTCGGTCACCGAGACCTACGCCGCGATCAAGTGGCAGATTGACAACTGGCGCTGGGCGGGCGTGCCCTTCTACCTCCGCTCCGGCAAGCGGCTCGGCAAGCGGATCACGGAAATCGCCATCCAGTTCCGGCAGGCGCCGCTCTCCCTCTTCGGCCGCGCCCAGGAGGGCATGGATCCCAACCTGCTCGTGCTCCGCATCCAGCCCGACGAAAGCATTTCCATCCGCTTCGGCTCCAAGGCGCCGGGCCAGCCCGTGGTGATCCGCCCGGTGAAAATGGAGTTCGACTACGGGTCCGCCTTCGGCGCGGAGCCGCCGGAAGCCTACGAGCGCCTGCTGCTCGACGCCATGCTGGGCGACGCCACCCTCTTCACCCGCGCCGACGAGGTCGAGGCCTCCTGGTCGCGCATCATGCCCATCCTGGAGGGCTGGAAGGCCGACCCGCCCAAGAACTTCCCAAACTACGAGGCCGGGAGCTGGGGCCCCGCCGACGCCGACGAATTCATCGCCCGCGACGGGCGGAGCTGGAGGCGCCTATGAGCTTCAGGATCGCAGCCGGGCCGAAGCGTGTGGAAATCGCGGCCATCGAGCGCGAGCTGGAGCAGCTGTGGATTTCCCTGCCGCGGAGCGGCGACGCCATGTCCATGCGGGCGGTCGTGGCCAACCTGCTCGCGATCCGCGACTCGGAGGCCGCCTCCGGCCAGGCCCTGGAGGTTCTCGGGAACCTCATCGGCGCCCACCCCTGCCGCGTGATCGCCTTGGTTTCCGAGCCCGACCTCGATCCGCCGGAACTGGCCGCCGACGTCGCCGTGATCTGCCAGAACTCAGAGACCTGCCCGCGCTGCGTCTGCTGCGACCGCATCCGCCTGGCCGGCCGCGGCATTATGGCCGACAACCTGCCCAGCGCCGCCGCCGGCCTGCTGCTGCCGGACCTGCCGGTGATCCTCTGGTGCCTGAAGCCGCCGTTCGAGCGCAAGGATTTTCTTGACTTCGCGGCCTACTCGAACCGGGTCATCGTGGATTCCTCCGGCTATGCCCGCGGCGACCTGGAGCGGCTGGCGCGCTTTGTGGAAACCTCCCGCCGCCTGGGCGCGGCCGTCAGCGACCTGAACTGGGCGCGGCTGACGCCCTGCCGCCAGGTCTTCGCGCAGTTTTTCGATTCCTTGGAATGCCGGGACCACCTGGCCGCGATCCACAGCCTGCGCGTGGCGGCGCCCCCGGCGATGGGCCTGCTGCTGGCCGGCTGGCTCAAGGCACAGCTCGACAAGAGCGGCTATCCCTTGCCCCGTGAGCGGATCGCTGTGGAAGCCGCCAGCTCCGCTTTCGAGGCGCTGGCCATGACCTGCGCCCAGGGGCAGGATTCTTTCACCGTCACCCGCCGGAACGATCTCACCCTAGAAGCCCGGTCCGTCCTCGACGGCAAGGAGGCGGTCCGCGTGGTCAAGGCGGAGCCGGCAGCGGACAGCAAGCTGCTCGGGGACGAGCTGGCCTTCGCGGGGCGGGACACGGTTTTTGAAACCGCCCTGGCGGCAGCCATCGGGCTGCAGGTCCAAACCGGGCTGTAGCCCGCAACCCAAGTGGATCGAATTCGGTTCAAAAAAAAGCTGCGGCGATCTCCACGTCGCTTCGCAAGTGGCCACTTGGCGCCAAAGGCGCCGACGTGGCGGCCCGTCTGCCGGATTCCCGCGCTCGCATAGCCCCGAGGCTGATGCTTTCCGCTCTTCTCCGGGGCGATCAGGTTCCCAGCTCATGCCGCCGGTGACGTAAGCCAGCTCTGCGTCCAGCTTGCCGGCCTGGTCGGTTTCCAGGAGCCATTGCAGGGTCGGCTTGAGGATCGTGGCGTCGGTCAGCGACGGAAACAGCGGCTGGCCGGGCAGGCTGAAGCGCCGCCGCCCTGGGGCGACGCGTAGGCGTACTGGCGGGTCCGGTAGTCCTGTCCGTAACGCTGCAGTCCGGACTGGTGGGGCAACGTCATTCCATGTCAACCAGTCGCCGGTTGCCAAGCGTTTATCCCAAGCCATGTCTGTCATGAATCCTGGCCGCTCGCCGCGGCCAGAATGGCCACCCGCATGGGACCGGCCCGGAGGGCGAGGCTGTCGAACTCCGGCCCGCGGTCCAGCGGCAGGGTTTTCCCGGAGAACAGCTCGGCAGCCGCCCGGCCGCCGAAATACCCGGCCGGGAAACGGACCCGGATGGCATCGCGGCCCTCGGGGAAAAACACGAAGGCCGCGGCGCGCGCGCCGGATGTCCCACAACGGATATAGCCGCCGTCGCCGGACGCCGGGCGGTCCAGGATTTCCGATTCGAACCGGCGGCCCGCGCGGCGCGCGAGGCTTTCCAGGAAATCCTCGAAATCCGCGTAGCGCTCCTGGTCGTAGGCTTCGCCCAGAAACGAGGCGCACAGGATCACATGTCCCCGGCCGACGGGCACATCCGCCAGCAGGGCCGCCTCCCGCGTACCCGCCCAGACCTCGCCCTCCGCGATCCGCCACGGGGTCAGCCATTGGGTCGGCCGGAGCCGGAACCGCCGGCCATCCAAGGACGCTTCCAGGGTGTCCGGGACCAGCGGGCGCCTCCCGATCTCGCAGGCGCCGGTCAGGCGCGCGGCGAACCGGTCGGCGGGATACCGGAAAAACCCTTCCGGGGTGAAGGCCCCGGTTTCAGATTCGCAGAACAGGGTGCCGCCGCCCCGCACGAACGCCTCCAGCCCGGCTTCGAGCCTCGCGTCCATGACCGCCACCCGGGGCAGGAACAGGATTTTCAGGTTGCCCAGGACGTCCAGGCGGCGTTCCTCGACGATTTCGCACGCCATGTTCTTGCGCTCCAGCGCCATGGCGTAGCCCTGGAGGGTGAACTTTTGGCAATTCGTGTTCCCCTTGGCCGCCCAGAAGAGATAGGCCGACTGCGGGCTGAAGAGGATGCCCGTTTCCGGCGGCCGGGGCCGGTAGCCCTCCAGGAACGCCCCCTGCCCGCGCAGCGCGGCCCCCAGTTCCCGTAGTGCGGCCAGGCGGTCCTCGCGCAGCCCGTCATCCCCGACGATCCCGATCCAGCCGGATTCGCCCCCGAAGACCTCGTCGCGCCAGGCCCAGAACAGGATCGTGTCCGTGCCGCCGGCCACGCAGTGCCACACCCACCGCTGCAGTGAACGCCCGTCCACCGCTCCGTAGCCGGACGATGGCACCACCGGCGCCACCGTCGAGCCGCCGCCCTGGAGCTCGCTGGTCCAGAACCGCTTCGGACCCGAGGCCGAGCGCATGAAATCCACGGTCATGGCCATGCCGGCGTAATCGGGCGCCAGGGCTTTCGGATAGCAGGAAAAACCGATGCCGTCGGTGTCCTCGGCGAACTGCCAGTCCAGCCCCCGGTTGAGGGCGTGGTCCGTGGGCATGCTGAGCGGCATGATGCCGTTGGGGCACGGGTTATGCACGGTCACCGGCAGACGCGGGGTGATGGCCTTGAGTGTCTCGTAGCGCGCCTTGCCGTGCCGGTTGGTCCGCCAGGTCAAAAACTCCTCGAAGGCCATCATTTCCGTGTAGAGCCCCCCCGGCAGCTTGCCCGGGCGGACGTCTTCAAACGACCCGTAGCGCCGCTTCCAGGCCGCGTTCAGCCCGTCCAGTCCGCCGAACCTGTCGGCCAGCCAGCGGCGGAACGCGGCCAGAGTATGGTCGCAGAAGCAGACCAGGCCGTCGGCGTTGACGTTCCAGCGGATCTCGTTCCAGGCGTCCCAACCGCGGAGCTGTGGGGCGGGTCCGTAGCGCCGGGCGACAGTCTCGAGGAACCGGCGCATCAGGTCCCAGACCGCCGGGTGGTCGAAACAGCCGCCCGGGGTGATGCCGGCATGGCACTCGCCGCGGCCGGACGAATTTACGCGATGGCCCAGGTGATTCACCATCTCGCTCCCGGGGGCCTCGCGGTGAATCCAGTAGGGATGGATTTCCGCCTTCGTGCTGAGCACCACGCCGAGGCCGGCGTTCCGCGCCAGGTCCATCAGCCGGTCGTAATCGTCGAACCGGAACTCGCCTGGCTTGGGCTCGACCCAGCCCCACACAACCCAGAACTGGACGGTGTCCAGTCCGGCGTCCCGCATGCGCCGCAGATCGTCCTGCCAGTATTTTTCATCCGGAAACGGCGGCCGGTAATATTGGGTTCCAAGAAGCATGAAGGGTCCTCCTATGAAGTCCGGGTCCAGCGGCGGGCCGACGCCAGCAGGTCATCGGCTTCCTGCACGTTTTCGCAAGTCACATCCAGGCACAAACGGGCCGGGTCCAGGGCCCTGGCCAGCGGCTCGACGTTCTCCTTGGGCACGCCGATGTGCACGATCTTGCCGGCCGCCTGGATGCGCCGGTACAGGTCCAGGTAGGCCGGCCCGTTGGGCGGCGTCCCGGCCATGGGCACGAACTGCATGACCTTCAGGTAGGGCAGCGCGAGCAGGCGGTCCAGGTGCTGGAAGGCGGACTGGCCGTCGAGGTGGTACCAGACGTGCCGGAACTCCCGGCCGGCCAGGTCCAGCTCCGGCAGGACAAAGCGCTCGAACATTTCCGGCGAGATCATGCAGGAGAGGTCCGACTGGATGGACACGAACGGCTCCGGCGCCCAGAACGGCATCCAGCCGGCGTTGCCGTACCAGAAGGCGTGCCGCGGCCGCGCCCGGCGTTCAAAATGCCGCTTGAATGCCACCCAGTTGGCGGCAAGCTGACCGATGGCCGCGGCAATCCAGTCGGGATGCTCGGCCATGCCCAGGAGAACCTGCTCGGGTCCGATCACGAACGTCAGCATGTCGCCCGCCGGCATGCTGCCCATCCGCCCGGCCAGGAAATCGTCGTAGCCGGCCTCGTCCAGGACCGCATCGTAAAGGGCGGCGACTTTTCTAAACCAGGGACTGTCCCACTCAATCGGGAAGGACGGCGGCGCGTCCCAGTCGACGGGGCGGGGCTCAAACCAGATGGTGTCCATCGGGAAATGCGGGGTGGCCCCGTAGGTATTGAGCACCCAGCAGGCTTGGAGGAAGCGGGAGGGAAACGATTCGCCGGCATAATAGGTGCAGCGAAACGCCTCGCGCAGGGTGCGAAGGCAGAACTCGGGGTCGAGCCATAGCTCTTCGCCCGACCGCGGCCGCGGCCATACGCCCTGGACTCCGTTGGGCGCAGTCACGGTCAGGCAGGGGCGGTCCACCCGGCGCCCTTCCCAGAGCGCGGTCCAGCGTTCCGCGGTCTCCGGCCAGTTGGATTTGTATTTCATTGCCGCTCCATCCAGCGCGCCACCGCCTGGAACCGTTCCAGCGGCACGGGAATGCCGTCGGCGAACGGGCACAAGACGAAATGGGCCCGGCGCAGGCGGGGGGTATACAGGGAATCGAGCGCCGGCGCAATATTTTTCAGCGGACCCGCGATGAAAACGGTCGGATCGAAGGCCCCGACGATGATCGTGTCGTCGCCCAGGGCGTCCAGCGCAGTTTCCCACGGCGTGTTGCCGGTCGGCGGGGGCGTCAGGGCGTGGATGCCGTCCAGGCCGGTCCGCCGGATGTCCGGGAGCAGGTCGAGGACGTGGCCGCACATGTGGACCAGGGCCACCTTCCCGGCGGCGTGCATGGCCTCGACGAAATCCTTCACGTGGGGCCCGTTGAAGCGCCGGTAAATATCCGGGCTGATGTAATAGGTGCTGGTGTTTTCGCAGAGGATCACCGCCTCGCAGGGACCCCGGGCCAGGGCGGCGAAGGCCTGGAGTTCCTTTTCGTGGATGACCCGGATCAGGGCCGTCACGTCCTCAGGGTGATCGTTGAGAAGGTAATAAAAATTAAGGGTCCCCATGTCGTTTTCCAGCAGGCGCGGGATGGTCGAGGGGCCCCAGAAGCGCGTGACGATGCCGTCCTCGCCGATCAGGCGGTCGAGGGCGGCATGGGCCGGGCGGTCGTCCGCCGCCGCGAAGCGCGCGCCTTCCCACATTTCGCGGCAGATCCGGACGGCCTCCAGGGAATCCACGGGATATTTCAGCGGGTGCCCGTTGGCGTGGGTCGTGGCGGTCAGCGCGCCCCGCGGCGTCCGCCATTCGCAGACATTGACGCTGCCTTCGCGGCGGGTTGTCACGGAGACCTCCGGCGCCCATTCGAGCCGGGGCGACTGGAAGTCGTGCGGCAGGCCCCAGTTGTTGAGGTTGAAGACGTCGCACCCGACGTGCCGGTAGAACTCCAGCACGTTCAGCCCGCGCAGCGCCCCGGGCAATCCGCCCAGGGTGGCGCCGTCGACGAGCGTGGTCCAGGCCGGCCGGTCGGCGGCCCGCCGGTGCAGGACGGCATTCAAGCGTTCGCGCCCGGTCATAATGCCCTGATCAACCCGAGGGCGGCATCCGCCAGCAGGTCGCCCGCCTCGGGCGCCAGGCGGCTGGACCCGGCGAAGGTGGTTTCGTAGCCGCCGCGCCGGAAAGCTTCCCGCGTCGGAACGTAGCCGACCATGCCGTTGGCTTCGCCCACAACCAGGGCATGCCGGGGATACGACTCCTCCTTGATGCGGAGCCCGAACTGAACGAAATACTCGGCCGGAATCCCCGCCAGGGCCACGTCGTTGATCGCCAGGACCTGGACCTCGGCCGGCTGCGTACCCCGCGCCTTGATGCGCTCCAGCAGCGCGGGCATGCCGCGCTCATACACCCCCGGGTCGCTGAACCGCTGGATGCCCTTCAGGGTCCCCGCGGTTTCCTCGGGCGTCGGCTGACGGTATGGAAGGCGGATCGTCCGCGCCGCCGCGGTCAGCCGGGCCCTCGCCTGGAACGCCATGCCCTCGAGCGCCCGGCAAGCGTCCGCCGCCAGGCGGTCCGAGGCCTGCTCCATCGAGAGCGAGCGGCCGGAGACAAAATCCGTGGTGATGATGTTGCCCCCTGCCCCGTTCAGGTAGAGGGTCACCGGGCAACCGCGGTCCTTCATCAGCCGGCAGACCCGGCCGGGGAAGCCGGCGGAGAGCGCCCGCCCCTCGCCATGATGGGTGGGATGGCAGGCGAAGTTAAAGAGACACCCCAGCAGCGCCCCGCCCGGCCGGCGCAGAGCGAGCACCGCGACTTCCGGGTCCGCCGGCCCCTCGAGGCACAGGCAGTCAGGGTTCTGCGAAAAAAGCTCCTGGCACCGGGCGGTGCCGTCCCGCATGATCACCCGGCGGTTGAAGCCGACCTCGCCCTCGAAGACATGGTTGAACCCGACCTCCGCCGGCTGCATCCCGGCCAGGGCGGCCCCGAAGGCCTGCGCGCATTTCTCCACCAGGAACTCCACGTAGGCGGCGTCGCGCCGCGAATCCCCGATGTTCGCCACCGCCGGACCGGCGTGGTTGTGCGTGGCCGACACCATGATCTGGCGGCCCGGGAAGCCGCAGCGGGATTCCACCCGCGCCCGGATGGCCTGGACGTCGCTCCAGCGGATGCTGAGCAGGTCGAGCTGGACAAAGGCCAGGCGCTCCGCGCCGTTGTCCAGCACCGCCACGCGGGCACAGAGCGGATCCAGCACGCGCTCGGAGACGATCCTGACGAGCCACCCCATCTTCTCCGTGCCCACCGGCGGCGTGATCTCGATTTCCGCGAATCCTGCTTTCAGCATGGGCGGGATGACTCCTTAAAGTTCTCGTTTCCGTTGTTGGGCTTCCGCGAAAATAAACTCCAGCGCCGCAAAGGTCAGCCGGGCGCCGCCGACGCTGAAAACAATATTTCCGGCCGAGCGCGCGTCAGCAAAGCGCGCCGCGACGTGCCCGGCCATTGCCTCATTGCTCAGCGACAGCGGCCCGCCCAGGCCGGAAATCATGGAATACTTCGGCCCCAGCAGCGTCCGCCCTTCCGCATAGCCCACGTCTCCGATGGGCGGAGGCGTAAAGGCATCTACGCCATCCATCCGGGTCTGGCGGTAGATGGGCAGGAGGTTGCGAATCAAACCGCAGGAATGGTGCAGGTACAGCTTGCCGTGGGCATGGCACAGGTCCGCGCGCCGGTTGGTCAAGGCCACGTTGAAGGCCTCGAACATGGCCGGGGAAATCAGGGTGGTCGAGGTGTCATCCATGCCCAGGAACATATCGATCTCCGGCGCCGCCCGCAACATGGCATCGTACAACCGCAGGTACTGCTCCTCCATGCAGTCGAACAAGGCTTTCATGATTCCCGGTGCATCCGCCAGCAGGTACACCAGGTTTGTCAGATCCGAATACACCCGGTAGCACATGCCCAGGGGCGTCCCGGCGGCGCGTAAAAAAAGGACGCCCTTGTCCCCGCACAACCCCTTCAGCTCCCGGATCTTTTTTAGGTTATCCGGGAGTGGCCGGACACGCAAGGACTGGAAATAGGCCGTGAGCTTCTGGGCGTCCTCCGGGGTTTTGACGAACCGTTCGGTGACCAGGCTGGGGTAACCTTCCGGGGTTTCGGTGACCTGCCGGAGCTTGCCGTGCGGCGTGGCCAGGAAGGTGATCCACTTGCCTGTCCCGGCCGGCTCCGTTTGGAACAAACAGGTGTCCGAAACTAGCTCGGCGGGCGCGTCCACGGGCAGCAGATAGTCCTCCGCCTCCAGATAGGCGCCCAGCGTCAGGAGGTCGCGGCCCAGCCAGGAGCACTGGAAAGCGTTTTGCAGTTCCGCGGGCACTCCGTGGGTGGCATTCTCGTTGGGAAACAGGTGCAAACAGACGGGAATCCACCGGGGCTGGTCGCATCGCAAGGTTCGCAGCAGGTTGTCGCGCGGAGTCATTATTTTCGATCCGCGAGAATTTTATCCACCTCCAGCTGTCCGATATTTTCAAACACCTTATGAAATGCGTCGGCCACGGCCCGGGCAACTTTCGGTCCGTTCGGCGTCCGCAGGGGCGTGGTCATGCCGAAATGGTTGTCGCAGTGGCGCTGGGCGACCGCGACAGCTATCCGGGCCTGACCTTCTGGTCGCC
>CAZVVD010000037.1:0-1182 GCA_964630555.1 uncultured Verrucomicrobiota bacterium | reverse complement strand
CCCGCCCCCCGCCATGCCGGCAAGTCCAAGGACAGCCCTTGCCGTAAGCGTTCTTGGCCTGAAACACCGTCATGGCCGGGAGGATGTAATGCTGCCAGACGCCGACCGGCACCCCTTCGGCATTCAACGCCTTCATCACGGCATCGCGGAACCGGCCGGGCTCGCCGGTCCAGCCCAGGACCCGCGGGTCGAGCCGGCTCGTGAAATTATACCAGTTGTGGGTATACCCGGCCGGCTCGACCGGCAGGATCAGCCCCTTGATGCCGGCCAGCCCCTTCAGCAGGACCTTGGCGTTGGCGCGCTGGGTCTTGATATGGCCGGTCAGCTTGGTGAGCTGGGCGCGTCCGAAGGCCGCGGTCAGCTCGTTGTTGCGGTACATCCAGCCCAGGGCATAGGCATGGTAATCACGCGCCTGCACCGGCGTTCGGGTTTCACCGAACGACCAGACCTGGCGGGCGCGCTGATAAAGGTCTTCGTTGTTGGTGACAAACATGCCACCCTCTCCCGAGCACAGGCACTTGTTCTGGTTGAAGCTGAAGGCGGCGCAGTCGCCCCACAGCCCCACCTTCTTGCCCTTGAACAGGGCGCCGTGCGCCTGGCAGGCGTCCTCGATGACCTTGAGTTTGTGCTTGCGGGCCACGGCCATCACCTTGGCCATGTTCACGGCCAGGCCGTGGAGGTGCACAACGATGATGGCCTTGGTGCGCGGAGTGATGGCTTTCTCGATTTTATTCACGTCGATGTTCATGGTGTCGAAATCGATATCCACGAACACGGGAATGGCGTTGTGGTGGATGATGCAGGTGGCGCTGGAGGACCAGGAATAGGCGGGAACCAGGACGTGGTCGCCGGCCCCCACCCCGCAAGCGGCCACGCCCATGTGCAGGGCGGCGGTGCCGCTGTTGGCCGTGATGGCGTACTTGTTCCCGTTCCAGGCGGCGTATTCCTTCTCGAATTCCGTGCTGTTCGGACCGAAGGCATGCACGCCGCTCTCCAGGGACTTCATCACGTAGCGCCGGTCGATGTCGTCGATCGGCGGCCAATTCTTGATCAGGCGGTCCGGCACCGCCTTCTTTCCGCCGTTGATTGCCAGGGGTATCATGGAATGAATGCTCCTTTCAGCGAACCGCCACGTCGACGGCTTTTTCCTGCTCGTAGCCCATCTTGATGCGCAAAACGCGG
>CAZVVD010000036.1:11686-29593 GCA_964630555.1 uncultured Verrucomicrobiota bacterium | reverse complement strand
AGGGTTGAGGGTTGAGGGTTGAGGGTTGAGGGTTGAGGGTTGAGGGTTGAGGGTTTGTTCAGATGGTTCATGCTTGGAGTGGAAAAGTCAAGATCGAACCCAAAGGGCTGGCGCTGTGACAGGCTTTCTTGTATGTTGTCAGCGGCGGCGGGTGAGGGTCGGCGCGGTTCTGTTTTGGCGGAGAAATTGAGGGGGGGCCAGAGCTGATGCGGAAGTTAAAATGGGTTACCCATGCCGACCTGGCGATCCGCCGGACGCCCGTCGTCGGGCGCGACGAATACCTGGACTTCATGACCTTCCGGCGCAACGAGCGCCCGCTCTTCACGGAAATCTTCGGGCCGCTCATCGGGCTCAAGGAGGAGTGGGAGGAGCAGGGCGCCGCGCCGGCCGAGCTCGACTTTTCGGCCTTTATCTACCGCCACGAGGCGCGTTTCGGGGTGGCCGTCAATACCGGGCGGCACGGGGGCTACCCTGAGGTCCTCCTCGAGGACACGCCGGAACGCCGGCTCTGGCGCGACGGCCTGGGCCGGACCATGCAGCTTCCCAAGGGCACGGCTACCCTGGCCCTGCCGCTGGATTACCCCGTCAAAACCATGGACGACTGGCTCAAGATCAAGCCGTGGTACGAATTCTCCGAGGCGCGGTTCGGGGACGGCTGGCAGGCCGAAGCCCTGCGCCGGCGGGAGGCCGGCGCGGTGATTTGCGCCGCCATTCCCGGCGGCTTCGACGAGCCGCGCGAGCTGATGGGCGAGGAAAACCTGTGCCTGGCCTACTACGAGCAGCCGGAGCTGGTCCACGACATTCTGCAAACCATAGGCGCCACCGCCTTCAAAGTCCTGGAGAGGATGTCGAAAGCGGTCCCGGTGGACCTGCTCTTCGTCCACGAGGACATGGCCGGGAAATCCGGACCCCTTGCCGGCCCCGCCCAGGTCCGGGAGTTCATCGCGCCCTATTACCGGAAGACCTGGGACCTCCTACGCGAGCGCGGGGCGCGGCTGTTCGACCAGGACAGCGACGGCAACATGAACCCGGTGATCGACGCGTTCCTGGAGGCCGGCGTCAACTGCATGCATCCCATGGAGCCGGCCGCCGGCATGGACATCGTCCAGGTCCGCCGGCAATACGGGACCCGCCTGGCGTTCTACGGCGGGATCGACAAACACGTCCTCCGCCAGGGACGCGACGCCATTGCCAGGGAACTGGAATACAAGATTCCTCCCATGGTCCGGACGGGCGGCTGCGTGCTCGGGCTCGACCACCGCATTCCCAACGGCACGCCGCTGGAAAACTACCGGTTCTATATCAGCCAGGCCTGGGAGATCATGAACCGCGAATCGGCCCGGCAAGGAAAGGAATCCACATGACACCTCGCGAGATCGCGCTGGCGCAGATGCAGCACCGGGAAACCGGCGCGAAAAAACGTGCTCGTTTTTTGGAAGGGGGCTAACGCGAGGTCAATGATGGATACCATTTACATCCGCGATATGAAATTCGCCTGCATCATCGGCACGGAACGACGCGAACGCGCGCGCCGGCAGGCGGTGGTCGTGTCGGTCGGGCTCCACGGTGATTTCCGGAAGGCCGGGCGCAGCGACCGCCTGGCGGATGCCATGGACTATGCCGCGCTGTGCGACCGGATCGCGGCGCGGGTCAGGTCCAGCCGGTTTCACCTGCTCGAGGCCCTGGCCGAGGCCGTGGCCGGGATTTGCCTGGCGGAAAAACACGTCGCCGCCGTGGAGGCGGTCGTGGAAAAGCCCGGCGCGCTTTCCGGGCGAGGCAGGGTGGCCGTTGAGATTCGCCGCGCGCGGCGGTGATGAGCGGACCGGTTCGCGGGAAATCATTGCGGCAGGCGGCACGCGGAGGCTGAAAGCGTCGGCTGATGACGCTGCAGGGGTATTGGGTCCATGGCGGAGCGGCTTAACCTGAATAATTCGCGTGCAGCGAATTATTCACCGCTCCGCGGCCGCCACGTGAGTCACGTTCCACGTGCCAACGTGGTCACGTGATGATTGTGGCGGTTTTACCGCCACAAAACGGGGTTTGCCACGTTTGAGCATCGCAGCTGCGATGCTCATCACGTCTCTGGCGCAAGATATTGCGCCAGAGTGACCTGTTCAACAACTTGAAAAGTTGATGAATAGGTCAGGTTAAGACGCTCCGGTTTTGCGCAAGCAACGCGTCAGGGCCGCCGAGCGCCATCGCGATCGTGCCAAGCGGGTCCGCTTGCGGCGGACCACAAGGCAGGGCGCGGTTCCACCCGGTGGAATCCATCAGAGCATGAACATCATCTCGGCGTAGGAGGGCAGGGGCCAGAGGGGGTCTGGGACCAGGCCCTCGAGGGCGTCGGCCGCCACGCGCAGGGCGTCCATGGCTTTCAGGCCCGCCCCGAGGGACGGCTTGCCGATGGCCGCCTCCAGATCCGCGACGCAGTTCAACATCCGCTCGGTCGTTGCCGCGACCTGCTTGAGCAGCTTCTTCTGAGCCGCCAGCGGTCCCGCCCCGGCCGCCGACGCCTGCCGGAGGGTGTGGGCCAGGTCGGCCTCGTAGGCGAGCGCGGCGGGCGCGATCATGGTCTTGGCAATCGTCAGGGCGCATTCGAGCTCGATAGCCACCGTTTTGTCGTAAGTGTGCTGATAGACTTCGTAGCGTGAGCGGAGTTCCCGCTCGGAGAACACCCCGTATTTCACGAACATCGTCAAGACGCCGGGCTCGATCAGGGCTTTCAGGGCTTCCGGGGTGGTTTTGAGATTCGGCAGTCCGCGCCGGGCCGCCTCCTTTTGCCAGGCCCCGGAATAGTTGTCGCCGTTGAAAATGACCCGCTTATGTTTGCGGACGATTTCCTGCAAAACCGCCTGCAGCGACGCGTTAAAATTCTTGCCGTCGGCCCGGTCCTTTTCAAGCCGCGAGCAGATGTCGTCCAGGGCCTCGGCCACGATGGTGTTGAGGGCCACGTTGGGGCCCGCGCAGCTCTGGTTGGAACCCACGGCCCGGAACTCGAACTTGTTGCCGGTGAAGGCGAAGGGCGAGGTGCGGTTGCGGTCCGTGGCGTCCCGGGGCAGGGAGGGCAGGGCGGAGATGCCGATTTCGATGGTGCCGCCCTTGCGGGAGCTTCGGGGGGCGCCCTGCTCGAGTTGCAGAATGACATCCGTCAGCTGTTCGCCCAGAAACACCGACATGATCGCCGGGGGCGCCTCGTTGGCGCCCAGGCGGTGATCGTTGCCGGCCGTGGCCACCGTGGCGCGGAGCACGTTGGCCCGGCGGTCCACGGCCATGATCAGGGCGCAGATGACGGTCAGGAATTTCGCATTTTCATGGGGGTTGTCCCCGGGCGTGAGCCAGTTCTTGCCGTCGGGTCCGGAGATCGCCCAGTTGTTGTGCTTGCCGGACCCGTTGACCCCGGCGAACGGCTTTTCGTGGAGCAGGCAGGCCAGGCCGTGACGGTCGGCCAGGTCGCGGAGCGTATCCATGACCATCATGTTGTGATCCACGGCCAAGTTGAGTTCTTCGAAGACCGGCGCGATCTCGAACTGCCCCGGGCAGACCTCGTTATGCCGGATCTTAGCCGGCACCCCCAAACGCCAAAGCTCGCGGTCCAGGTCGCACATGAAGGTCATGACCCGCGGCTTGATCGCCCCGAAATAGTGGTCCTCCATCTGCTGGTGCTTGGCGGGTTTCCGGCCGAAAAGGGTCCGCCCGGTCTGGAGCAAATCCAGCCGTTTTTCGAAGAATTTCCTGTCGATCAGGAAATATTCCTGCTCGGCGCCCAGGGTGACTTGGGCCCGCTTGCCTTCGCTCGCGAGTCCGAAGAGCTTGCCCAGCCGGCCAACCTGCTTGGAGAGCGCCTCCATGGACCGCAGCAGCGGGGTTTTCTTGTCAAGCGCCTCGCCGTGGTAGCCGCAGAAGACGGTGGGGATGCAGAGGGTCGAGCCGTTCCGGCCCTCTTTGATGAAGGCGGGACTGGTCGGATCCCAGGCGGTGTAGCCGCGGGCCTCGAACGTCGCCCGCAGGCCGCCGGACGGAAAGCTGGAGGCGTCCGGCTCGCCGCGGATCAACTCGGCGCCCGAAAAGCGGATGAGGGCGCCGCCTTCCCGGTCCGGGATGAGAAAGGCGTCGTGTTTTTCGGCGGTGGTGCCGGTCAGGGGTTGAAACCAGTGGGTATAATGGGTGGCGCCTTTTTCGAGGGCCCAGGTTTTCATGGCGTCAGCCACCTCGTCGGCGATGGCCCGGTCCAGTCCACGGCCCTCGCGGATCGTGGCGCACAGCGCCTGGTGGGCGGACTCGGAGAGGTAGTTGCGCATGGTCTTGATGCTGAAGACGTTCTGGCCGAACAGGTCAAGCATGTCCTTGGGGTCGCCGACCTTGTCCCGTCCGTCGCGCGCTTGTGTCATGGGAATCTCCAGAAGGAAAGCGTGGCTTTTGCTGCTTCATAGCGCATCCGCGGCCGCCGGGCAAGCCCGATTTACCCGGCCGCGATGGCATCCAACTCGGGGTACGCCGCCAGCAGGGGCGGCGGCACCGGCACCTTGGCGCCTGTCAGCAGCGACTTCAACTGCAGGATGTTGGCCATCTCCTTGCCCCGGTAATGGTTGTTGGCGATGACGGTCACAGTCTGAGCCGAGTCGGCCAGGGTCTGCGCGCGCCGGCCGATGGCTTCCAGTTCGGGGCGAGAATAGAAGTAGTTGTAGGTTTCGTCCCGTCCGGCCGTCTTGTCGAACCAGGCCGCCCGGTTGCGGCCGTGCAGGCGCAGATAGCGATGGTTTCCCACCAGGCAATGCTCAAGATTGAACGCGGTTTTGGACAGGGGATAGTCCAGGTTGGCGACGGTGACGTCCAGCGCGTCCAGGAACGCCAGGGCGTCCGGGGATTGCCAGGAATTGTGGCGCAGCTCCAAGGTCAGGTGGGCCAGCGGCGCGAACCGGTTCCGGATCCGCCGCAGGTGCTCCCGGTGGTCCGGTCGGTCGTTGAAATCGTATTTGAACTGGGCCAGGAGGTGGCGGAGGCGTCCGCCGTCGGCCAGCGGGCGGAGTCCCTCCTCGAACGGGGCGGCCAGGCTTTCCTCCAGGCTTCCGCGGTGGGTAAAGTCCTGATGGAGCTTGGCGGTGAAAAAAAAGGCGGGGAGGTCGGCGACACGCCGGAGCCAGTCCTCGCTGTTGCGCTTGGAGGGGGGCGCATAAAACGTGCTGTTGATTTCGATCGCGTCCACGTAGCGGGCGGCGTAGGCCAGCTTGTCCCTGACGCCGGGGGGATAGACCGTGCCGGACCAGTCCGGGTAGGACCAGCCGGCGATGCCGTAGGCGATGGCAGCCATAGCGGATGTGGCGAAGCGGGCTGTGCGTGCAATCAAAAAAATTCCAAGTTCCCGCGTCGCCCGCCTGGCGGGCAACGCGGGAATTTGGAGTTTTGTTCAACGCGGGGGATCCGGCAGGATTTCGAACACCATTGTATCCCGGTCGCGGAGCCCCTCCACCGGGCGGAAGGCGAGCTTGAGCGGCAAAAACCTGTGCTCGAAATCCTGCGGCTCGATGACGGCGAAGACCCGGCCGGGAGCCTCCTGGATCGCGCGGCGCAGATCCCCGGGAAAATGGAGATACCCGCCGCGCCCGCGTTCGATGACGATGCCGTATTCGAGCTCGTTCTTCATCTGGTAGAAATAGGGCAGGCGCTCGGTGTAGAAGGGCAGGGCCGGGCGGTAATCCCAGAACACGATCAGGCGATCCTCCGGGTTCAACTGGCCGGCGAGCGCTTTGAAAACGTGGGACGAGTTCAGGTGCAGGAGCACGTTGAAATCCTTGCCTGCCAGGGGCGAGAGCATCA
Organism: uncultured Verrucomicrobiota bacterium; assembly: GCA_964630555.1. Classification (GTDB taxonomy): domain Bacteria; phylum Verrucomicrobiota; class Kiritimatiellia; order JAAZAB01; family JAAZAB01; genus JAHIJO01. Next base: position 23,779 of record CAZVVD010000036.1, on the reverse strand, counting down.
GGGCGGCGGTGCAGAGAAGCGACGCGGCCAGCACGAGGGCGCCGTGGGCGCGGTTGAAGCCCCGCGCGGCCAGGACGAACAGCGCGGCCGCGGCGGCCGGGATCAGGGCCAGCACGCTGACGCCGGTAACCCGGGCGAGAATTTCCGGGCCGAACTGGAAATAGCTGGCCAGCCAGATCAGGGGGAGGGCGATGAGCGTCAACAGGAGTCCGCCCATGCCCAGGGCCCATAGCCGCCGGTCCCGCCGGGTGCCGTCCGCCGGTTCGGCCACTCCCCAGCGTCCGAGAAGCAGCCCCAGGGGTGGGATTGCCGGCAGGATATAGGACATGAGCTTGCCCGTGGCACAGGAAAAGAACAGCAGCACGACGGCGGACCAGACGACAAAAAAGCGGGTCAGGGAGTCCGAGGACAGTCCGCGGCGGACGGCCAGGTTACGCGCGGCGCGCGGCAGGAAGAATACCCAGGGCGCCAGCAACGGCAGGAGCACCGCCAGGTAAAACCAGAACGGCTCGGGATGCAGTTGGGATTCGCGCGTGCCCGTGAAGCGGGCGATGTGCTCGTTGAAGATGAAATGCCGGACAAACCCCGGGTTATGCCGTTCGACGGCTGCCATGAGCGGGAGCAGCAGGGCGACGAAGAACAGGCCCGCCAGCGGCAGCGAGAAAGTCAGCAGGCTTCGCGTCCGGCGCTCCCAAAGGAGCCAGAGCAGGACGATGCCGGCGGGCAACACCAGCGCCACGGCGCCCTTGGTCAGGGTGCCGAGCGCGGCGGCCGCCGCCGCCAGGAGCAGGAGACCCAGCCGGGGCAGGGGACGCGCGTCCGGCTGGAACGCCAGGAACAGCGCGACGCAGGCCAGGCTGAACCAGAACGTCAGGAACCCGTCGGTGATCAGCAGGCAGAACCCGACCGCGAACCCGGCCAGCGACAGCAGGACCAGCAGGGCCGTGCGGCCGGCGGCGCCGGGCCAGGCGCGGCGGACGATGACCTGGAACAGCGCGAGGGTGAGGAGGATGTTGATCAAGAGGGGGATCCGCGCGGCCCAGTCGCGCGCCCCGCAGGCGGCGATGGCCGGGGCGATCAGCCAGTAGGTCAGCGGCGGTTTTTCATAGTAGCGGTAGCCCATCATTCGCATTTCGCCCCAGTGTCCGGAAACCGCCATTTCCCGGGACACTTCGGCGTAGCGGCCCTCGTCGGGGTCGAAAAACCCTCGGAAAAAAAGCAGGGTGAAGTAGGCGGCGCCGAGCAGCGCCAGGGAGGCGATCAGCAGGCGGCGCGGGCGGGATGTCACAATAAAGTTCATGCTTTCGAGCGAGGGTGCGCCGACGAACTTGCGCTTTACATGCGTATTGAGTTTGTCAATATACCTGCTAAGTTAGGCCGGTCAAGGAGTGATTTGGCGTGAACCCGCCTCTGTCCGTCGGCTGACGGACTTCGGCGCGACAGGCTTGCCCTGCGAAGCGCTTTGGCGTAGAAGGGCACTGAACCCGCCTTCATCCGTCGGCTGACGGACTACGGCGGGCAAGCCCTGCCACGTCGCTCCCAGGCGCTGGTGCGCCTGGAGCAAGTGGTCCCTTGCCCGCAGCGGGCGACGGGAAACCCTGAACCCTGAACCCCGAACCCTATGCCTTGCTTCCCCACCCAGCCTGAATCCGGCGCCGGGCCCGGCGGCGCGTCCTTCCTTTCCCGCGGTCTGATTGCGCTTGGCCTGATGATTTCGCTGGCCGGGATCGGCAATCACGATCTCTGGACGCCGGACGAGCCCCGCGAAGCGGCCCTGGCCCTGAGCATGAGCCGGACCGGCGACTGGCTGATTCCGCGCCTGGCGGGCGAACCGTTTGTCGAGAAACCGCCCTTGTTTTACATCGTGGCCTCGTCTTTCCTTTCCGCGCTGGGCCCGGTCCTGGGAAACACGACGGCCCTGCGCCTGACCTCGGCCCTGTGGGGGCTGGCCACCCTGGGCATGACCTATCTCATCGGCCGCAGGCTGTGGGGCGCGCGCGCCGGCGGGCTGGCCCTGCTGGCCCTGGCCGTGATGCCGGGCTTCGTGCATGTGACCCACTGGCTGCTCGTGGACAACGCCCTGATGTTTTTTGTCGCCGCCGGATTCTGGTGCCTGGCGGAAGCTTACCTGGCGCAACGACTCGCTTTTCTAGCCCTGGCCGGCGTTTGCGCCGGCGGCGCGTTCCTGGCCAAGGGCCTGGTCGGACCGGTCTTATTGCTTCCGGGAGGCTTCGGGCTGTTCGTTGCCTGGATCGGACGCTATGGCTGGCGCCGCTTCCTGACCTTTCCCGTTCCGGCCTGGCATGCCGCGGCGGTCGCGCTGTTTGGCATCTTGGCCGGCGCCTGGATCCTGGCGTTACGTCATCAGGGGGGGGCGGAACTGTGGCAGGCCTGGTTTTGGGACAACCACGTGGGCCGGCTTACCGGGCAGGCCGCGCACCTTGGGCATCGGGGCGCCCCGGGCTATTACCTGCCGATTCTGCCGCTTGCCACCCTGCCGATCCTGGCGGCCTGGCTGGCCGGGCTGGGCGGTGTCTGGCGCCGGCTGCGGCGAAGGGAACCCCTGGGGGCGGAGTGGTGGTTCCTGCTGGGCTGGGGCTTGGGCGGACTGCTCCTGCTGACCCTTTCGGCGACCAAGCGGGAAATCTATCTGGCCCCGCTGCTGCCGGCGTTTGCTCTGATGGCGGTTCCGGCTTTGCAGGAGCCCATCCCTGCCTGGGTGCGCGGATGCCTGAACCTCTGGCTGAGGCTGGTCCTGGCGGCCCTGGCCCTGCTGATCGCGGCGCCGATTTTCGGCGGCCGGCTGGGAATGTCTGCGGGGGAGCGGGGCCTCTATTCGCTCCTGGCCCTCGTGCTGGCCGGTGTCGCGGCGGCTGCGTATTTCGGCCGGCGTCTGCCGCGGCCGCGGGTCTGGTGGTTGGTCACGGCCCTAAGTTATCTCGCCGCCCTGACGGTGCTTCCGCCCCTGGCGGACCGGGTAAAAAGTTACGGACCCGGTTTTCGGAGCCTGGCGCAGCAGGTGCGGACGGTTCCGGGGACGAAGCTGGCGGCCTGGCAATTCGACGAAACCACCCACGCCGGATTTTATTATTATTGCAACTTGGTTTTTCCGGCGGTATCCAATACAGTCGAACTGCAAGCGGTGTTGGCGGGCGCGCATGACCGTTATGACGGCATCCTGACGCTGGCCAGGCGTTTTCCGCCCGCCGGGGTGGATTTGCCTGCCTGGCGGGTGGCCGCGGAGGCGCGGATGGGCTCGCGGCGGCGATTGCAGTGGATCACCGGCCATCCGGGTGCCATGCGTTTGCCCCCCTCGGAAGAGGAAAAGGAAACCCACCCCTGACCTCTCCAGGGAGGAGAACGGGAAAGATAGGCTGTACTATAACGCTTTGTAATTTGACAGGTGATCTATAAGCGGGATTGTCATTTCGATCCGTCAGCTGACGGAGAGAAATCTCGCTTATCTGCTAATAAGGATGAGATTCTTCGCTACGCTCAGGATGACAGTTCCTTTCGGTTGATGGCCAACAGTGGAAGGGACGCCCTCGTCGCTTCACGCCCGGATCAGGTTTCCGGCGGGCGGCATGGTATGAAAAGCGGCGGGGGCGCCGCTTCCACGAGGAAAAAGAAATGCGTTCGCAATTCCTGCCCTTTTCACGTCCGAGCTTCAACGAGGACGACTGCCGCGCCTTGAGCGAGGTGCTGCTCTCCGGCTGGATCACCACCGGCCAGCACACGGGCAAGCTCGAGGAGGAATTCTCCGCTTACTGCGGCGCCGCCGGCGCGGTCGCCGTGACTTCCGCCACCGGCGGGATGCACGTGGCTCTACGGGCGCTCGGCATCGGCCCGGGCGACGAGGTCATCACGCCCTCCATGACCTGGGTTTCCACCGTGAACCTGGTGGTCCTGGCCGGCGCCAAGCCGGTGTTTGTGGATGTCGACCGCGACACCCTCATGGCTACGCCCGAGGCCATGGCGCAGGCCGTCACGGAGCGGACCCGCCTGGTGATCCCCGTGCATTTCGCGGGGGCCGCCGCCGACCTCGATCCCCTCCGCGCCCTGGCGGCGAAGCGGGGCATCCCGGTCATCGAGGACGCCGCCCACGCCGCCGGGACCGAGTACCGCGGCCGGCGCATCGGCGCCAGCGGCACCGCGATCTTCTCGTTCCATCCCATCAAGAACATGACCTGCGGCGAGGGCGGGATGATCTGTTCCGACGACGCCGACTTTCTCAACCACGTCCGGCGCCTGAAGTTTCACGGGCTGGGCATGGACGCCCATGACCGCCGCCAGCAAGGCCGGTCCCCGCAGGCTGAGGTGGTCGAGCCGGGTTACAAGTACAACCTCACCGACCTGGCCGCCGTCCTGGGGCGGCGGCAGCTGCAGCGGCTGGACAAGTTCAACCGGCGGCGGGCGGAGCTGGCCCTGCGCTACCGGGAGAAGCTGGCGGAGGTGGACGAGGTCTGGCCCCTGGGCGAACCGGCCTATCCCTGTAAACACGCCTGGCATTTGTTCATCATCCGGCTGGACATCGACCATGCCGGCCTGGACCGCGACGCCTTCATGGAGGCCCTGAAACAGAGGAACATCGGCACGGGCCTGCATTTTCGCGCCATCCATCTCCAGAAATACTATCGCGAAAAGATGGGCTTCCAGCGGGGCCTGCTGCCGGACACGGAGTGGAACTCGGACCGGATCTGCTCGCTCCCGCTCTTCCCGGACATGTGCCCCGAGGACGTGGACGACGTCGTCGAGACGATCAAGGAAGTCCTGGCCCGGCGGTGAGGAAACCATCAGCAAACATCGAACGTCAAACACGCAACGTCCAACATCGCAGTTCAGAAGGTTGTCCGATGGGAGGCGCGATGGCTGCAGCGTCCATTTCGATCGTGATCCCGGTTTACAACGAGGAGTCCAACCTGGCCGAGCTGCTCCGGCGGACGCTCGCCGCCTGCCGCGCGCTGGCGCGCCCGTTTGAAATCGTCCTCGTGGACGACGGCAGCCGCGACCGCTCCGCCGAGATGATCGCCCGGGCGGCGGAGGAGGAAGCCGGCGCGGTCGTGGGGGTCCTGCTCAACCGGAACTACGGGCAGCACGCGGCGGTCATGGCCGGCTTCGCCCAGGCGCGGGGGGAGATCGTCGTCACCCTGGACGCGGATTTGCAGAACCCGCCTGAGGAGATCGGCAAGCTGGTCCGCAAGATGGACGAGGGGTTCGAGGTGGTCGGTTCCATCCGGGTCCCGCGCTGCGACACCGCCTTCCGGCGGCTGTCGTCCTGGCTGGTCAACCGGGTCACGGCCAAAGTGACCGGGGTGACGATGCACGACTACGGCTGCATGCTGCGCGCCTACCGGCGCCACATCGTCAAGGCCATGCTGCAGTGCCATGAGCGCAGCACGTTCATCCCCGTGCTGGCTAACGGCTTCGCGCGCCGGACCGCCGAGGTCGAGGTCAGCCACGCCGAGCGCAAAGCCGGCGCCTCGAAGTACAGCCTCTGGAAGCTCATCAACCTCCAGTTCGACCTCCTGACCAGCATCACGACGCTGCCCCTGCGGTTGTTGAGCATTTTCGGGGCCGTCATTTGCGTGTTTGGCGTCAGCCTGGGCATCCTCATTATCATCCTGCGCTTCGTCTGGGGCGCCGAGTGGGCCGCCAAGGGGGTTTTCACGCTCTTCGCCATCCTGTTCGTGTTCGTCGGGGCCCAGTTCGTGGCCATGGGACTGCTGGGGGAATACATCGGCCGCACCTACCAGGATGTCCGGGCGCGGCCGCGGTATTTCGTGGAGGCCGTGAAGGGGGCCAGCCGGCTGCAACGCGATGACACGACCAAGGATGTCTAGTTCAATAACGTCGCGGAAACATTCAACGTCCAACGCACAACATTCAGTATTATTGAACGTTGGATGTTGAGCGTTGAACGTATTCTGAGCTTAATTATCCGGAAACTCCCGCAAGTTTTAGCTCTTATGGGCAAATCCCTCATCATCGCGGAAAAGCCTTCGGTGGCCGCCGACATCGCCAGGGCCCTGGGCGGCTTTTCCAAGAAGGCCGATTTCTTCGAGAGCGACCGCTACGTCCTTTCCTCGGCCGTCGGCCATCTGCTGGAACTCTGCCCCCCGGCGGGCAGCGAGGTCCAGCGCGGCAAATGGAAGCTCGAAAATCTTCCGGTCATTCCCCCCGTCTTCGATCTCCGCCCGCTTCCAAAGACCGAGTCCCGCCTGAAGCTGCTGCTGCGGCTGATCCGGCGCAAGGATGTGGACGCGCTGGTGAACGCCTGCGACGCCGGGCGGGAAGGCGAACTGATCTTCCGCTACATCATCCAGTTCGCGCAGACGTCCAAGCCGATCCGCCGCCTCTGGCTGCAGTCCATGACCGCCGCCGCCATCCGCGAGGGATTCGAGGCCCTGCGGGCGGACGTCGATCTCCAGCCCCTGGCGGCGGCCGCGGTCTGCCGTTCCGAGGCCGACTGGCTGGTCGGCATCAACAGCACCCGCGCCATGACCGCCTTCAACTCCAAGCTGGGTGGGTTCCACCTCACGACCGTGGGCCGCGTGCAGACCCCGACCCTGGCGATCATCGTCGAGCGCGAGGAACTCATCCGCAAGTTCACGCCCCGCGACTTCTGGGAGGTGCGCGCCACCTTCCGGGCCGCCGCCGGCGACTACCCGGGGCGCTGGTTCGACGAGGCGTTCAAGAAGGAAAAGGACGGGGATGCCGACCTCAAGGCCGAGCGCATCTGGGAGCAAGCCCTGGCCGAGGCCATCCGCGCCCGCTGCCTGGGCCGGCCCGGCGTCGTCACCGAAGAGAGCAAGCCCGCCAGCCAGCTGTCGCCCCTGCTCTTCGACCTCACCAGCCTGCAGCGCGAGGCCAACGGCCGCTTCGGTTATTCCGCCCGGCGCACGCTCCAGCTCGCCCAGGCGCTTTACGAGCGCCACAAGGTCCTGACCTATCCCCGCACCGACGCCCGGGCCCTGCCGGAGGACTATCCCGGGATGGTCGTCAAGACCCTCAAGGCGCTCTCCGCGACCGCCCTGGGGTCGCTGGTGGCCCCGATCCTGGAGCAGGGCTGGGTCCGGCCGAACAAGCGGATTTTCAACAATGCCAAGATTTCCGACCACTTCGCCATCATTCCCACCGCCGTGCTGCCGAAAAGCCTGCACGACGACGAGGGCAGGATTTACGATCTGGTCGTCCGCCGGTTCCTGGCAGTGTTCTACCCGGCCGCCGAGTTCCTGGTGACCACCCGGATCACGCGGGTGGGGCAGGACCCGTTCAAGAGCGAGGGCAAAGTCCTCGTCACCCCCGGCTGGATGGCGGTCTACGGCAAGGAGGCCCAGGGGGACGAGGCGCCGCGCCTAGCGCCGGTGCAGCCCGGCGAAACCGTGCAGACGGCCGCGATCGAGGTGGCGGCGGAGAAGACCAAGCCGCCGGCCCGGTTCACGGAAGCGACGCTCCTTTCGGCCATGGAGGGCGCCGGCAAGCTGGTGGAGGACGAGGAGCTGCGCGCGGCCATGAGCTCCAAGGGCCTGGGCACCCCGGCCACGCGCGCCGCGATCATCGAGGGACTGGTGTACGAGGTCTACATTGTCCGGCGTCAGCGCGAGCTGCATCCCACCGCCAAGGCCTTTGCCCTCATGGCGCTCCTGCGCGGGCTGGGCATTCCCGAGCTGTGCTCTCCGGAGCTGACCGGCGACTGGGAGTTCAAGCTCAAGCAGATGGAGCAGAACCGGCTGGCGCGGCCCGAGTTCATGCGCGAGATCGCCGCCATGACCCAGCGCATCGTCGAGAAGGCCAAGGCCTACGAGCACGACACCGTGCCGGGCACCTTCGGGTCGCTGAAGACCCCCTGCCCGAAGTGCGGCCAGACGATCCAGGAAAACTACAAGAAGTTCCAGTGCCAGGCGTGCGATTTCGGTGTCTGGAAGACCCTGGCGGGGCGCCAGTTCGAGCTGGAGGAAATGGAAACGCTCATTACCCGGCGCAGCGTGGGGCCCCTGGAGCATTTTCGCAGCAGCAAGGGCAAGCCCTTCGCGGCCAAGGTGGTCATGACCCCGGACTTCAAGATCGAGTTTGATTTCGGCCCGGCGCCCGGCGCGGAGGAGGCGGCCGTGGACTTCAGCGGCCACGAGTCCCTGGGGAAGTGCCCGGCCTGCGGCGCACGCGTGTTCGAGCACGGCCGCTACTACGTGTGTGAAAAGGCGACCGGTCCGGCGCCTGCCTGCGGGTTCCGTTCCGGCGCCATCATCCTCCAGCAGGTCGTGGACCGCGCGCAGATGGCCAGGCTGCTGGCGACCGGGAAGACCGACCTGCTCACGAAGTTCATTTCCCGCAAGAACCGGCCCTTCAAGGCGTTCCTGGTGGTCAAGGACGGCAAGGTGGCCTTCGAGTTCACCCCCAGGGGCAAAGCGCCGAAACCCGCCGCGCCGCCGCCGGCCGCCCCGGCCCCGGCGTCCAACGCCGGACCGACCGGACAGCCTAGCGCATAAGAACAGTACCTCGCGCAGAGGCGCAGAGATGTAGAAGTGAACTGAACCCGCCTGCGTCCGTCGGCTGACGGACTACGGCGGGCAAGCCCTGCCACGTCGCTCCCAGGTGCTGGTGCGCCTGGAGCAAGTGGTCCCTTGCCCGCAGCGGGCGACGGGAAACCCTGAACCCCTGTCTCCCTCTCCGTGCTGCCATGCCTCCAAACCAGACATCCCGCGAACGGGTCCGGCGTTGCCTGACGTTCCAGGCCCCCGACCGGGTGCCCAGGCAACTCTGGGTCCTGCCCTGGGCCAGCGAGCGCTATCCGGAGACCATCTCGGAACTGAACCGGCGGTTTCCGTCGGACTTCGGCGGCGCGCCGGCCGTGGCCTGTCCGGCCGCGCGGGAGCGGGGCGAGTGGTACAAGGCCGGCCGCTACGTGGACGCCTGGGGCTGCGTGTTCGAGAACATCCAGCCCGGGGTGCATGGCGAAGTGCAGGAGCCCATTCTCGGGGACCTGGCCGACTGGAAACGGGTGGTCCGGCCGCCCCTCGAGACGCTTGCCTTCGATCCCACGGCCGCGCGGGACAGCGTCAACCGGGCCTGCGCGGCCCAGGACACGTTTTGCCTGGCCGGTTGCTGTCCCCGGCCCTGGGAACGCTTCCATTTCCTGCGGGGCGCCGAGAACGCCCTGATGGACGTCATGGACGCCGGCCCCGACGTGCGGGGGGCGCTCCGCCGGATCCACGAATTTTACCTCCGCGAACTGGAGTTCTGGGTGTCCACCGACGTTGACGCGATCATGTTCATGGACGACTGGGGTTCGCAGCGGCAGTTATTGATTCCCCCGCCGGTCTGGCGCGAGATCTTCAAGCCCTGCTACCGGGATTACTGCGATCTGGCCCGCTCCCACGGGAAATTCGCGTTCATGCATTCCGACGGGTACATCAGCGAAATCTACGGGGATCTGGTCGACATCGGGGTCAGCGCCGTCAATTCCCAGCTCTTCTGCATGGACCTGGCCGACCTGGCCCGGCGCGTGAAGGGCCGGATCACGTTCTGGGGAGAAATCGACCGCCAGCAGGTCCTCGCCAGCCCCGATCCGGAGGACGGGCGCCGGGCGGTGCGCCAGGTGGTCCGCCATTTATACGATCCGGCGGGCGGAACGATCGCCCAGTTCGAACTCGGGCCGGGTGGTAACCCGGCGGTGGCCTTCGCGATCTTCGAGGAGTGGGATAACATCGAACCGGCGGAGGCGCCGGTCCGATGTTAATGCCGCCGGAACCTTCGCAACCGGTTCTTGAGCCAGTGTTTGGCGTCGTAGGAGGCGAAGGGGATTTTCATCCAGAAGCTGAACCGGCGCCCGAGGTGCTGCATGTACAGCCCGACAAACGCCCGGCGCCCTTCCCAGTGCAGCGGGTGGCAGAGCCGCACCAGGTCGCCCAGGCGCTGGCGAAGGGTGGCGGCGTGGGGGTAAAATCGCGCCCGGGCGGTGTCGATCAGCGCAAACTCGAGATCGGCTTCCGGGGCGCAGTGGAACAGCAGGTTGCCGGCCGAGAGGTCGCGGAAATACACGCCGCGGTCGTGGACGTCGCGCAGGAACCGGGCGGCCTGGGCGTAGATCTCGGCTGCCGCTTTGCCCTGGAAGCGCGTGGCGCCGAGGGTGAAGGCCGTGAACGCCTCCCGCGCCGACCAGCCGCCCTCGAACGCGCGGCAGATGTAGAAAGCGACGTTCCGGGCCGGGCGTTCGACCGCGTGAATAAAGGCGACGGGTTGCGGCGTGCGGATCCCGCGGCGCAACAGTTCCTGGGCGCCATTCCAACTCCGCTGGGCGCGGTCCGGCTGGCCGCATTGGACGAGTCGGCGCCATAGCCCGCGGGGCGGGAAGCGCTTGACCACCAGGCGGCCTCCGCGCTCCCCGGACTCCGGCAGTATCCAGACCCGGTTGCGGCCGTCCCGCAGGATGGCGGACGGGGCGGGGGCGTCCGGGTCCTCCAGCAGGTCCGGCAGCAGCGCCGGCGAGAGGGGCCTGCCATCCTCCTCGGCCAGGCGGTATCCCGTCCAGTCCCGGTGGCGAAAAGGGGCGTAGCGCGTCCCGGGAAACGAGGCGAACCGGACGCCGGGAACAAGGCCGGGCGGGGGCGTCCGCAGGCCCCTTTTTGATATTCGAGTTTCGATTTTCGATCCTTCTGCCGACCTCTGATCTCTGGCCTCTGACCTCTCTCTGCCGGAATCCGGCCAGACCAGATACACCGGGCTTTCCCCGAACAGCGGCGGCGCCGGGTCCAGGCGCCGGCCGTCCCGGGAAACGACCTGCGCCGCGGCCAGGGTTTCCAGCGGGTAGCAGGATGCCGCCTCGGCCGCATTCCCGTTCGTGGTCCAAACCGCGTGAAGAATGGCTGATGGCTGATTCCTGATTCCTGATGGAAGACTGGCGGACGCTGATGGGAGGCGCTGGAATTCGAGGATTTCGAGGCCGGGGCCGGTGGGAATTTTGCGCCGGAACTCGGCGCCGGCCAGGAACTTCTGGACGGTTTGCATCGCGGCAAACGCCGGGCGCACCCGGTAATCGGCCAGGCGTCCGCGGCAATGCCCATAGTAGGTGACGTGGGGAATGTCCGGGTAATCGGAGGTGCCGTCGTCGATGAGCCCCTCCCGCTGGCCGATCAGAGGTCCCCAGTACAGGCGGCGCAAGGCGCCCGAGGCCGCCGCCAGGCAGGCGTAACGGGCGAGGTAGTCCGCCTGTTTTTCCTCGACCCGGTCAAGCTGGCGGGCGATGCGCCGCAGGCTCCAGGCCACGTGGGTGCAGACGGTCTCGGGCACCCCGGCCCAGAGGCCGACATCCCTGAGCAGCTGCGCCTTGCGGACCAGGTTGAAGCGCAGCAACCCGGCCAGGCGCCGCCCGAGGATTTTCGGATCGTAAGCCTCCGGCTCCGTGGCGCGTTCGACGAACAGGTTGTCGGTGTGGACGGCGGGTCGCATGCCGTCGCGTTTCAGCTCGCCCAGGATGGCGACGTTGTAAAACGGCTCGAAATCCGTCACGTTGGGCGCCGCCAGGCGCGCGCCGTGACGCTGGGCCTCTTCCCAGGCGATCTGCCAGGCCAGGATGAACGAGGCCGGGGTATACCCCGACCAGCGCCGCCGGTTGCAGGTCGAGCCGATTTCCACCAGGGCCAGGCGGGCCCCATGGGTCTGCAGGGTTTCGGACACGAAGGTTCGCCACCGGTCCTGGTGCTCCGCCTGGTCCAGGCTGCGAACCTCGGCGAGGGATTGGACCAGGTGCAGGCAGACCCCAAACCCCGCGTCCAGCAGGCGCTTGAGAAAACGCTCGCCGAACGCGCCGCGGCTGGCGCCGGTATAATCCAGACGCACCTGGTCGAGGCCGAGGTCGCGGAGGCGAGCGATGAGGTAGTCGTCCCAGGCCGGGTCGGGCGCGCTGGCGACGCAAATCCCAAGAAAATCGAGGGGAATATGGACGGGCGCGTCCGGCCGGGTCCGGCTGTGCCGCCAGCGGCCGCTTAACCAGTAGCGGAGATTGTCGGCGACGGCCCGGTCCCAGCGCGTGTTTTTCTGGATGGTTTGCGTCACGGGCTGGCATTATGGCGATTGCCGCGCCGGAGGGAAGCGAAA
>CAZVVD010000036.1:0-11676 GCA_964630555.1 uncultured Verrucomicrobiota bacterium | reverse complement strand
CGGCCGGCCGGTTCGGCGGGCGGGGTGGGGCGCCCCGGCGCCAGCCTCCCGGCTTGCCGGCGCGGGCACAATTGGCTTGATTACGCCGGCAGGCTGACCTAGTCTGCGCGCGGGGATTCCCGGAAGCGGGCGGTCATGACCGATATTTATTTCAAGTGCGGTTGCGGAAAAAACCTGGCGGTGGACGCGGCCGGGGCGGGGCGGAAAATCGCCTGCCCAGACTGCGGGGAGATGCGGGTGATTCCGGAAGCGTCCCTCGAGTGGCGCTGTCCGGACTGCGGGGCCGCCCTGCTGGCGCCGGCCGCAATGGACGGCGAGAGGGTGCAATGCCTGGACTGCGGGTCCAAGGTCCGGATCGAGGGCAAACGCCGGCCGGCGGAAGCGTTAGAGGAAGCGCCCGCGGAGGACGCGGTGGAACCGGTCGGTGCTCCCGGCGGGATGCCGGCCGAGGGCATGCAGAAGTTTTTCAAGCATTGCCCGCAGTGCCGTGAGCGGATTCCGGTCAGCACCGTGCGGTGTCCGTTTTGTGACCACGCGTTTGGCAACAAAGCGCCACGAGGGATCCTTGTGGGGGGGCTGTGCGTCCTGATCGTCGCGGGGATCGCGCTGGGGCTGTGGCAGTCCGAGGTCTGGCCTTTCACCTCTGCCCGTCCGCCGCCGCCGCCGGCGGCGTTGTCGGCGGAACCGGCGCCGCCGCCGGAAGCAATGGCCCCGGCCGAGCCGGCCGCGGAGTCCAACCGGCTTGCTGCGGCGCCGGACGCTCCCGCCCCGGCGCCGCCGGAAGTCGTCGAGACCGTCCAGGAGACCCCGCCGGAAGCACCGGCGCCTGTCCCGGCGTTCGACCTGGCCGAGTGGCTGGACCAGGCCGCCCGGGTGCGCCGGTTCATCGGCGAGCGGCTGGACAAGGCGCAGCCGCGGTATGCCCCGCAGCAGCCGGTCGCCCTGCGAAGGCTCGACGGATTGGTCCTGAATGGAATCCACGCCGGGGCGCAATCCAACGGCATCCAACTGCTGGTCGGGGAAGAATTGCGGCTCGTCGCGTTCAAGGATCTCGACGTTCATGACCGCCTGCGGTCTGACGGCGATTTCCGCGCCTCCTGGATTGAGGCCCAGGCCCTGGCGCTCAACCGGGGGGTATGGGAGCGGGCGGGCATCCGGTTCCCCGAGGTTCCGGCCCAGGATCCGGATGTTCCGCGGCAGGCCCTGGAGCTGGGCGATCCGTCGGCCCAATACCAGGCGGGCGAGGCGTTCCTTCGCCGGCAGGATTACGCCCAGGCGTTTCTGTTCATGCTGGCGGCAGCCCGCAGCCATGCGCCGGCCCAGTATGTTCTGGGCACCATGCTGTGGAACGGTGTCGGGGTGGCTGCTGACCGGCAGCAGGCCCTGAAATGGATGTCGCTGGCGGCGGCGCAAGGGCATTCCAAGGCAGGGTTGTTTCTTCAGCAGAGCAAGCTGGATGACGAGGCGCGCCGGCAGCTTGTCCAACAGGAGCAGATTCGGCGCGACAGGGAGGCGCAAGCCCTGGCCGAGTTCATGGGCGCGGCCGGACCGCCGGCCCGGCCTGCGACCGCTCCGTAGCGCCTTGTCGGGAGGTGCCATGCGATTTGGGAAAAGCGAATCCAAGCCCGCGTTGACGTGTCCGCAATGCCGCGCGCCGGCGCCGGCGGCGGCCGCGGCCTGCCCGGCTTGCGGCGCCGAGCTGTATGCGCGCTGTCCGGAGTGCGGGACCGACCGCGGGCCGGACGATGGCTTCTGCCGGCAGTGCGGGTTCAATTTCAGTCGGAAGAAACTGCGCCTGAAGGATGCGCCAGCCGGCCCGGGCCCCTCCGCCCCGCTGCCGCAGATCGGAGCCTATCGGCCGGGCAAGCGCTATCAATACCGGATGAGCCCGTTCAAAGGCGGCCTTGGCGCCTTGCTGATGCTGGCCTTTCTGCTGGTCATCGCCGCCGGCCTGTTTTTCGGGTTGAACCCCGACTGGGGCCGCGCGGCGGGCCAATGGTTGCGGGGACAGCTCGGGCAGGCGGCGCCGGCGACGCCGCAGCCCGGCGGAGCGCGGGACGAAAGCAAGCCCGATTGGAAGGCCCGCTACAGGTACTGGCAGGGCTATTACCGGGATGTCTTTGCCCTGCCGCCGACCCAGGCGGTGGTGCGGCTGGAGGGGCCCGGTCTCAGCGAGCAGGGACTCTTCGTGAAGGTCGAGGACGGCCAGGTTTTCGTGCTCAAGGACGGGAATGAAATCGGGATTCCGCGCCTGGCTTTGGACGATGCAACCCGGCTGGTTTTCTTCCAGGACGATTTTGTTGCGGCCGGCGCCAAGGCCAGGGTGCTGGCAGAGCAGGAGGAATGGCGGCGCGGTTCAGCGCCTTCCGAGCGCCCCGCGGCGGCGCCGACCGGGTCCCCGGCCCCGTCGCCGCGGGCTTCGCTCGACATCCAGTGTCCGGCCTGCGCGGGGATGGGTTACCGGGTCGTGGCGGGTCCGCGCGGGAAGGACGCGTCCGCTGCCGGCTCATCCCTGAAGGGCGGCTTTCAGTCCGCTTCGCCGGCGAAGCTTGCGGGCAAGCAGACCTGTCCCGTCTGCGGCGGCAAAGGACTGCGCCATTGGGAGCGCCCGTTGGACTTTCCCTGGCCGGCCGGGGCCTCACGTTGCGGCGCCTGCGGCGGCATGGGGTCCGTGCCGGTCCGGTCTGAAAGCGGTCCCTGGCAGGCCAACCGCTGTTCCGTCTGCGATGGGCGCGGATACGAGATCAACCAGTATGACGCCGCGCGCAACGTGCCGCCGAAGTATGAATAGGGGGTATCAGGGTTCAGGGTTCGGGGTTCAGGTCAAATGGCAGGAGTGTTTCCCATAGAGAATTGTCAGGTCCCTCGCCGCAGATTTCTGTGATCCTGACTGTTCTGCAAGAAGGATGAATATGAAACGACTGATAGTGATCCTCGCCTCTCTTGTATACGGTTCTCTTGCGGCTGACCCCACTCCTGATGCTGTTGCCAGTGCAATGGGGAGTAACCAGACTCTCAGGTGCGTATTCACCGCGGAAGTTGTAGAGGTGACGCAACTCACAGCAGCTCTTCCACCGGAGAATCAGCGTCACGGTTACACGATCGACGCGGAGCCGAAGTGGGAAGTGACCCTCAAGGTGGATGACCACCACCAGAAGATCCCATTCCAGCCAGGAACACGGAAGTGTTGGATTGCCGACACCGCAACCGTCTTCGGACACTCGGCAGCCAAGGTGAGCGGGAAATACGAGTTCACCTTCACGTGGAACATCACGGTTCCCGGAAGGCGCGAGATCGAGGATTTCAAGGCAAAGAAGATCGAAATGCAGAACCAGCCGCCCGACGGTGCGCGGTAAACCGCGCCCGTCAGCGGCGTCGTTGCCCATGAGAAGATGACCCGATATGATCAGGGGAAATATATAATGGGTGCTGTTCTGGCAGTCATCGGGATTGTCTTGGCAACCACATGGTTGTGGGGGCTGGATGAAATGACTCACAACTACCACTCCTCGTGGGTGTCCAGTACGCAATGGATCATCATTCTCGTATTCTGGCCATTCGTCATTGTAAACGTTGCTTACTTTTGTGCTCTGGTGTGGTATATTCGGAAACGAATAAAGCTGAAGAAGGTGGCCAAGACGACGTCGCATGGTTCGGTGCTTCCGTGCCGTCCGTGAACGCCAACGCTGGCGAAGAATACAGCGCATCCTGTCTTGCATTTTCTGAACCCTGAACCCTGAACCCTGAACCCTGAACCCTGAACCCCGAACACTGGACCCAAGAAGGGATCCAACCTTATGGCGAAGACTGTGCCGCCGCCGATCACCGCCTTGCCAGAGTGGAAAGCCCTGGAACGGCATTTCCAAGCCATCCGGTCAGTTCACCTGCGCAACCTCTTTGCCGCCGATCCCCGCCGCGCCGAGCGGTTCACCGTCGAGGCCGAGGGGCTGCGGCTGGACTATTCCAAGAACCGCGTCAGCGCCACGACCCTACGCCTGCTCCTGGCCCTGGCGAAGGCGCGGGGACTGGCCGCGGCGCGGGCGGACATGTTTGCCGGGAAAGCCATCAACCGCACCGAGGAGCGCGCGGTGCTGCACGTGGCCCTGCGGAACCCCTGGCCGGGCTCGGGCAGGCGGAGCAACACGCCGATCCTCGCCGGGGGAAAAAACGTGATGCCGGAGGTGAACCGGGTGTTGGGAAAGATGACCCGTTTCGCGCATGCCGTCCGTTCCGGGGCTTGGAAGGGATTTACCGGGCGGCCGATCCGGGCGGTTGTCAACCTCGGGATCGGCGGGTCCGACCTCGGCCCGGCCATGGCCTGCGAGGCGCTCAAGCCTTTTTCGCGGAGGGCCTTGACGGTTCGATTCGTCTCGAATATCGACGCCACTCACCTCGTCGAGGCTACCCGGGACCTGGACCCGGCGCAGACGCTGTTCGTTGTCACGTCCAAGACCTTTACGACCCAGGAGACGATCACCAACGCCGAGACGGCCCGGGCCTGGTGCCTGCGGACCCTGAAGCGCCCGGCGGCGGTGGCCCGGCATTTCGTGGCGGTTTCCACGAATGCCGAGGCGGTCCGGGCCTTCGGGATCGATCCGGCCAACATGTTCGAGTTCTGGGACTGGGTCGGCGGGCGCTACTCGCTCTGTTCGGCGGTCGGGCTGGCGCTGATGCTGGCGATCGGCCCGCGGCATTTCACGGACATGCTGGAGGGGTTCCACGCCCTGGACCGGCATTTCCGGGAAGCGCCGGCGGCCCGCAACCTGCCGGTGCTCCTCGCCGTTCTCGGCGTGTGGTACAACAACTTCTTCAAGGCCCAGACCCACGCGGTCCTGCCCTACGACCAGTACCTCGCCCGGTTCCCCGCCTACCTGCAGCAGGCGGACATGGAAAGCAATGGCAAGGGCGTGGACCGGCGGGGGCGCCGGGTCCGCTGGCAGACCGGCCCGATCGTCTGGGGCGAGCCGGGCACCAACGGCCAGCACGCGTTTTACCAGCTGATCCACCAGGGGACCAAGCTCGTGCCGGCCGACTTCATCGGCTTCCGCCGCTCGCAGAACCCGGTGGGGGACCACCACGCCAAGCTGATGGCGAACTTCCTGGCCCAGACGGAAGCCCTGGCCTTCGGCCGTTCCGCGGCCGAGCTGGCCGCGAAGCAGACCGACCCCGCCCTGGTTCCGCACAAGGTCTTCGAAGGCAACCGCCCGACGAATACAATCCTGGCCGACGCCCTGACGCCGGCGACCCTGGGCAAGCTGATCGCGCTCTACGAGCACAAGATCTTCACCCAGGGCGTCATCTGGGACATCTACTCGTTCGACCAGTGGGGGGTGCAGCTCGGCAAGGAGCTGGCCGGAAAAATCCTGCCGGAGCTCACGGCGCCGAGAGAACCGGCGCTGGAGCACGACACGTCCACCAACGCGCTGGTCCGCTATTGTCGTCAGGGCGCCGTGTAAGGGCCGAGCGGCCCTGTGAGCGCGTACCCGCTGGCGGACAGCCAGAGGTACAAGCTACCGGTCGCATCCTGGTAGAGGCCCGGGTCGGCCTTGCCGTCGCCGTCGTAATCCGCGGCCAGGGCGCTGTAGCCGGCGGCGCCCACGAGGAAGGGGCCGTTCTGGGCGTAGTCCTGCGCCGAGAACCAGATGTACCAGCCGTCCGCCGCCCGGTAGAGCGCGGGATCGGCTTTCCGATCGCCGTCGAAATCGGCCAGCACCGGAGTGACGTCGGGCGCGCCCACGAGGAAGGGGCCGTCCTGGGCGTAGTTCTGGGCCGAGAACCAGAACGTCCAGCCGTCAAGGGGGTTATACAGGGCCGGGTCAGCCTTGCCGTCGCCGTCGACATCGCCCGCGACGCCGATACCCTCCAGGGAGCTTGGCAGGAAGGGGCCGTCCTGGAAATAGTTTATCGTCGAAAAATCAATCCGCCAGCCGGCGGGCGCCAGGTGCAGGGTCGGGTCAGCTTTGCCGTCGCCGTCGAAATCGGCGGCCAGGGCCGAGCCGAGGTTGGTGGTGGCCAGGAACGGGCCGCGCTTGGCGTAGTTCTGCGCCGAGAACCAGATGTACCAGCCGTTGGCTGCCGAGTAGACCGCGGGATCCGACTTGCGGTCGCCGTCAAAGTCGGCGCCGACGGGCGTGAGCGCGGGGGCGGGCGGCAGGGCGGCGCCGGCCCCGCGGATGACCAGCGCGTAGGGCTGCGGTCCGTTGGGCACGTTGTAACCGCTGACCCGGACCTGGATCGTTCCCGTGACCGCGGAGAGAACCACCCCCTCGGTGTTGTTGATCCGGTCGGGCTGGGCCAGGCCGTTGGGGTGATGGACGACCCCGTCGGGCGTGATCACGGTCAAATCGAGATCGTTGACCAGCTGCCTGGCGGCCGAAAGGCTGGCGGGATAGTCGGACCAGCACAGGGTGATGGCGACCGGGCCGGCGCCGGAGCCGTTGAAGAAGTACGTGGCCTTGGCCCCCGTGACCAGGCACTCGGCGGAGCTGGTGACGTCGTAATAGACGCCGGTCATGCCTTCCGGGGGAAAGAGGGTGTTGGCCAGATCCACCTGGCCCCAGCCCTCGACGTTGTTGGGCCGGACGGCGGGGATCTCGCGATACGGGCCGGTTCCGTACTGGCCGGGCGCCAGCGAACGGGCGCCATTGACCAGGATGGCCTTCATCAGGGCCGCGCTCGGGGCGGCGCAGGCGCGGCGCTCCTGGAGGAACTGGCGTGCCAGGGCGGCGGCGCCGGCGGTGAGCGGCGTGGACATGCTGGTGCCGCCCATGAACACGTAATAGTTGCTGGCGGCATTGCCCAGGACCCCGTAACCCGTGCCCCAGCCGGTCTCGGCGCCGGGCATGCGGGAGCGGCAGGAGACGATGTCGGTGCCCGGGGCCACGAGGTCGGGCTTGAAGCGCCCGTCGAGGCACGGGCCGCGGCTGGAGTAGGCGGCCATGCCCTGGGTGGTGTCGTAGGCGGTGGAGATCAAGTCCGACCGGATCGGGTTGGCGGGGTAGTCGTTGGGCCAGACCTCGTAATAGGTGTAGGCCGAGTAACCGCCGGAGCCGGACGGCCGCTTGGACTCCGAGGCGCCGACCGTCAGCACGTTCTTGGCCGTGCCCGGGGAGTCAATGGAGGTGGGATCGATGACGCCCCGGCTGCCGGTGTCGAGGCCGGCGTTGCCGGCGGCAAACAGGAGGAGCATGTCCCGGAGGTCCCACATGAACTGGTCGGCGCTCTGGGCATCGGCGTTGTAAGCCCCGGCGATGGCGGCGCCCCAGCTGTCGGTGTGGATCCGGGCCCCGTTGGTGTAGCCTTGGAAAAACAGGTTGGTCAGCGCGTCGGGAATGCCGCCTAGGGTCCCCTTGGGGTCCATGAGGCTTTGAAAGACCAGGGAAGCCCCGCAGGCCGCGCCGCGGAACAGGCCGTTGCTCCAGGCCGCGCCGCTGCCCAGCACCGAGCCGGCCACGTGCGTGCCGTGCCCGCCCTTGGTGTTGGTGGTTGAATCGGACCAGTCGTCCGGGCGGCCGAGCGCAAAGGCGGCGACGATGCGGTTGCTGAAGTCGGGATGGATCGTGGCGGCATCGCCGGTGTCCAGGCCGGTGTCCGCGACGCACACGACCTGGCCGGCGCCGGTCAGGTCGTGGCTGGTCCGGAGGCTTTGGATGTTCATGTGTTCGCCGTCCGTGGCGACGTTGTTGCAGGGGCGGGGCGCCACGTAGATCTCGATAAATTCCACCTCGGGCAGCTCCGCCAGGGCGGCCGCGGCGGTTGCGGACATCCGGGCGCGCAGCAGGCCGCGGCGGCCCACGGCGCCTGTCCCCAAAACCTGGCCCTGGCGGTCCAGAATGGCCTGGCGCACCGCGGGGACGGTGTCGAGCGCAAAGGTCTCGATGGTAAAGTCGGTGGGAGTCTCGGGGCCTGCGGCCAGCCGGCGCGCCACCGGCGGATCGAGTTTATAGGCGGCCTGGTAAGGCCCCACCCACTGGACGCAGGCGAGGTCCGCCACGGCCTCCAGCTGGGCGGAGGTCATTTCGACGAGAAAGGCATGATCCGGCAGGTAACCGCCCAGCCGGGCGCCGGTCTGTTCCAGCGCCTGTTTCCAGGCCGCTTGCACCGGGCCGATGAACTGGACGATGAACGGCAGGCGCCGGCCGCCGGCGGCGTCCCGGGGGCCAGCGGCGGCGAGTTTGTGGCGCAAGGTCAGCGTGCCGGCGCGGGCTTGTCCGGCGGCGGAAGAGGTGTCGAGCGTGGCCTGCCGCAGGCGGATCCCGGCGCCCTCGCCCGGCTCGGCTGCCGGCAACCCGAGCGGCAACAGCAGGGCGGCGATCACTCCCAAGCATTGGGCGCGTTTCTCTGATTTCATGGGTCTCCTCCGGCAACGGTTTGGCTGCTGACATCCATAAAAAACTCCGCCATGGTCAGGCCTGCCTGCTGGGCCCCATGGCGGAGACGGTTGAGTAGCAATTAAACTATCGTAATTCAGGCCGGATCACAAGGAAAAAATGGCGGCGGATAGAATAAAATGGCGACGGAGGGCTCCGGGTCCGAGGTTGGCGGGCCGCGGCGCGGAGGGTCCGGCGGCCGTCAGGCGATGATCACCGCCGTGAGGTTATCGGCCGCGAAGTGGGGGTTGAGCGCGCCGGTGTCCGGGTCCACGAGTTTGCGGAGGTAGGCCTCCAGTTGGCGCTCGTACTCGGTCTCGCGTTCCTGCTCGTTCAACCACTGGCGCGCGGAGACCAGGCTGTGCGCGCCGGATTCCGCCTCCCGGGCGGTGGGGAAACGGTGGACGGCCTCGGCGGCGAGGAAGCGCTTGAGCACCCGGGTGAATTCGATATTGCCCAGGACGCTGGGCGGGAGCCAGCGTTCAATCCCGTCGGCCAGGGCGGTCTTGCAGTCGAGCAGGGCGTTTTCGCCCAGGTCGGCCAAGTCGTTGATCTGGCGGCCGCGGAGCATTTCCAGGCCCACCAGCCCGGCGCTGAAAATATCGGACTGCTCCAGTCCCGGCTCGCGGCGGTGGATTTCCGGGGCCATGTAGAGCGGGCTGCCCAGGAGGATGTTGACCCGCTCGCCGATGCGGGCCGCGCGCCCGAAATCCACCAGTTTCACCGCGCCCTGGATGTTGATCATGATGTTGGTGGGCTTGATGTCGCCGTGGACAAAGCCCAGGTCGTGCAGGGCGGAGAGCCCCCGCAGCACGTTGCGCAGGATGTGGAGCGCCGCGCCCGGCTGGAAGCTGATACGGCGCCCGTCGTGGCGGAATAGGGTGGTAAAAAAATCCGACCACTCCTCGTCGCTGCATCGGGCGCGGGCAATGTCCAGGTGCTGGCTGTCCAGCAGATACTGCAGGTCCACGCCGTCCACGGCCTGCATCAGGACGTAGCCCACGCCGTCGCTTTCCTCGTAAAAATCGAGGTTGACAAGGTTGCTGTTGTTGACCCGTTGGAGGAGCGAGACCTGGCGTGCGATGCGGCCCATGTCGGTCCAGTACCGGGCGGCGCCATGGTAAATGGAGGGGTCAAAGAGTTTGACCGCGTGGTGCGTCAGGCAACCCCGCGCTCCCTGGCGGGTGGCGAGAAATACCACTCCCTGGCGTCCGTGGCCCAGTTCCTTGGTGAACTGGTAGGCCACCGGACAGGGGATCGAACGCGTGTCGCGCAGTGCCCGATAGCGTTCCAGCAGTTCGCCGAACTCCGGGTCCGGCCTTGGCGGGCTCGCGTCCCGGGCCGGTTCATCCGGCGCCGCCAGCCTGGTCGTCGGCGCCGGCTCCGCCACCAGGGTGTCTAATTGATTGATGGATCGCGCGGTCATGTTCGGGCGTGAGCGGGTTCTGCCGCCGGCGCCGGGCGCCGGCCGTCGGCAATGAGCTGGTGCGCGCAGTTGGTCAGAACCACCTGGATGCCGCGGGCGATCCAGGCCCGCGCGTCCTCGATCTCGTCGGACCAGAACAGGTTGCAGATCAGCCCGGCGGCGCGGGCGGCGCGGATGTGCCCGTCCGCCGCATGCCGGCCGAACTGGATCCGGCGGCAGGCATAGCGCCGGGCCGTGTGGATCTGCCGGACCGGGTCTTCCGCGTCGGCCAGGCAGGCCCGCGCCAGGTCCGGGGCGCAGGCTTGCGCGGCTTCCAGCACTGGCCCGTCGCCGGCGATATAGGCGGCGCTGGTCAAGCCCCGTTCTCTCAGGAGGTCGCAGACCTGCCGCACCAGCTGCCCGCTCGGACCTGGCTCCTTGAGATGAATGTTCAATTCCATGCGTCCGCCGGCCAGGTCCAGGACCTCTTCCAGGCGGGGCAGCCGCAGTCCGCGCCAGGCCGGTCCGTGTTTCAACCCGGCATCCAGCCGCTGGAGTTCGGCCCAGGACAGAGCCGCGATCGTTCCCCGGCCGTCGGTCGTGCGTTCCAGCGTTTCATCGTGGCAGACCACGGCCACGCCATCGCGGCTGCTCCACAGGTCGAATTCGAGTTCCTCGGCGCCGGCGGCCAGGGCGGCGCCGAAGGCCGGCAGGGTGTTTTCGGGACAGGCCTGGCTCAGACCGCGGTGGGCGCACCACCGGGGAAAGCGTGGCGGATTTTCCAACCTGGCTTGAGCTTTCATGGCACAAAATGTCCGTTTTATCGGATTGACTCCGCCGGGGCCTGCCTGCCTTCTTCATGAAAGCAAACGCGTTCATGCAGAAGACGTTTTCGGCCGGGCCGGTTGCGCTGCTGAGCCCAAAAACGCGATGTGGGTCGCCGTTCGGCGGCGGCTTCGCATCTGTCACGGCCGCGGAGCGGCGGACTGCTCGCGCCTTGCGAATCGTAGGGCACGTCCGCCGGGCACGCCCGCTTGCCCTCAGGCCGGCAGATGGGGTGACTGTACTCCGGCGGGTGAACAGTGTCATCAGAAAATTGCGGAAAAGTGAGGGCGCAGAGATTGAAGGGGGGTGATCCCCCAGGCGGGGAGGGAAAGGTCGAAGGCCATGCCGTTGCGCCGGCCCCCTGTGAAAGATTCCCCAAGGATCGAGTCATGGGCGCCAAACCATTTTTTGACAAGCCCCCGGCGGCGTGCTACTGTCACCGCTGTTATGCCATTTCGCTGGATCATGAAGAAGATCATCGGCACCAAGCACCAGCGGGACCTGAAGAAGCTGTGGCCAATGGTCGAGCGCATCAACGCCCTGGAGCGCGAGTACCAGGCGCTCTCGGACGAGGCCCTCCGGGCCAAGACCGCCGAGTTCCGGCAACGGGTCGCCGGCGGGGCCACCATGGACAGCCTCCTGTTCGAGGCCTTTGCGACCGTCAAGAACGCCTGCCGGCGCCTGCAGGGCACGACCTTCACCGTCTGCGATCACGAGCTGGTCTGGGACATGGTCCCCTTCGACGTCCAGCTCATCGGCGGCATTGTTCTGCACCAGGGCAAGATCACCGAAATGGCCACCGGCGAGGGCAAAACCCTCGTGGCCACCCTGCCGCTGTATCTCAACGCCCTCGGCGGCCAAAACGTGCACCTGGTGACCGTCAACGACTACCTGGCGCGGCGCGACTCGCAGTGGATGGGGCTGGTCTACCAGTACCTGGGCCTGACCGTCGGCTGCATCCAGAACTCGATGGGCCCGGAGGAGCGCCGCGCCCAGTACGCCAGGGACATCACCTATGGCACCAACAGCGAGTTCGGCTTCGACTACCTGCGCGACAACGGCATGGCCTATTCCGCC
>CAZVVD010000035.1:0-29880 GCA_964630555.1 uncultured Verrucomicrobiota bacterium | reverse complement strand
GGAGCAGACCGAGGGCGCCGGGGGTCCGCTGACAGAAAAGCATGATCAGCTCGTATTTGAGCAGGGCCCAGAAGCCCCGGCGTCCTACGATCAGGTCCGCGTAGCGCGCCATTGCCGACCTGGCCGGCGCCGCCATTTCCCGCTGAATGATGACGCTTTCGGTTTTCATGCAGGCCCGCTCCGCCGGCAACACGTTCCCCTCCCCGCCTGCCCACCGGTCGGTTTATAATACAAACGGCGTCGCCCTGCAATGCCAATCGCGCCGCGGCAGACTCAACATCAGGCCGCCGCGGCCGATTTCTCCCACCCCCCCGCCTGCGAGCGTTTTCCGGATCCGCGCGCCGTGGAAGGCGAAGATGCAGACCGATGGGCCGCTGCGGATGGTCCGCTGGCTCATGGGGAAGATGGGGTTGAATCTGACCGAGGAAATAACCAGGGGGGTGGATATCAGGCGGGAACGGATTCGTTTTCTGGGCTTCGAGATGGGGATCCAACGCAGCCTTGCTGCGCCATCTCCGCAGCCCCATTGTGTTGCTGTGGGATGGTAGCCATGCATAGGCAGTCGGCGGTCAAGGCCTTCCTCCGCGCACACTCCCGTTTGCACACGGAACGTTTTCCCGCTTACGCCCCGGAGCTCAATCCCGAAAAATTCTTCTGGACTCAAGCCAAGCGCGCACTGGCCAACAGTACACCCAAAGATCTGGACGACCTCGGCAGGCGCTTGGGAAAAACGTCTCCGTCACATCGGAGCCTCTCAGCCGCTCTTGGCTTCTGTATTGCCGCGTCCAAGTTGTCGTGGCCATAATCGTATCCATTACTTACGCGAAGCTCAGTAAATCCTGGTTGCAGGGCTGACCCTCATGTTTTGCTCATATTTCTTGATTGATCAGGGACTAATGGATCTCCCCTGGAATCTTTCGTCCGATGACGAACCGCAGCCCGGCACAGGCATCAAGAGATCTCACAAACTCGTTATGGTCGATTCTGAGCGCATTTTGAACCCATTCTTTGCAGGAAGCGCCACGGCCTTTCCCGTCCAAACACCCTTCCCAGGCATTACCCCCGACGCCGTACAATCCCCACTCGTTTCTGCCGCTCTGCTCTACCGGCGCCAGGCCTTCAAATCCATCTTCATATCCATTGACGTGGCCGTAATTGCCGTATTTCGGCGGCCACTCATCCCCCCAGGGATACTTCCGCTGGGTGCCGCAGCGCGCAAAAGCCATCCATTCGTTAGCCGTCGGCCGGCGAAAAACATAACCCTCCGGAAGTTGTTTGGCAAACCGGGCACTGAGTTGATTCTCAAGGCAGCCGGCATGGTCGCGCCAGTTATTGAAGATCACGGGGCACCGGGACGTTGGGTCAAACCGCAACAAGCAGGAGATATGCGGCCGGTCGAGTTCTCCGAACTCCTGCGCGGTGACTTCATATTGGCCAACCCACATCTTCAGCGAGTCAATCCAAACAAATGACGTGTCGATCCCATTCGCCAGATGAAACACCAGATTGGACGGAGAGGATTGTCCGCGGGCAGCAAGCCACTTCTTGGCAGCGTCGCCTTGCCACCACTGGGTCGCCCACGCGAGGTTTTCATCATATTCTCTTGCCTGGCGCTGCGTTTCTTGCTTGGCCTTTGCCATCACTCCCCCCAGCGCGGACGCAACCCACGCATGGTCACGCTTAAGCTCCGCGACCCGATAGAGTTGAGATGCTTTCGTCAACAAGAGCAGCCCCTGGTCGGCCAGGGCCATTCCGGCAATCTGCACTTGTCCGGTGGAGCCGGGAAAACATAATGCCATCAACGATTTCGGCCGGATGTCTCCCGGCTGAACCATCAGCAGTTGCCCTGCGGATTCAATCAGCAGATTCCGGCCGCACAATGTCAGTTCATTCACATACGGCCAGACGAACTTTTCATAAGACACTGTCTGAAACGTGTCCAGATCCATGAAGTCTTGGCCCGCTGCCAGGCAGAGCCCCTCCCAACGCAGTGCAAAGTCCTGTCCGGTAGACCCATGGCCTTCAAAACGAAATAGTTTCAACAGGGTGCCATCCCTGGGAGTATATCGATATAATACGGTTGTTATTCCTTGCTTTGCGGTCACCCACAGGCATTGACGTTTCCGATCGGCAACTAACTGGGAGATGTTCAGTCCA
Source organism: uncultured Verrucomicrobiota bacterium (assembly GCA_964630555.1). Lineage (GTDB taxonomy): Bacteria > Verrucomicrobiota > Kiritimatiellia > JAAZAB01 > JAAZAB01 > JAHIJO01. Next base: position 27,723 of record CAZVVD010000035.1, on the reverse strand, counting down.
TCCAGTTCACTTCTCCGATTCGCCTTGATATGGGGGGAACTCAACGTTCGCACGCCCCCGCCGTCCAGGCGGCCCGTGTCAATGCCTGTGTTTCCGTTTTGAACAACCACAAAATACTCATCGCCCAGAATCGCAATAGCAACCGGTCGCAGCTCCTTCCATTCGATGGAGCCGTCATAAACCAGCGACACGGCGCCGTTTTTTGCAAAGCGCCATATTCTCTTGTCCGAGGTGAGCGCGTAGAATTCTCCCGCTTGAACGTCGGTGGAGATAACATCGCGTCCCTCGCAAACCTGATAGGCCTGCGGCTGAAGCGTACGGGAATCGAGCCGCACAAGTCCTACTTTAGCTGTCGCAGAGTCTTTTGTGACGATTCCGATCAGACCCTCGCCCAATACCAGTTGCGTGAAAACGCCCAGCGACTTGCCGTCGATTTGCTGGATCGCCGCCCGGTCCGCAAGCAGATCGGCTTTAAAACTGGCATTGCTCGCAACCGGTTCGTGATCGCCCAGCTTGTGGCCAAGCTCCTTGTACAGCCAAATCAGCGCATTCGTCGCATGATGTTGTTTGAGCAACGCCTCCGCACCTTTGAATTCACCCTCAATGACATACACCTGCGCGGCACTGATAAAGTCGCGCTTCTGAACTAACTTGCTGGCTGATTCGCGAAGGCGATATTCCTTTCGTAATTTTGCGTTTTCGGCGGGATTGTCCGAAAACAGCAGCGATTCCATGGCCCAGTAGATCACGTCGCCATAGCCGCGTTCGGCTGACACCCATTCATTGGGCGCCGGCGGCATGTTCGGCTCCAATTCCTCGTGATAAATCTGCAGCATGCGATCCAAATGCTCCCGCGCCTTTGCGCTGCTCCGGAACGCCGGGGACTGCCGGCTGTAGAAAAGCGCTTCGCTCCTATGGGCCGAGGCCCGGACCAGCGCGTTGGTTTCTTTGGCCAGGTTCTCCAGATAGGCCAGATAGGCCCGCTCAATCTCATTCGTCGGGATCTGGGGCTGAGTCAGCAACAGACGCTCCAGGAGATACCCCGGTTCCCCGAAAGCGAGCCGAACGCCGTCACAAGGCGAATTGGTATACTTCGCAAGCGCCAGGGCCAGGACCTGTGTCGAAAGAGCCCAGTGGGCATTGAGATCGGGATTCCAGATATCCGGATCCCGCCCGGCGGAACAGGCTTTCGCCCCCTCCATTTCCGCCCGGTACTTCATGAATAATCCCTTCTGGATCCATGGTCGCATTTGACCTTCTAAGGCGGTCCATGCTGCTGCGGCAGCCCGGCGCCCCTCTTTCCCGGCAGCATCCGCCCGTTGCATGGCCAGTGAACGCAATTGACCAAGGTCCGCCAACGGCTGCCAATCCCCCATCGTCGATCCGAGATGCTTGAATCTTGCCAGACTGAGCAAGTCCACGGTCAATCTCAACTCATGATCGGCAGTTTCCGTGGGGGAAACAATTCCCGCCAATCGTTTCAGTTCTGCCTGCAAAGCCAGGGTCGCGATAAACCGTCGATACGTTTCTGAAAACAAGCCGTCGTCAGCCTCATCAACGAGCAAATAGGTGGCTACGCAAAAACACTGATCCCGCATGGACTTAGCCAAAGTTTCCCTCGCTAAACGATACAGAAACTGACGGCGGTCACTTCCCTCCGCAAGTGCCATCGGCATCAACGCCAGGGCCACATCCCGACGACCGTTGCCATCGAGCGTGTTTATCTCAGCCAACCTTGGGAGGGGGACCATTTCAGCGCCGGCCCTTAACGTTTCAGCGACCGAGCGTGCCAACGCCCGGATCATACCGCCCATATCATTGGTTGATCCCGCCACGGTCTTGCACTCGCATCGGCCTTCCTTCAGGATAAGGCACGGATGCACGGTCAACATGTCCCGGTTACTGGTGGTCGCGAACTCGAACGCGCCCTCTATCAGGACCGCCGACGATTGCAGAGATTCGGGGATATCCCACACCAGTTCGCGCTCCTGCATCAATTCGGTGACCCGGCGCCGTTCGGCGACAACCAAGGTCGGATAGCGGCCCAGCTCAAGTTCCAACCCAACCCGTAATGTTTCCCCCCATGCATTCCATCTCGGATTCAACTCCCGGCTCTTGAAGTCCAGGACGCCAATCACCCGCATGACGCCGCCGGTCTGGGTCAAGAACGCCAGGGCCGGCCCCACCTGGTCGGCAATCATTTTCGCGCTGCTCGCCGCCGGCCGATCGAGCGGCATGATGCGGTCGAACTTTTTCAGCCCGTACCGGGTTTCCAGCAGGCTAAAACGACAGGACGCTGTTTCCCCGGTTTTGCCCGGCCGTTGTTCCAACATCAGGAACCCATCCGCCCCCAGCACCTTGCCGGCTTGAACCGTTTCCCGGGAAAATAGAGCCGACGAATTGGCCAGGCCGATCCGTTGTTCCGCCCGAATCTTGTCCACCTCGGTCCGGTCCACCAGGATGACCGCCGATTCGTTCGTGAACTGCAATCCCAGGAGATCCGCCAGGGCCCAGACGGGACTATTGGTGGGACCGACCGGCACGATTGCCAGCCGGACGGCGCCCTCCCCGGCCGGGGCGCCGGACGCCACCCGGGGACAGAAAGGGACCCATAACATGAGCAGGAATGCGGCCAACTCCATGGGCCATCGCGACATAGCGGTTTTCCTGATGCAAGGCATTTCGTGATTCAATTCAACACAGGCCACAAGGGCCAACTGGGCGAACCGCGCAACCGCCGCTCTCACTTCAGCCGCGGACCGATAACGAGGCGTACGCCGATCCAGTCAACATCGCGCGGCCGGAACACGGGGGCAGAATACGATATGGCCAGTCGATTGGAGTGACTGTCAACAGCGGAGCCGCCGCATGTATTTTGCGAAGAACAGAACTCCGCCACGTTGCCACCCATACCCAGAAGTCCCCACGAATTCGTCCCGCTCTTCGAGACCGGGCAAAGACGACTCACGCCGCCACGGTAATTTCCCTTGTCCCCATAATTGCCCGCGGGTGGCGGCCATTCGTTGCCCCAGGGGTAGGTCCGTTGGTCGCCGCAACGCGCGCACATCTGCCATTCTTGTTCCGTCGGCATTCTGATCTCATAACCCGGCGGCAACTGGGCGGCGTGGTTGGATTGAAGTCCGGCGCAATACCGGGTCCAGTCGCCATACCCGATCCCCGCCATCGGCAGATCCGCCTGCGCGTCCTCCCCCGCCCCCTGATCCCCCCGCCCCCCCTCACTCTGAAACTGGCTCCGCGTCACCTCAGTCCTGCCCACCCACATCTTGAGCGGCGCGAGCCAGACGAAGTCCATGCTTGTCCCGTTGCCGCAATCCAGGACCAAGTTGGTCGGCGTCTCCAGAGAGCGCTCCCGGAGCCAGGTCGCGCCAGGACCGGTTTTCCAGAACGCTTCGGTTTGATTGCACCGCTTGGACCACGCCTGGGCGGCCGCGCTATCCGGCGCGGCTTTCGGGGTGAAAACCGCGTCTTCCAATTGCCCACGCGCTGCCGGGGCGTCGCGAAAGTCTTCCAGAAGATAGAGCGAATTCGTGGTCAGAACCAGGAGGCCCTGGGGCGCCATCATGATGTCAACGGCCGCTTGATCCGGGGATGACCCGAACAACGCGCCGGGCAATCGCTCCGGCCGGCGACCGCCGAAACGGGCAAGTCGGACGGCTCCCGAGGAATCCAGGCCGACGATGTCCGGGGATGCCACAATGGCCGTGAAGCAATCTCCATAACTGCGCAATTCAGCAATCGGCCACAGCGCTGAGAACGAGGTACAGACGACTTTTGTCCGTAGATTCAGAAGCGAGGTCGGGATGTTCCCGTATTGGAAAAACCACGGCCAGGAAGCATACTTCGAAAACGTGGCAAAGCCGGGAATCACGTCAATGACTTGACGTGTTGAAGGATCGTATTGTAACTTCCACGCTTTGTATGAATATCCATAGCCTTTTTGCGCGTCTATAAAATCATTGATAGAAACCCAGAGGCTTTTCCGCTCAGGGTCGGGGACGATGCTTAAAATATGCAAGCCATCCACGTCGGATCGGTAGTGATCTGTCGTGGCTTGCCAAGCCAGCAGGTGGCAACGCCCTGTTTGGATGTCGCATTCCGCAAGACCGGTGGGCTCATGATAGACATTGCGATCCGCAGAAATGAGGGCAAATAGTTTTCCGTCCAACGGCTTGAGATCATAGATATGACCCCAAGGCGCCCATCCCGAGGCCTCATCCGCGGTCATCACCATGCGGTCGTCCAGCTTGCCGATAATGCCGCTGCGGGTGGCGCAATACACGGTACGGCCGACCAGGGCGAACGCGCCCAGACCCGGCGCATTCTTTCCCGGGGGCATCTGTGGAAAGACATTGACAATCGGTTCGGGCAGCAGCGTTTGCAGAGATACGCGTATGACCTGGCCGGAACAAGTGGCAATACCGAAATAGATATCGCCGGGAACAAGGCGGGCAAACGGGCATAAACCGGCCGCCACCCCATCGCTTCGCGTGAGCAAGCGCCGTGTGAGGCAGGAATCCAGTTTCTCAGGAAGTCGGGATGTTAACGGAGGAAGATTGGACATGACGCGCTGGGCGGCCTGGCGTTCCTTATGAGTTTCGCGGGCTTGTGCGGCCTTGCTTTTTTCGCCCGCCATGGCGTAGGTTTCCGCCGCCCATTGATACTCTTTGGCCATTTCATGAATGCGAGCTATTTTGCAGATATTCGTCCGCTGTTCCTGGGTGGATAATATGGCCTCTCCCAGGTAATAGAACGAACCATTAAAACTTCGGGTAGCGCTCACCCACTCATTCGGCGGCGTCGGCAGACTGTTCTGGAGTTCCTTCTCGAATATCGTCCACATGCGATCAAAATGTTGACGGGCCTTGGCCTTATCCTGGCGCGGTCCCTTGTTGACATAGAACCAGGCGGTGGTTCCTTCGGCCGCGCACCGCACCAGGGCGCAGGGATGTTGGCGCATTTGGTCCAGCCATGCCAGGCGATATCCCGCAAGAGTATCCGCAGGCATATCGGGGAACAACAAGGACAACCGATTGCACATCTGATTTGCCTCGCCGAAAGCCATGCTGACGCCCGCGGATGGGTTCTTCTGATAGTAGCCCCATACCGAATCCATGACTTTTCTGGAAAGCTCCTTGTGATCCTCCACTCTCATATCGAGGAAATTAATCGGCACCTTCGCTCCACAGGCAAGATACACGTCGCACGCCGCCGCATTAACCTTACGGTAAACATCCCAGAACAGCACCGCCATCTGGGAAGCCAGGGCCGACCATTCCGCAACCTGTGCCGGCGTCTGGGTGCGCCGCGCCAAGGCCAAGCACTGCTGGCACACCCGGTAGTCATCCCGAAGCAACGGAAGCATCGTGGCCACATGGTGAAGGAACTGTTGATGCGAGATATCATACCGGACCAGCGGGATCAGGCTCGGGAGCAAAACCTTGATTTCGTTCATGGCCTTGTCCAGGGACGAACCCTTTCCAAGTTCAATGCAACGTTCGGAAATAAAAGCGATCATCGGCCTGGGCGGCAGCTGGACGGCATTGATCTGCCGATAGTAGTACTGGAACGCCGCCAGGATCGTGTCCGGACCAATATTGTCCAGGAAGATCGGACGCCCCGGGTAGGCCGGCGGGTTGATGGCGAACTGGTGAAGTCTCGCGGAAAGGACGGCAAACAAGGCCTGCTCCTCCGGCGTCCCCTCCATGTTTCGGGGTAAAAGCGCCACGGCCGCATAGGCTTGTCCGGCGGCAATGAGCAATTCGGCTTCCTTGAGCGGGTGCATGGGGTTGGCGACTCGCTGAGCGGCGACAGCGTTGGCGACACAGCGCACGCAGTTGTCCAGCAAGTCGCTAAACCGGTCGATGGAACCGTTGACACGCTCATCTAAAACGATCTGGCCGTTGCGGCGCCCGGTCAAAAACACCTGAAGCGCGTCGCCGCCCGTTGTTTCATACGAGGATTCCACAACCAGCCCGGCCGCCAAAACTGCTTGCGGCAAATCCCCCACCAGGGTTCGTTCCTTGATAAGGGCCTGGGTGTGGTCACGGTCAACCAGGGCAATGGATGGATAGGCCGCCAGGCGCGTGGCCATTCCTTGCCCCAGAGCATTCGCGATCCAGTCGAACCGGGAATCCCTCTGCCGGCTCACGGGAGGCATCAGCCCGACCAGCGTGAAAACCTCCCCTTGTTGACGAAGCCGTTTGAGCCTCGGTAGAATCCGTTCCATGATAAAAGCAACTTTCGGCTCGATGTCCGGCTTGCTTTTGTCAACGCTGAGCGTTTCGGTCAGCAACTTCAATCCGCATTGAGGCTCGGTCAATGTATAGACGATTGAGACATACTGGTCCCCGGCGGCCGCATTGGTTGAGGTGTCAAGCACCAGGATCGCCTCGGCATCCAGCAAGCGGCCGGCTTTGACCAGCGATTCCCGATCCCCCAGCCCTTCGGCCAGCAGGCCCAGCCGATGTTCGGCAAGCAACGCGTCCACTTTCTCCCGTTCGAGGAGGGCCAAGCCGGGGGTTGTCGAAACGGCAAGGCAAAGAAGGTCGGCCACGGGCGCCGCCTGGTTCGACTTCTTGGCGGACAACACCGCGACCCGCACGGGGGCGGATACGGCGAGATGGGTGTTGGATTCCGCGTACAGCTCTGAAAGACATAGGACCAACGCCGTTGCCGTCGATACAAATATCTTCCGGACTGTCATATCGGAATGACGAGCAACCTACCCGCCTACTTCTGCACGAGCTTAGGCAAGAGGCGCTCGGCGATCTCGGCGGCGGCCTTTTGAAGCGCGGCCTTGCCGGCAATCTGCTCGGTCAGGTCCACCACCACCGCCGTCTGGCGGTCCATGACAACCACCTTGTCGGTCGCCGGGTCGATGGCCTTGACTTCCAGGCGGGCCTTGACGCTCACCAGGTTTCCGTGGCGCATAGCAAACTCGCTGAACCCTTCCCCTTCTATCCGGATGTCGGCTTTCTTGGCATCCGCCATCTTGTCCATCACCTCAAACCCGGTTTCCTTGCAGAACAGGATCAGTTCCGTCTCGGCGGCCGGATCGATCGTGGCCTGGCCGACATGCCGTTCCGACACATGCACCGCCACCACTGGGCGCTTGGCGTCGCCCAACTGTTTTTTCAGGGCGGCAATGCGGTCCTCCATCTTGACTTCCTTGGCCACCAGTTGGTCGGCCTGCTTGGTGATGACGTCCGCCACCTGGCCCGCCAGCCTTTCGACCAGGGGGGCAATATCGTCGCTCGATCGCCCCTGGACCGACGCCCCCAGGACACGGCTAGTTTCCGTGCCGATGATCTTGGCGATCACATAGATGGTTTTATCCGCGTCCACCACGGATCCCGTCACGATGATTTTGGCCCCGGTCAATTTTCCGATCTGAACGGCTTGATCCGGAGTCACCACGCCGGACAGATTCAGTTCGTGCTCCTGGATCGTTTTCTGCATGTCCGCCCGGTCCACGAGGTACAGGGCCGGATTGGCCGCCAGGGACGCGAAGAGAATATCCGCCGCCTTGGCGCCGTAATCCTTGACCCCGGACCCGCGTTCCTGGAACGCGAAAATGGCGGTCGGATAGACCGCCGCCGGCTTGTCCGCCGGCGCCTTGGGCATTTCCTCGGCCGCCGATGCCGCCAAGCCAACCATCAACATAGCCGCCATGACCACTCCGCTGAATACTGTCCGCTGTTTCATGACACGCCTCCTTGTGGGTTAATGCCTCTAATTCGGTCTATTGCCCGCATTTGACGAAATATAACCGCGGATTTCACTGATTTCACGGATAAAAACCCATCTTTGTTGATTTCCAATATCCGTGCCCATCCGCGTTATCTGTGGTTAAAAACTTCTGCGGATCTATTCCTTGTTTATATAGCGCTTCCAAGTGGATACGCTACTAATTCGAATTCGGTTCGTGGTCACGTGCCGCCAGATAGTCCAGGATCTTGGCCAGGAGAAAACTCGGCGCAGGCCCGGCGTCCCACTTATCAATCATGGCAAAATGGCAAATAATCAATCTCCCGCGCTGATCGTCGAACGTCATTTCCAGCCAGGGCCAGCCGGCGCCGCCCTTTTCGACCTCGCCCATGATCAGCCCCCGCGCGCTGCGTAAGGCCAGCGTCGTGGCGGCGATCGCGCCATCCGGCTGCCAGCCGACCGCATCGAGCCGTTTATCCAGCTTAGCGATGATTTCATTGCGCTGGAACAGCATCCTCCGCGGAACCGGCATCCCGTTCTCGCTGGCGCCCGGCAAGGGAAGGCTTCCACCGGACGGTGCCAGGCACAATACCGGCACACCCCGGGCCGCCGCCTTGAAGAGGAGTTCCGGCAGACCCTTGTAATCGCCGAAGGACACCCCCTCCCCCACGAGGATCACGCCCGCTTTGATTTCCGACAGCGCCTCAATATTCGCAAAGCGCTTGAACGGCAGGCCGGCTTTCTCGAAACAGTCCGCGGTCTTCTTCTCGGGATCAAACAACCGGATATCGAGTTTCTTGAGCCACTCGCCGCGGTCCGCAAAAGGATTGGCCGGATAAATCCAGATGTTTTTCCGCAGGGTGGCCACCGCTTTCCCGGATTCGGCTTCCATGACGGAAACCGTCAGCACGGCGGCAAGAACGACCCCCTCCTTCACCTCCGGCATCTGGAGACGCACTTCCAGTGATTCCGGCTGTCCCGGTCCGGGCGCGATCGCCCGTTCCTGCCGGGCGAGCGTCCGGTCGCCGCAGGACAACTGCCAACCGGCGCGTCCCGTCAGCGCCTCATCCGATGCCACCGCGAAATGCCAGGCGCATTCCTTTCCGGCCCAGACATCCGCCCAGGGCTCCTGGGCAGTTATGGAAACGGAAGGCTCTCCGGCCCATGCCAGACTGGCGCAAAAATACCCGATAAAACAGGTGATTCGTTTGAAGAACATGGAAGAGTGCATTGCCATGCCCTATGCCAAGGACCGAGAACCTTCTTGATATATATATTTTTACGCTGATTCCAATCGCCCGTCAACGAAATATTTCACGAAATATTTTATGCAAAAAAACGGGTTTGTCTTACACCCATTCTTTCGGGTAAACTTCTTCGTGTCTAAGCATTCTTACGAGATATAGCCATGATTCATATCGCACCCCTTCCGTTCTCATCCATGCGCCGGCAGATCCGAACCAACCCGGCCATGCTGATCGTTATGCTCGTTTTCTCTCTTCGCGCATCGGGAGCATGGGGGGCGGACATTGGCGTTAAGCGCCTGGCGGTGCTCGATGCCGGTCCGGAGCAAAAGGCGCCAGGCGCCGTTATGGACCTGTTCTGCTTGAAACTTCATGAACAGAAGAACGTCACGCTTCTTGAACGCGAGAATATTGCTAAGCTGCTCAAGGAACAGCGAATCGGCCTAACGTCAGCGGGAGAAATTGATCCCAGCGAGGCGGTCCGGGCTGGCCGCATCCTGACCGCAGACGCCTTTTGCTTCTTGGAGAGCGTCAAGGTTGCGACCAATAAACCGCTTCTTCGCGTGCGGCTCGTGGATGCTTGGTACGGCATCAAGGTAATGGATATCACCCTCCCTTCTCCCTCGGCGGGGGAATGCGAAAGGCTTGCCGGCGCGCTCGCGGACAAAGTCATTACGCGGCTGTCGGCCATCACGCGTGAGCCGAAAGACATGCGACTCGTCGGCGTGCTCAACTTCAAGAGCTTGGAACCCTCCAAGCGCTGGGATCACCTTTCGCAGTCGATTCAAGCCGGCTTGGAATACCAGTTGTCGGCCTTGCCCGGGGTGGTCCTGGTTGAACGCGCCAAGACGGCCGATCTATCTGCCGAGCGCGCGCTGGTCACGGGCCTCCCCGAGGCGCTGGCGGCCTCGACCCTTGTGGTCGATGGGGAATTCGAAGTGCGCCGGGGGAAAGAAAGCACGCTGCTGGTTGGATTTCGTTGCCGGCGTAACGGGCAGACAATCGATTCGTTTCGGATCGAAAAACGCTTGGATGATGTCGCCGGGCTCTGCCGGGAGGCGGCGTCCTCAATCGCCCGGAAGGTGGGCTTGGACAAAGCCGGCCCCATGGATTCTCGCCGCGAAGCCGATATGCTCATGGAACAGGCGGCAGCAGCGTCCACGCGCTTCGATGCCGATGCCGCCATGGAAGCGGCCATGGCGCTGGCGCCGGATTGCGACGCCTACACAGTTACGTTTATCACCGCCATCGAGCCGGATTTGTGGAAAGGGATCAACGAAGACCTGGCCCGGCGCAGACTGGCAGCGATAAGCCAACTCGTGGATCACTGGGCACATGACAACAAGTTCAAATATGGACCCGACGCCGAGAAAGCCCTCGCGTATTTGCCGCGTCTTTTGCATCCCAAAGACTTGTCAGGCAAAGCCTTGAATGAATTTGTCGGAAACGAAGGGCGCCCCCTGTTCAGGCGAACCTTGGACTTCTTGAAATCGGTCGACCGGGCTGCCTATGCGGATTACCTGCTGCGCTCCCTTTCCGAGCCCTTGTTATGGCCGGACGCTTCGGCAAAACAGAATGCACTCGGGGAATGCAGAGAGATTCTCAAGACCAAGGGCGGCGAGCCCTATGCGCGCCTGCTGGCCTTCTACCTGGCGCAGCCGGAGTTCTGGCCGAACGATTATACGGAGGCGGTCGGCAGTTTATCCAACGCCGTTACCGCCTTCATTGAGTTGAATGTCTTGTCGGTCCGCATCCCTTGGCCGAATTACACATCGCTTCCGGGCATCCAGATTTACGCCTCCGACGCGTTGATCGACCGGTTTCTCGACGACAAACGTTGGTCTCATCGAAAAGATGCCGGCGCTTTGCTGCTGGCGATGTTCCATGGATTGGCGGCCCAGGACAATATCAAGCTTCGCGTGACGGGCGAGCGCGGACTCCTCTATTACGCTCTGAAGTGGAAAGATCCCCCGGACTATGCCGAGCGTCGGCAGAAATTTGAGAACTTCGAACGCTCTTTTCTCCAGGAGCTTCCCGGTAAGAGCGGTGAATATAACGACAGCCAATGGATCATGCCGCTGTTGGTGGAATACAGCCTCCCGTCCATTTTGTTTCAAAATCGTGAAGTCCGATATGCAGCCGGCGACAAGGAAAACGCCGACTTCAAGGCCGAACATGTGGAACGTATCTACAATGCAGTCCTGGACCGAGAATTATACGGCGACCTCAACTGGTTTGCCGCCGGCGAGGAGTTCGGCACCGGTAGCGCGCTTTATTGGCTCGAAAAGGCCGGGAAGATCAACGAGGCTGACAGTCTCATGACCAGAATCTGTGCAGCCTCCAAGAAGTATAAAAACGGCAAATGGTTCCGGTTTCACCAGCAGTCATTGGCGGCTTTCCGTGGGCGTCACCCGGAGTTGGCTGTGAGTTCCGAAGCCAAAAGTGACTATAGGGCTGTCACGCTGCTGTCTGACAAAGAAGTTCCTTTGCTGAGCGATGCGCGGGCGCTGGCCATTCAACCGGATGCGGCGCTGGTCGTGTGTAAAGACGGTATCATCTACCTGGATCCGGCGACCCTTGCCCTAAAGTCCATCGTGCCATGCGGCAAGGGACTGGGCGTGGAATTGGACGGTAAGGCCGTCATCGAAAACGGAAAGATTTACGCGGTATGCAACAAGGGGGTCGTGATCTTGGACGGCGGCAAGCCCTGGCTCTTTTCCGAGGAGAACGGATTTCCATCCGACACGGGCGGCGACATCGATGTGCTGAAGGGTAAGATTTACGCGCAATATGGAGGTGAATCGCTGTTTGAAGCGGATCCAGCGACGCGGACAAGCCGCCTCATCATGTCATCCAAGGCGTCGGTCAAGGAACAGCCTCTGAAAAAGTTCAGTCGCATTTGGAAGCACATAGCCGACCCCTGGGGGGGGCGGATTCTAATAGCGGTGGTGGATGTTAGTTCCGGAAGTGACAGCGCGGTCTACGAGTTCGTTCCGGGCGCGGATGCCATGAAACAGGTATATACCTCCTTGGTGATCAGAGCCGGTTACCGGAGATACAACGAGTTGATACAGCCATGGGCTAATCGAGTGCTTTTTGGAGATATTACGCGGGGGGCACAGATATGCTCCGTCATGACCAGCGGTATCGGCAGACTGATTGGCTTCTCGTGCTTCTGTCGGATAGGCGACGGCATGATTTGCAAGCATGAGGACAAAATAGAGTACTTTCGCAAAACCAAGGACGAACCGGAGGATATGAAACACAGGTTCTTTCCCGGCGATCTGGGCAAAGGACTGGATCCGTGCGATATGATGATGCACGCAAAGGGGCTTCTGATCCTGTCCCGCGGCAATCTTCATCTCGTCCCGGACATGAGGAAGGACGCAGACAAGAAAATCGAGGAGTTCGGGGATAAGCGTCCCCGAGGCCCCAAAGAAGCATATTACCTCTTCGGAAAGGCATTGGTATTAACGGTGAAGCCGCAAACGGGCGATATAGCAGGGAAGAAGACCTATGACCTCTACGTTGAGGCATTGTTACTACCCCCCGGACCCAGCTATGACTATCCCGAAGCACAGAAAATATATCGTGAGATATATACGAAGTACCCTGGAACACTGATTGAGGAGGAGGCCAGATTCGAGGAGATCCGTCAATGCGTGAACCCGAGGAACTGGGAAGAACGGAAGCATTGGATAGACGCGTTCAAAAAAGATTATCCTGACAGCCGCTCTTTTTCAGCGCTTGATAAGCTTGTGAAATTTATCGAAAGGTTTCGGTTGGAGAATGCGAAAACAATCGAGATATGGCGGGCAGAGGACGAGGCAAGACGTTCCAAGCAAACCGATAGCGAGAAATGAACAGCTTGTCTTATTGCCTGTAAGTGTGGAATAGCCATGAGCGATCACTGGACATGGCTCAGCCGGACGGCCCTTGACGAGGTCGAGGCCCTGCTGCGCAGCCTGCCCCGGGATGTGCGGGAGAAGGCCCATGCTCTGCCCGTGCTGGTCGAGAAGCGGCCGGGGAAAGCCCTGGTTGACCAGGGGATCGAGCCCGATACCCTCGGGCTGTTCGAGGGGCCCTCGATGCGGGACGGCGAGGCCAGCGAGCCGACGCCCCCGCACATCGTCCTTTTCCTGGAGAATATCTGGGAAAACACCCGGCCGGATAAGGCGCGTTATCGGCAGGAGGTCCGCACGACCTACCTGCACGAACTGGGGCATTACCTGGGGCTGGAGGAGGAGGATATGGCCGGACGATCTCTCGACTAGGACAGAATTTAACAGGGATAGACAGGGTACACAGGATGAAGCGCTCCAGTAACTATTTTACCGCGGATAGCGCTGATGGCCGCGGATCAACATGATATTCATATCTTTACTTTCTCGTCTTTTGCGCATTTCGTAGTTTAAATGCTTTTTTCAGCTTCAAATTCCTCTATTATTGTCTCCCCGTATCCGCGCCCATCCCTGGCCGACGCTCGGGCAGGCTGCGTGATCCGCGGTAGTAGTCTTCGCGAATCTTATCCCATCAGTTTCCGCAGGCGCATGCGGCCGACTTCCGACCACCAGCCGTGCTCGACAATGTCGTTGAGGTAGTCCGCCGAGAGCATGCCCAGCTCGGTGTCGCTCAAGAGTCCGCAGAGCATGTGCTCCTCCAGCTCGCGGACGAGCTTGCGGCCGAGGTCGCGGGCGGGGATGTTCTGGCGGAGGATCGCCTGGATCTGGGACCGACGGTGCTGGATGGTCTTGATCGCGTCGTCTTTCGTCAGCTTATGCATTGTTTTTCCCGCGAATAACGCGATTGGAATGTATTTCCCAATCAGGTCGCTTTATCCGCAATCCTGCCTCCGGGCTGATCGTGGATGACAGTGTCCTTCGCCTCCGGCAGCTTGCCGGGATAATCGAGGGTGTAATGCAGGCCGCGGCTTTCCTGGCGCCGCCGGGCGGAGCGGATAATCAGTTCGCCGACCGCCGCGATATTGCGGAGCTCGAGCAGGTCGGTGGTGACGAGGTAATCGTAAAAATACTGCTGGATCTCCAGGCGCAGGTTGCGGATGCGCCGCAGGGCGCGCTCGAGCCGCTTGTTGGTCCGCACGATGCCCACGTAGTCCCACATGCAGGTGCGCACTTCGCTCCAGTTGTGGGCGATGACCACGGTTTCATCGCTGGGCACGGCCGCCCCTTTTTCCCACGGGGGAATGACCGCCGTGAGTTCCGGGCGCGGCAGGGCGCCGACGGCCTGGGCCATGGCGTGGGCGCAGACCAGGGCCTCGAGCAGCGAGTTGCTGGCCAGCCGGTTGGCCCCGTGCAGGCCGGTGCAGGCCACCTCGCCGCAGGCCAGGAGCCCCGGGAGGCCAGTCACGCCGTCGACGCCGGCCTCGACCCCTCCGCAGAAAAAGTGCGCGGCGGGGACGACGGGAATGAGGTCCTTGGCCATGTCGGTGCCGAACTGAAGGCAGGTCCGGTAGATGTTGGGGAAGCGGCGCTGGAGAAATCTTTTCGGCTGCGCGCGGATATCGAGGTAGACGCAAGGCGCCCCGCTGGCCTTCATCTCGCGGTCAATGGCCCGGGCCACGATGTCCCGGGGCGCCAGCGACCCCCGGGGATCGACCTGGTCCATGAACCGGTCGCCCTGGGTGTTCACCAGCACGGCGCCCTCGCCGCGGACGGCCTCGCTGATCAGGAACGATTTGGCCTGCGGGTGGTACAGGCAGGTGGGATGGAACTGGATGAACTCCAGGTTCTTGATGGGCGCCCCTGCGCGCCAGGCCAGGGCGATCCCGTCGCCGGTGGCGATGTCCGGGTTGCTGGTGTAAAGGTAGACTTTCCCTCCCCCGCCGGTGGCCAGCACGGTCCAGGGGGCGCGGACGGCCCCGATTTCGCCGCTGGCCTGGTTGAGGAAGTAACAGCCCACACAGCGGTTCGGTCCGGAAAGCCCGAGCCAGCCGGTGGTCACGAGGTCAATTACCATGCAGTGCTCGACGATGGAGACGCCCGGCAGGGCGCGCGCCCGGTCGAGGAGGATGCGCTCCACCTCCCGTCCGGTGATATCGCCGCAGTGCAGGACGCGCCGCCGGGAGTGGCCGCCCTCGCGGCCGAGGTCGTAGCCTGAGGCCCCGGGCCGGTCCAGCTCGGCGAACTTGAGTCCGAGCCGCTCCAGCTCGGCGACACGCGCCGGGCCGGCGCTGATGATGGCGCGCACGACGGACTCGTCGCAGAGGCCGGCGCCGGCTGTGAGGGTGTCCCGGACGTGCGCCTCGAAGCTGTCGTCGGAGGCCACCACGCAGGCGATGCCGCCCTGGGCGTAGTTGGTGTTGCTCTCGGCGCTGTCCTTCTTGGTCAGCACGCAGACCCGGCCATGGGCGGCCAGGTGGATCGCGGACATCAGCCCGGCGATGCCGCTGCCGATGACCAGGAAATCGGTTTCAATGATGTCCATGGATTCGCGCTGCAACAGCTTCCAATCCGCAGCCACAAAAAAAAGATCACTTCACGCAAAGACGCCAAGGCGCAAAGAAAAAATATTGTTTTCTTGGCGACTTGGCGTGAAACAGTTCATGCCCGTTTTTCTACGGCATAGGGCCAACGCATGGTTCTTTCGGCATCGGCGGCGCTCGCAAACGCGAGTGCTGCCGGGCCCACTCCCGGCCTTGGCGCCGGTGCGCCGCCCAAGTGTCGAACAGGCCGGTCAGGTAGACGCCCAGCGAAGCGCCCAGCCAACCCAGGATCCGGGCCGTCCGGAACTCGACCAAGGGCGCCTTCGTATTTCGCGCCGCCCATTCAATGCTGATCAGGATATTCGCGACCATGGGCCGCAGGATTTCGACTAGCAGGACGATGAAACACAGCAGGAACGCGGCAAGGAAGAGCGAACCGGCCGTCCAGCGCCGTTGAAGGAACTGCCCCGCCCCCGGCGCCATGAACGCCGACAGCATCATGGCGGCTTTGGACGGTTTATTCATCGCGCTCCTACTCGCCGTTTATGCCAGCCCGGCCGGCGTGACGCCGGTCGGCGGATTGGACGCCGGCTTCCGCTCCATAATCACCTCGTGGATTTTCGAGCGTCGGATCTTGCGGATAGTGAACACCAGCCCCCGGTATGGGATTTTCTGCTCGACGGCCGGGTCGGCCGGGATCAGGCCGCACAGCCAGTCGTCCAAAGCGGACGGTTCGTCCGGCAAATCCAACCGCGTCTTGTCCTTGAGCGCTTTCACGCTGATGCCGCCCCCGGCCAGGAAGCGCCCCTCGGCGATGCGGAAGACGTAGTCGGGCAATACATCGTACTCGTCCTCGAGATTGCCGACAATGGCCTCGATGACGTCCTCCAGGGTCACCAGGCCGACGGTCCGGCCGGCGATGTTCTTGACCACCGCGATGTGCTGGTAGCCCTTGCTCAAGTTTCTGAGGAGGGCGGTGGCGGGCTGATCGTCGCGGACCTCCGGCACCGGCCGCATGATGCCGTTGAGGGAAGGATCGGCAGGATTGATCTGCAAGGCGCTGACAATATCCTTCACGTTCACGAACCCCAGGACGCGGTCGAGGTCGCCGCCGTCCACCAGCAGGTAACGGGTATGGTGGTGGATGTGGGCTTCGATCAAGGCCTCGACCATGGACATGCGCGAGGAGAGGAACTTGATTTCATTACGCGCCACCATGATATCCCGCACCCGGGTCTGGGAGAGCTTGATGCTGCGGGCGACAATCGCCTCCTGCTCGCGCGAGATCAGCCGGTCGACCGAGGCCGAGCGGGCCAGCAGAACGAGATCGTTCAGGGTATCCGGGGCCGAGGGTTTCCGCCGCCGGCGGTTGAACGGCAGGTTGACCAACTGCAGGACGAAAATCAGCGGAGCGAGCGCACGGGTGAGGAATGCCAGCGGCAGGACGAGCAGGACGGCCAGCGAGCGCTTGTAGATCACGCCGAGGGTCTTGGGAAGGTACTCGGCCCACTGGATGATGGCCAGCGCCAGCAGGAACGAAAACACGCCGATCCACTTGTGCCCGAAGATCGCGCTGAAGAACATACCCGCCAGGGCGGCCCCGACGATATTTGCCAGGTTATTGATGATCAGGATGGCCGCGATCGGTTTTTCCGGAGATTCCTTGAGTTGGCGGAACACGCCGACCCGGCGCGGGAACTTCTCGGCCATGGCCGCGAGATCCACCGAAGACGTGCTCAGAAAACAGGCTTCGGTCAGCGAGCACAGGAAGGAAATGCCCAGGACCATTCCGACCGATATCAGCAAGGCAACCATGGCATCCATTTCAGGAGGCGTCCTTTTGGCCTAACCATCCGATAACATGCGGGGGGGGGGGTTGGCAATGGTTTTTCAGCCCGAAAGCATATCCCGGCGAGGGCGCTATTCCCGAACCGTGATCTTGCTGCCGTGGCGAAAACGCCCGGCTTCCATTCCCCGCGCCGCGGCCAGCGCTATCAGCAACCGGGCATGGCTGGCGGCGGCCACGATTGGAAACAAGCCCTCCCCGCAAGCCGGGATTCTGATCGTCACCAGCGACGGGCCTTTGAGATCGAGGGCGGCATCGGCGATCACAACGACCCGGCCTCCTTTGGCCAGCAGGTCCGCGGCCAAGGCGGCAAGCAGCTGCCGGGTTGGTCCTTGCGGGATGAACACAATGCCATGCAGACGCTGGTCGGCCAATTCGAAAGGACCGTGGCGGAAGGCGCCGCCGGTGTAAGCGGAGGCCGCGACCCGGGCGCCCTCGATCAAGGTTAACGCCGTCTGCCGGGCCGCCGCCACGGCCGCTCCCCGCGCCACGACGTGGATCGCGCCGGCCCTGGCCAGCAGAACCGCGGCCCGCTCGACGGCCGGGCGGTCAACGCGCGCCATGGCCGCCGCTGCCCGTTCCAGCCGGTCCAGTCCATCCGACAGCGCGCGGACCGATTGCAGTCTCCGGGCCATCAGGTAAAGCACCGCCAGGGTATTGACATACGTTTTCGTTGAAATCGCGGTTTCCGCGCCCGCCACCAGCGGCAGGACCAGGCCGGCCGCGCGGGCCAGGGTGCTAGAGGCATTGTTGGTGATGGCTACGAGTTGCGTTTTGGCGCGCAGCCGTTGGGCCAGCAAACGGGTTTCGACGCTTTCACCGGACTGGCTGATGAGGACCGCGAGCGGCGGGCAGGTTCGCGGGTCATGAAGCCATTCCCCGGCGTCGCGCGTTTCGGCGTCCAGGCCCAGGCGCGCCAGCGCGCCGAGGACTGATATGGCCGCGAATTCCGAGGTTCCCATGCCGGCAAACACCACCCGGCGGCGGGCCCGTGCCAGGCCGGCCCACTGGTCCAGGCAAGAGCGGCCTTGCTCCCGATAGCAGGTCGCCAGTTTCAGGAGATATCCCGGTTGTTCGGCGACTTCTTTCATCAAGGGGGTCATCCGCGCCTCCTTGCAGACAGCGGCCCGGGATCGGCAGTCCGGCGGTTCATTCCCGCGTGAACGCTTGTTCCTTCGGCGGCGTCCGATGCCTGGCGTCGCGGTTGGCGTGGCGAGCACGCCAGCGCGCCAGCCCCCCGATCCCGAAACAGTTGGGCGGCGCCCAGGAGGGCGGCGCGGTCGCCGAGGCGCGACGCCTGGATGCGTACACGTCCCCCGGCCACGCTCCCGTCAGCCAAGGCTTGCAGCAGGGGTTTCCGAAACAAGGGAAAGGCGGCGGCTAGCGAGCCGCCGATGGCCACCCGTTCCGGATCAATCAAATTGACGATCCATGCCAGCACGCGTCCCACCCGGCGTCCAAATTCGGAAAAACAGTCGCGCGCGCAGGCGTCCCCGCGCTCAGCCAGTTTGGTTAACACGGCGCCGTCCAGTTGGCGGCCGCTTTGCGCGGTATAGGCGCGCTCCAGCGCCGGTCCGCAGACGCCATCCTCCAGGCGCCCCCCTTCCCACGGCGACTTCCAGATCTCCCCGGCCCAGCCGTGGCTGCCCTGGTAAAGGCGTCCTTCCAGCACCAGGCCGACGCCCAGTCCCGTGCCCAGGGTCAGGCCGCAGAAATTCCGGGTTCCCTTTCCCGCGCCTTGGCGCCATTCCCCCATCGTGAAACAGTCGGCGTCGTTCGCCAATCGCACCGGTGCTCTCAAAACGTGTTCCAAATCCCGGTCCAGGCGGCAGCCCGAAAGGGACGGCAAATTGTCGCTGGGCATCAGCCGTCCCTGCGTGTCCAGGGTCGTAGCCAGGCCGAGACCCACGCCGGCTATGTCCGCACCCGCCGCCCCGGCGACGCAGCGTCTGATCAGGGCAGCCAAGTCATGGATAATCGACGGACTGGACCGCCGGCGCCCGGTCCTGGACCGGAAAATCTCCCCGCAATTTCCCGCCGCGGTAACCCGTGCCGCGCGCATCCAGGTGCCGCCCAGGTCCACGCCGATCACATCCTGCATGCGCCATTTCCCTTCTGCTGCGACGGGAGCATCTCGCCGGCCTCTTTCATTCCCCCGAAGGGCACTATACCCATCCCCCCCACCCTGTCCAGCGGGAACCGCTCCGGAAAGGTTGCCAGGCAGGACGTTTTGGACTATAGTGTGACTTTCCGAACGTCTCGGAAGGAAGGATCGCCATGAGCGGGAAAGACCCCAAAAATCCCATGGATGAACTGCAGCAGCAGATCCAGGAGATGATCCGCCAGGCGCGGATGGCGCCCGGACTCCAGCCCATTCCTCCGCCGGCGCCGGGCGCCCCCCCGGGGGGCGCCGCCCCCGCCGCCGAGAACTCCGAAACCGCAAAAAAGATCCAGCGCATCCGGGCCTTCAACCTCAAGCCGCGTGAGATCCGCGACACCCTCGACCGCTACGTCATCCAGCAAGGCGAGGCCAAAAAAGTTTTGGCCGTCGCCATCGGCGACCACTACAACCACGTGCGCCAGTGCATCGAGAAACCGGCCCTGCGCGAAAAGGAATACGCCAAGCAGAACATCATGCTCCTCGGCCCCACCGGCGTCGGCAAGACCTACCTTATGCGCTGCATCGCCCGCCTGATCGGCGTCCCCTTCGTCAAAGCCGACGCCACCAAGTTCTCCGAAACCGGCTACGTCGGCCACGACGTCGAGGACCTCGTGCGCGACCTGGTCAAGGCCGCCGACGGCGACGTCGAGCTGGCGCAATACGGCATCATCTACATTGACGAGATCGACAAGATCGCCACCGCCGCCGGTCTGGCGGGCCGCGACGTCTCCGGCCGGGGGGTCCAGGTCAACCTGCTCAAGCTGATGGAGGAGACCGACGTCAGCCTGCAGAGTCAGACCGACCTCCTCGGCCAGATGGAAGCCATGATGCAGTTCCAGCGCACCGGCAAGCCGGCCCGGCGGACGATCAACACCCGGCATGTGCTCTTCATCGTCAGCGGCGTGTTTGACAAGCTGGCCGAGCAGGTTCGGCGGCGCCTGACGGCATCGGCCATCGGGTTCGCCTCCGCCGGCGCCGAGGAGCTGAAGGAAGCCGACCTCCTGCGACGGGCCCAGACCCGCGACTTCATCGAGAACGGGTTCGAGCCGGAGTTCGTCGGCCGCCTACCCGTGCGGGTCGCGTGCGACGCCCTGGCGGCGGCGGACCTGGAGCAGATCCTCACCTCCTCGGAGGACAACATCCTCACCCAGTATCACCGGGATTTCTCCGGTTATGGGATCGAGTTTGTGATCACCACCGAGGCGCTGGGGGAAATCGCCCGCCGCGCCCACGCCGAGCAGACCGGCGCGCGCGGCCTGATGACGGTCCTGGAACGGGTCTTCCGCAACTTCAAGTTCGAGCTGCCCTCGACCTCGATCAAGTCCTTCGAGGTCAGCCGCGAGACGGTGGTGGATCCCGAGGCCGGGCTCAAAGACCTCCTGCGCAAGAACCGCCTCGATCACCGCGACACCCTCAAGGCGGACATTGCCGAGTTTGCGCGCCGGTTCCGCGAAGAGCACGGCCTGGACCTGGTTTTCGACGAGGGCGCCATCCGGGCCCTGGTCGAGCAGAGCATCGCCCAGGACAAGACCATCCGCGGCCTGTGCGAGATCAAGTTCCGGGATTTCCAGCACGGGCTGAAGCTGATCGCCAACAACACCGGGCGCGCGTCCTTCGTCCTTACTCGCGAGACCGTGGAGGCGCCGGACCGCGAGCTCTCGCGCTGGATCGTGGACAGTTTCAAGCCGGCGCAGGAGTCCGCGCCGCCGCCTTGCCCCTAGGGCGGGCGGCTGCCTGCAACCCAAAGAAAATCAACCACGGATTACACTGATTTCACGGATAAAACGGAGAGTCTGAATCCTAGTTAACTCATTAATTATCAGTGCTATCCGTTATATCCGTGGTGAAATTATTGTTTTTCTTAGAGGTTTCTGGTTGTTAAGGCACTACGTCTGCCGATGGAAGGAGAACGTACCATGCCTAACACGGTGGTCTGGCACGAGATGTTCAAGGACGAGTTCGAGGCCGCCGTGGTCCGGCGGCCGGTGTGCTACCTGGCCTACGGGCTGAGCGAGCCGCACGGGCTCCAGAACGCGATGGGGCTGGACGGCCTGAAAGCCTACGCCCTGGTCCAGCGCGCCGCGCAGGAGCACGGCGGGGTGGTGGCGCCCCCGACCTGGTGGCACGTCCACGAGACGGCGCTCGGTTCGCACTGGCTCGCGGAACAGAACGCGCCCCGCCCCTTCTTGACGTCTATCCCGCCGGACGTTTTCCTGCACCAGCTCGTCTACCAGCTCCGGGCCGCCGAGGCTGCCGGATTCCGCTGCGCGATCTGCGTCACCGGCCATTACGGGGGGATCGAGGCGGACATGAAGGCGGTCTGCCGCCTGTATTCCAGCCGCCGCCCCCTGCGCGCGGTCGCGCTGGCGGACTGGGAAGCCATCCGCTACAAGGATTACCGGGGGGATCACGCCGGGCGCTGCGAGACCTCCCAGCTCTGGGCGCTCTGCCCGGAACGGGTGGACCTTTCCCGGATGCCTGAAGGCGCGTTCCAAGGGGTGGTTTTTGCTTCCCCCTCCGACGCCCGGAAGGCATCCCGGCGCGAGGGGGAAGCCATTGTGGCCAGCCAGGTGGCATTTCTCGGCCGGCTGGCCGCCGCCCTGCTGCGGGAAGCCGAAGGCTTTCCGCCCTGCGAACGCATTCCGGGCGGGGAAGCCGAAGCCATCTGGCAGCTCATGCTGGCGGAGAAGCCCCGCTGGATATCCAGCCATCCGGCGGAAGGTTTTTGGGACGCCCTCAACAGGCGCCACGCGGAACACCCGCTACCGGTGACCTGACCAAAGCCCGCCACACCTCCCTGAAAGCCACAGGAGATCAGACCGCCCATGGGACACCGCGGAAAGAAACTGGGGGTTGCCCTGGGCAGCGGGGCGGCGCGCGGCCTGGCGCACATCGGGGTCCTGCGCGCCCTCGCGGACGCGGGCATGGCGCCCGAGGTGGTGGCGGGCACGAGCATTGGCGCACTGGTCGGGGGCGTCTACGCGGCCGGCAAGCTCGACGCCTTCACCGACATCGTGCTCGACCTTGACTGGCGGAAGATCGCCCGCTACTTCCTGGAAGTCTCGTTTCCCCGTTCCGGCCTGATCGAGGGGCTCAGGGTGAGCGAGTTCATCGGGCAGATCGTCGGCAAGCGCACTATCCCGGAGTTACCCGTCGCGTTCTGTGCCGTGGCGACCGATGTCGCCAGCGGGCGGGAAGTTGTCATCGACGACGGCGACCTGGTCGCGGCGATACGCGCCAGCATCGCGGTGCCGGGAATCTTCACCCCCGCAAGGCGGCGGAACGATCTCCTGGTTGACGGGGGGCTGGTCAACCCCGTGCCTGTCAGCGTCTGCCGGGCGATGGGGGCGGACCGCGTGATCGCCGTTGACCTCAACCGCGGGCGGGTGACAGCGATCCGGGGCCCGCGTCCATCCGACCCGGGCGCGGCGGTCTGCAAGACGAGCCGGCCCGGCGCCACGGGCGTGCGCCATTGGCTTGAGCAGCGGACGGCCCGGTCCGGCGCCGCTGGGCTTGGCGCGGCCACGGCCTGGCTGGAGCGCAGGTCGGGTCCGAGCATCTTCGAAGTGCTCGGCAACTCCCTTGCCATCATGGAAGGACAAATCGGCGAGACCCGGCTGAAGATCGATCGCCCCGACCTGCTGATCCGTCCCGGAGTCGGCCACATCCAGTTCCTGGAGTTCTTCCTGGCCCGCGAGACGATCGCAGAAGGCTACCGCGCCGCCAAGACGGCGCTGGAAGAATGGGCCTGAACGCCCGTCCGGTTCTGCGGGCGGCCCGCCTTGGCCCAGGATTGTTTCCCTTTGCGCGACGGGCCTGCCTGCCCAGGGGGCGTGTTCATCCGCGAAAGTTCCCCGCCACGGTTCCACGCGGCCGGCTGCCCGGCGCCGCCCCTAGAAAGTTTTCCTTCTTCACGTCCGCGATCGCAGGGCCCCTGAACCCCGGGCAGGGCGCCCACAAGGGCGCGGTCTCCGACCCGTCCCCCCAGCCGCAGATCTCCGGCAAGGCGTATGCTCACCCCTCCCCGCCAATGTCCAAGTCGGGCTCGGCATCCAGGGCCATCGCGGCGGGGCCGGACCGCCCCTGACCCGCCCCCGCCAGCCCGGCGACCATGGCGGCGTTGTCCATACAGTAGTCTGGCCGGGCGAGAACCAGCTCCAGCCCGAGGGAGGCCGTCAGCGCCGTGAGCTTTTCGCGCAAACGCCGGTTGAGCGACACCCCCCCGACCGCCGCCACCCGCCGCACGCCTTCCCGGCTGGCCGCCAGGCGCAGGCGTTCGACGAGGGCATCCACGATGGCCTCCTGGTAGCTCGCCGCCACGGACGCGAGGTCCGCGGAACCGGGCGGAGCCGGATGCTCCCGGAGGTGATACCGGAGCGCGGTTTTGACCCCGCTGAAGCTGAACGACAGTTCCGCCGGCGGCGCGTTCCCGCTGGCCGCGCCGTGAACGCGGCCGCGCGGGAAACGGATGGCCGCGGGATTCCCGCCCCCGGCGGCGCGCTCGATGGCCGGCCCGCCGGGATAGCCCAGCCCCAGCAGGTTGGCGCCCTTATCGAAGGCCTCGCCGGCGGCGTCGTCCTGGGTCCAGCCCAGCCGTCGGAAACGGCCCAAACCGTCCGCACGCACCAGGCAGGTATGGCCGCCGGAAACCATCAGGGCCACGAGGGGGCACAGCTCCCGGAAATCCGGCGCTCCCGGCGAGAGCGCCGGGGAATAGACATGAGCCTCGAGATGGTTGATGCCCACGAGGGGAACCCCCAGGCGCAGGGCCAGGGCTTTCGCGGTTGAGAGGCCGACGAGAAGCGAACTCGCCAGCCCGGGACCGTAGGTGACCGCCACCGCGCCGATCCCGTCCCAGGACAGGCCGGCTTGCGTCCGGGCTGCCTCGATCACGCGGGGCAGGTGGTCCAGGTGGTTGCGGGCGGCGATCTCGGGAACCACGCCCCCGTGGGGCTGGTGCAGGGGCACCTGGCTGGACACCACGCTGGAGAGGACCTGGCGCCCGTCGGCCACCACGGCGGCGGCGGTCTCATCGCAGGAGGTCTCGATTCCGAGGACGTTCATGCCGGTTACTTCCGGCGCGCCAAGCGGCGGGACGGTTCATTGGCGGCCTGAAACAACCGGATCCCCTTGAGGATATCCATGGCCCGTTCGAGCTGGGTATCGACCGCCGGCCCGGCGTCGGGGAGAGCTTCGGCTTCGGCGTCGAGATCGCCGATTTCCTCGCGCGACCGCCTGAGCATCACCCGGCGCCACTCGTCCGGCGCCATGGGGACGAGGATGTCGGGCTCCACGCCGACCTCATGGATGGTCCGGCCGCTGGGGGTGTAATACTTGGCGGTTGTCAGGCGGATCGCGGAGCCATCCTCCAGGGGCAGCACGCTCTGGACCGACCCCTTGCCGAACGTCTTTTCGCCGATGATGACCGCGCGGCGATGATCCTGGAGGGCGCCGGCCGTGATTTCGGCGGCGCTGGCGCTCCCGCCGTTGACCAGCACCGCCATCGGGAAATCAAGGTAATGCGGCTTGCCGCGCGAGAGGTACTCGCTGGCGCCGCCGACGCCGGGGCGGCCCCGGGTGGACACGACCAGGCTGCCGCTGCGGATGAACTTCTGGCTGACCTCCACCGACGAGTTCAGCAGTCCCCCGGGGTTGTTCCGCAGGTCCAGGACCAGGGCGGTCATGCCCTCGGCCAACAGCTTGTCCAGGGCCTTTTGGAGCGCCTCGCCGGTCGGCTCGCTGAACTGGGTGATGCGGACGTAGCCGATCCCGTCCTCCAGGATCGCGGTGCCCTTGACGCTTTCGACCCGGATGACCGCCCGCACCAGGTCGAGCTCCTTGATTTCCTGGGGCTTGGGGCGGATGATCTTGATCTTGACCTTGGTGCCGGGCTCGCCGCGCATCTGCTTGACCGCCTCCTGGAGCGACATGTTTTCGGTGGACTGGCCGTCAATGGCGACAATCTTGTCGCCGTGCAGGATCCCGGCGCGGAAGGCGGGGGTGTCCTCCATCGGCGCGATCACGGTCAGGATGCCGTCGCGGATGCCGATGACGATCCCCAGGCCGCCGAACTCGCCGGCGGTGTCGTCCTTCATGTCCTTGAACATGTCGGGATCCATGAACTGGCTGTGGGGATCCAGCGACTGCAACATGCCGCGCAACGCGCCGTAAAGCAGGTCCTTGTATTCGGTTTTCTCCTCGTCCACGTAACTCTTGCGGATCTCCAGGAGGACGTTGGCCAGCAGCCGCATCTTGTCGAAGGCGACATCGACGGAGTCCTTGGGCTTGTCGGACTGGGTGGCGATCCGGGCGCCCACCACCAGGTTCAGGCTCAGCAGGCAGGCCAAGGCCACCCAGAATAGGCGGCGTCCTATGACGGCAACCGGCATCTTCAATCCTCCCTTCCCGCTGCTGGCGGGCGGCAAACGGCTATACTCTACCCCCTGCACCCGTTTTTGGCAATTTCGAATCCGGGCTTTCCACCGGGCGGCCGGGGCCAGGCTTCGCAAGCGGGCCGGGCCGCAAAAGAACTCCACCCGGCCTTGACTTGGCCCGCATTTCCTGTTTTGATCATGCGTGGCGTTTGCGACGGTCCAGCCGGCCGGGATGCCGCGGCGGCGCTCCACCATGGGAAAAATCAAACAGGAACAACGCCCCACCCGTTCCCAGCCCCAGCCGACGGCGAGGGAGCCGGCGGTCCCGGCCGCGGGGGAGCCGGAGGGAGCGTTCTTCAAGCGGCACGACTGGGCGGCCGCGGCCGTGACGTTCATCATTGCCCTGGGGGTCTACACCTACACCCTGGCGCCCACCCTGACCCTCGAGGATTCCGGCGAGCTGGTGGTGGCGGCCGACTACCTGGGGGTGCCCCATCCGCCGGGATACCCGCTCTGGACGATCCTGGGCTGGATGTTTCAGTGGGTGTTTCACTGGGTGCGCTACCTGGGCCAGCCCAACCCGGCCTGGGGCGTCAACTTCATGTCGGGCTTTTTCGGCGCCCTGCTGGCCGGCGCCATCGCCCTGCTGGTCTCCCGCTCCGGCATGACCCTGCTGCGCACCTTCCGGCGCCAGGCGGACGAGGGCGAAACCAGCCGGATGGACACGATCATCAGCGCGGCCAGCGGCATCGGCGCCGGGCTGTTGCTGGCCTTCTGCCCCTTCATCTGGTCCCAGTGCACCATCGCCGAGGTCTACAGCCTCAATGCCTTCCTGCACCTCCTGATTCTGACCCTGCTCTACGCTTGGATGCACCGGCCCAGGCGGGACGAGCTTCTCTACTGGCTGGCTTTCGTTTTCGGACTGACCTTCACCAACTGCCAGCCGATCGTACTCATGATCCCGGCGCTGATGCTGGTGTTTTTCGTCACCGACCGCCGCCTCTTCCGGGACAGCCTTTGCGTGGGTCTCTTCGCGCTGGCCGCGGTGGTCTTTTTCAAGACCCTGGAGCCCGAGTGGGCTTCCGGCAGCCCCCTGCCGAACAAGGAGCTCCGGATTGCCGGGGGCATCGCCCTGCTCCTGGTGCCGGGCGGCATCTGGCTGTTCACCCGGGAAGTGTTCACGGAGTGGCGGCGGGTCCTGCTGATGACCCTCTATGCGGCCCTGGGTCTTTCCCTGTTCATCTACATGCCCATCGCCTCGGACACCAACCCGCCGATGAACTGGGGCTATCCCCGGACGATGGAAGGTTTCAAGCACGCCGTCACCCGGGGCCAGTACCAGGCCCTGACGCCGGCGACCCAGCCCGCCCAGATGGCCGAGCAGGTCATCGAGTTCCTGAGCGAGCTGGAGGACCAGTTCCCCTTCCCGCTGCCCCTGCTGGCCCTGGTGCCGGTGTTCTTCTTCCGCCAGATCTGGAGGCGCAACTGGTCCTGGTTGCTGGGCCTGATCCTGGCCTTTCTGATCACGGGGCCGGGCATGATGATCCTGCTCAACCCCGGCCACGACCTGCAATCCCTGTTCATCGCCCAGGTCCAGTTCGTCCAGTCGACAGCCATTTATAGCGTCTGGGTTGGCTACGGCTTCCTGCTGGGGCTGGCCTTTCTCGACCGCCTCCTGCCGCGCAAGCCGCTGGTCTATTTGGGCGTCGCCGCGACCCTGCTCAGCCCCCTGAGCCTGGTCTGGCAGAACGAATATGACCAGCGCATGATCGAAAAAAACGGCACGGCCAACCTGCGCGGCCACGATTTCGGCTGGCAGTTCGGCAACTACCAGCTGCGCGGCGCCAAGGCCATCATCGAAGAGCTCGACCCCGCCCTGTTCGTGCCCTGGTGGGACGCCTTCTGCCAGGTCAAGCCGGTCATCCAGG
>CAZVVD010000034.1:25168-30300 GCA_964630555.1 uncultured Verrucomicrobiota bacterium | reverse complement strand
CAGGCGCGATCTCGGAGTGGACACCATCAACATTGGTCTGACCCGCGGCGTCACCAGCGAACCCGGTGCCTCGGCGGTTGACCCGCAGCATTACTGGGACGCGCATCGTTACCTGATCAAGACCAATCGCCGAGACTATTTCCCTCCCCTGCTTCGCTCGCTGGCGCTATTCAAGGACGTGGCCCAGATCGAAAACATTTATCGCATTGCCGCCGGACGCCCGCCAGCGCTCTACCGCTGCCTGGCCGGACGGGTCTTCCATGTGATCGGCGAGGAAGGCGACGTCTATCCCTGTGAAATGCTGCCGCGGAAAATAGGCAATCTGCGCGAGGCCGGCATGGATTTTATGAAACTCTGGAATAGCCGGGAGGCCAGGGAAATCCGGGCCTTCATCGACACGCGGCGCTGCCTGTGCACCTACGAGTGCGCCATGACCGCTTCCCTGGCTTCAAGCTGGACAACGGCCGCGCAACTCGCGGATTTCCTCCTGCGCTACCGTCAAAAGACCCGGGACTATTACCATGTCTGACGGACGGACGGCGTTGCGCATCCTGGTGGTCTCCTCCCAGTCCTGCGATTCCGGGAGCAACCTGCGCGGGCGCCACCTGGCCCGGGCGCTGGCCAACGCCGGCGCACGGGTCACATTCATCAACGGCATCCCGTCCCTGCCCGGGATGCTCGACTACCTGGTGTCCCTGGCGCTCTACCTGCGGGTTCTTTTTATGCCCTGTGACGTGATCATCGGCCTGAAACCCTTTCCCAACATCACTCTTCCGATGATGATCAAGCGCTGGCTGGGCTGCTTTACAGTCATCGATATCGACGACCTCGACTCGGGCTTTCGCCCGGGCCTTATCGGTCGAATCAGCCACTGGATCCAACGTCCCTTCCCCCGTCATTTTGACCTGACCACCTATCACCGTGACCGCCTGCGGCCGCTGATCGTCAACACGTTCAAGGTGGCCGAGTCCCGTTTGCACCAGCTTCCGCAGGGCGTCGACCTGGCCCTCTTTCAGCCCAGGGACATCCGCGCCTGGAAAGCGGCCTTTTTAACGCGCCATGGATTGCAGGGCCATCCGCTCGTTGCCTACACTGCCCACCTGAATGTCGCCAGCGACTTGGACGCGATTTTCGAGATCGTCCGCCAGGCGCTGTGCGTACTGCCCAGCCTGCGCCTCCTGGTCGTCGGGGGCGGCCCGATGGAAAAACACTTCAGGGATTTAGCGCGGGCCATGCGCGTGGACAGCGCCTGCCTGTTCACCGGCTACCTGCCTCCGGAAGCAGTCCCTAACCACCTGCTCGCTGCCGACGCCGCGATTGTCTACTACAAGGATATCGTGGTCAATTACTACCGCGAATCGATGAAAATCAGGGAAATGCTGGCCCTTGGCCTCAAGGTGGTCTGCAATGATGTCGGAGATTTACGGACTTTTCGCGCCTTCACGTACCAGGTCGCCACAAATCACAAGGACAGCGCAAGGGAACTGGTCCGGGTATTGACACAGGGGGGCGATGGCCGTGAACAGCAGGGTATGGAGTTCGTACGCCGGACGATGGACTGGAACCTGATCGGACGGGCGCTTTATGAACGCATCCTTCGGGACTGCCGACCCCGGGTTGGCCCGGCTTCGGTCTCCGGTGACCTTGCGCTCAAATCCCGGTTGGGCGCCAGCAATTCGCACCACTCGCCCATTCCGTAGCCGAAATGCATCAGCGGAATATATGCCAGGAGCCACGCGTCCGCCAGGCGCCGCGTGGCCGCGACTGTTGCCGCCGTGATTGCCAGGACAAACAGCGCATATCCACCCATCCCGGCAAACCACACTAGCGCCGCCCAATGGCAGGCCAAGGCCAGGGATGACAGGACAACCAAGGCCAGCAGCCAGATGCCGGGCGCCAGCGGCGTCGGCTCGATCTCCACCCCCGAGCGGATCAGCCGGATCCGGGTGGCCCCGTAGCCGAACATTTGCCGGAAAAACCCCGCCGGCGAACTGCGGGGATAATGCTCCACTACGGCTTGCGGGTGAAAAATGATCCGGTGGCCGCCCTGGGACGCCCGGTAGGAGGCCAGCATTTCCTCGCCCGGCCAAAAGCGCGGATCGAAAAAGCCGATCTCCTTGAGCACCGCCTTGCGTAAAGCCATGTTACAGCCGATGATCTGCGACCATTTCACCTCGCGCGGCGGCGCCGCCCGGCGCCGGTAGCGGTCGGCCACGTAACCGGCCGCCGGGGACGAGAGCGCCAGCCCCGCCAGGCGGGCCGCGATGGAAATGTCCGCCGGAACGAGGCTGGGACCGCTCACCAGTCCCACGCGGGGATCGTCAAACGGCTCTGTTATGCGCTCCGGCCAATCCGGCGCCACGATGACGTCGTCGTCCAGGAAGGCCACCACCTCGGCGCGGGCCGCGCGGGCCCCGGCGTTCTTTTTCTCGCTGGAATCCCCTCGGGCAAAGGACAGCGTCAGGTGCTGGATTCGAGGATGGCGCTCAACCAGTCGCTGGATTTCTCCAGCCATGGCCGGGTCCCGGATTGTCCCCACCAGGAACACCTCGAGTCGTTCAGACCCGTGCGCCGCGACCAGGGACGACAGGGTGCGAACGACAAATGGCCGGCCGAGGGTGGGAATCACCACCGAGAGCTTGGGTTGATCAGTGTGAAGCATGTTTTCCTGAAAAACAAGGTTAACCCGGCGCAACAAAATTCAGATCCGCAGATCTGAGAAAGCTTCTCTCGCTGAGGCGCTGAGTCTTCAGATTCCTACCCTGCGTCCCTGCGTCACTGCGCGATAAAATCCGGCTCTTCAGAGATCCTCCCGCAGAGACGCTGAGTCTTTTCAGATCCATCCCAACCCTGCGCCTCTGCGCCCCTGCGCGAAAAATCCGGCTCCTCAGATCGGAGAGGAGTTTTTCTCGCCGAGACTCTGAGGCTTCGCCACGCCCATACGCCCATACACCGCTACGCTAATACGCAGAGCCCTTGCGTCTCTGCGCGATATCCGTTCCGTTTCGTCACCCTGGCAACGGCGCGGCGCGAGCCTGCAACCGTTTCCGGATCGAGCCCACGGCCAGCGCCAGGACGGCCCCGAGGCACACCAACGCGCCGATCCCCTGGCACCACACCGGCCAGGCCGGTGGCGCGAACTTCAGCACGACCTCGTGAACGCCCGGTTCGACAAACACGCCCTGGAAAACAAAATCCACCCGGCGCACGGGGACCGGGTTACCATTGATCGCGGCCTTCCAGCCGGGATCATATTTGTTGGCAATCCGCAGGATAGCCGGACGCTCGGCGTTGACCGCGAGAACGATCCGCTCGGGCGCATAGCTGCGAAGCTCCACGCCGCCCGCCAATCCCTGGCCCGTCAAAGCCGGCAACCCTTCCGCGCTCTCCGACGCCACGCTGACCTTCTCCAGAACGTCATGGCTGAAGGTTGCCAGGCGGCTCAAGGCTTCCTGGTCGTCCACCCGCTCCCAGCCGCCCACCAGGGCAAAGCGCGGCACGGAATGCTTCAACCGCAGGACCGTATGTTGGCCGGGATTGGACGCGCTTGCCGGAACCACCGTCACACCCAGGCCCGACGGCTGAACGTTATAGGCGTATACCAGTTCGACCGCTTCGCGCATCCGGGGATCCTGCTGGATCTGGCCCCACGCCTGCGCCGGCGCCAGGACATACCCCACCGACACCAACTGCCATAACCGCAGGGGATTGCGTCCGACGTCATTTAGGAAGCGCTGATATTCCACCGGCATGCGCGGCATTTGAGGAACATTGAGCGACTGGATGCCGTGGTAGGGAAAATGGTAGGTCAGCCAGAGGTTGTAGAAGCCGGACTGATTTGCCAGCGCTACCCGGCGGTTGGGCATGTCCGCCTTCAGCAGGCGGAGCACATCGTTCTCGGCCATGTCGGCCAAGTCCATTGTCTTGACATAATGCCGGGACAGGTAGAGCGCGTCAGCCGCCACCAGCAGGACGAGTCCCCATTGGACCGCCAGCGCCAGCCTCCGGGTCCGAATCCTGCCGGACACAAACAGCCAGAGGAACAGGACGGCGCACAGGGTCATGAAAGCCCCGTGCCACAAGGCGGCGATTCGGTTGCGCATGATTACGGCGGCGAAGCCCCCCCACCCCTCCTGGATGAACCGGGCCACGCCACCGGCCCAGCCAAAAGCCAGGATGACGGCTCCCAGGGCCAGGAGGGTGGCCAGGCCCAGGAGAGCCCACAGGAAAATGCGGATCCATTGGGGCGCCGGGCTCGCGCCGGAAGTGCCTGGTGATGAAGATTTCATAGGAGTTTTTCCCGCTGAGGCTCCGCCACGCCCATACGCCGATACTCCCTTACGCCGATACCTAGAACCCCTGCGACCCTGCGCCTCTGCGCGATAAATCCCCTTTCTTTCCGCTTTCCAAACCGGAGAAGAGGTTCTCCTGCTGAGACGCAATGACGCTGAGTTTTCCAAAGCGGGCTGTATCTGCAACCCAAGCCTTTCACCACCCGCTTCGCCCGCCTTCGTCCGTCGGCTGACGAACTTCGGCGGGGCACGCTTGAGACACGGCCTGCCCGAGCCCGGCCAGGGAGAAAGAAACCCTCCACGTTTCCCCTCCCGATCCAGCGTTGTGCGCATTTTGCGCAGGGCGTTGCGCCCTATACAAAATGCGCGCAACACTCTGTGGGGAGATGGAAGGAGATCGCGCAGACAAATCGACCTCCGTGTCTCCGTGGTACATTTTATTTTTTATTCTTTTTATTTCGCAGGCAAATGGGTTTGTTCCATCACGTCATTCGTACGGGTGCTGATCGCAATATCGAACCCGTAGGCCGCCAGGATGGCCACCGCCAGTTGAAACACCTGCAGGAACTTGTTGGGATTGCGGATCGAGGACACCATCGGAAACTCGTAGAACAGGGCATATAATGGGAAATGTTTGCCGAACGACAGCAGCAGGGTCACCACGGCCGCGCAGGCCCAGAAAATGATTTCAGCACGGCGATGGGAAGATTCCGTGTCATTCTGTGTGTTCCGTGGGCCATTCCTCCTCCTGGCTCCAGCCACCGCCGCCAGCACGGCGAACAAGGCCAGGGCCAGGGGAATGGCCCCGATATACTGGTTTTCCAGCTTAAAATTCTGAAA
>CAZVVD010000034.1:0-25158 GCA_964630555.1 uncultured Verrucomicrobiota bacterium | reverse complement strand
CGGCGGACCGGCCCATGCGGCCCCAGTAGGGGCCTTCCGGCTCGCCGGACCGCCAGCCCATGTATCCCGGGGCGATGAAATCAATGCTCTCCTCGGGCGGCCAGCTCCACTGGGTGCAATATTCCCATTTTTCCCTGGCGTTTTCCTCCATCGCCGCTATCCCGCGCACTGCTGACTGGTAGCCCGTCCAAAGGGCCGGCAGGGCAAACAGAGCGGCGACCGCCGCTAGGGGAACCAGGAGTTGCGCCGCTGCTCGAAAGTCCCATCCAAACCGCTGCCAGACCGTGAACAGGACATACGGCCCCAGCACGCAGGCGAAAAAGAAGGCCACATCCTGCTGTTCCATGAACATCTGGCCCATGGCGCCTCCCGCGAGCAAGGCCCACAGCCGGCCTTGCCGGCTCCGGACCGATCGAGCCAGGGACCACAAAAAAACCGCCGTCAGCAGCAGAATACCGAATTTTCCATAGTGCCCCGGATACAACAGGGTAAAATTGCTCGCCAGCCAAAAGGCGCTCAACGCGCCCAACAGGGCCGCGGGCATTGACCGGCCCCGGGCCCGGAAATGCAACATGAGAAAAAAAGAAGCCCCGGCAACGCACAGGGCATGAATCCAATTGGTAACCGCGCTTGCTGGGAAAAGAAACAAGGATACATGCTTTAGGGTGGGCGCAACCATCTCGCTGGTCCCGAACAAAACGAGATCATTCCAAAACCCAAGAAACCCTTGAGGAAAGTGTCTTTTAATAAGGAGATTGATCCCGACATTGTCGTCAGAATGAAAGAGGATCGCGCCGGGCCGTAGCAACCCGCGGAAACACAAGAGGCCCAACAGCAGGGGAATAAGCACGATCTCAAAAAAGAAACGGAACCGCCGGATAAAGTCGTCACACATGATACCCTGGAATTCCGGTAGACCTGCTACCGCCGTGAATCGAAGCGCCACGGCTGATCGTTCTCTCGCATTGTCATCCCGGTCACAGCACGGGAGTTCTCTCGCCACCGCATGCGCCAGCGGATCAGCGAACCAGGATGATTAGCCGCCGACGGCAGCTCGTTAAATAAACATGGCACAAGCGGCTGACAAATGCAAGGCTTAGGGTTCCGGTTCCAATGGGTTCGGCCGGGGTTGCCCGGATTTCAGTTGACTCTGACCTCCCGCAACGATATGGATAGCCATTGTAAATACCATTGCTGCTGGTAGATTGAAACGCGTTGCGGCTGGATCTGACTCAAACGCCCGAGACGGCAAATTGAATGTGCCATCATGAACGTTTTACTCATCAATCCGCCGCAAACCACCCCCGCCGCGACTTGCCCTGGTCTCAAATTCCCCCTGGGCCTGCTGTACCTGGCCGACACGCTCGAGCGACACGGCTTTGCCGTAAAAATAGTGGATTGCCCCCTGCATTACCGCCTCCGGCAAAAGATCAATGCGCAATTCGATAAGGTCGGCCTGCCACGGGAGCAGACCAGGGAAATCGTCGCCAGATTTCAACCGGCGGTCATCGGGGTGAGTTGCGCCTATTCGACCTTCGAGGGCGATTCTTTCGACATCATTGATTATCTCAAGCCCCTCTTCCCCGAGGTCGTGATTGTCGTCGGCGGCGCCCATTCCTCTGCTAATCCCGAATATGTCCTTCGCAATCCCAATATCGACGCCATCGTCATCGGCGAGGGCGAAGAAGTCATGCTGGATGTCGCGCAGCGCATACGGGACCGGCGCAGCCTGGACGACACCCCCGGCATCGCCCTGCGGACCGCGCAGGGGATTCGCACCAATCCACGCCGCGGCTATATCGCCGACCTGGATTCGGTCAAGCCGGCGTGGCATTTACTGGATATGCCGGCGTATTTTAAGCACCCCTTTAATGCCAATGCCACCATGCGCGGCAACAGCGTGGATATCATCAGCAGCCGCGGTTGCCCGGGAAAATGTGTTTTTTGTTCTATTCACACGGTCTGGGGACGCAAATGGCGCGCCCGCAGCCCCATCAACGTGGTGGACGAACTCGAAATGCTTTACACGCGTTACGGCGCAAGGCAATTCCGGTTCCAGGACGACAACCTGACCCTGGACAAGCGCCGCATCCAGGCCATATGCGACGAGATCGTCCGCCGCAAGCTCGATATCCGCTGGGACACGCCCAATGGCGTGGCGATCGGCACGCTGGACCATGAGACCCTATTCAAGATGAGGGCCAGCGGCTGTTACCGGATCACTTTCGGCATTGAGTCGGCCTGCCAGCGAATCCAGCGGTATATCGGCAAGGTATATGACCTCGAGCGCGTCAATGACCTGATCGCCTATTGCCACCGGATCCGCATATGGGTTTGCGCCACCTTCATCATCGGATTTCCTGACGAGACCCGCGAGGAAATTCGGGAAACCGAAAATTATGTCCTGACCTGCGCCATCAATTTCCCCTTCGTTTACATAGCCCAGCCGTTGCAAGGCACCAAGCTCTGCCTCGATTTTCAGGTCCTCCGGCTGATGCCCGCCGGATTTGCCGAATTCAGCGGCATAATGAATACGAAATATGACACCCTGCACCTGACCGGCAAAGAGTTGATGTTGATCCAAAAGCGCCTTGTCCGGAACTTCATCATCCGTAAGGCCTTTTCTTATTTGTGCCCGCGCAAGTTTCACCGGGAGATTCTGTCGAAAATCCGGTCCTGGGAAGAATGCGTCTACTTGTTCCGAATGTTCATGGAAATATCCACCCTCGTAATTCCCGCTAACTTGGCGGATCGCGTTCGCGGAATGTTTTCTAAATAAACCAAACGTCGTCGGACGACTTTTCGCATGCAAGCGATTGTTTTAGTCGGCGGCCAGGGTACCCGCCTGGCCGGCCTTTTCCCCGGGCTCCCCAAGGCGCTGGCGCCCGTGGCCGGCCAGCCCTTCCTGCAACGCCAGATCGCCTGGCTGGCTGGCGCGGGCATCGCCGAGATCCACCTCGCCGCCGGGTATAAGGCGGAACGTGTCACCGCGTGGCTCGACGGCACGGCAACCACGGACCCATCCAAAATTGGACGTTGGCTGTTGAATGTTGGCCGTTCGGCGTTTTCCGTGCATACCACCCTCAGCGCCGAGCCCGCCCCCCTGGGCACCGCCGGCGGCCTGAAATTCGCACAGCCCCATATCCGGACAGACCCGTTCCTGGTCCTGAACGGGGACTCGGTCCTTCCGGGGCTGGATTTTGCCGCCTTCCAGCAGGCTCACAAACAGACATCGCCGCTGGCGAGCATCGCGGTGACGCACATCCGGGGCACCGGCCGCTACGGCGCCATCGAATTCGATGGCCAAAACCGCGTCCTCGCCTTCCAAGAAAAGACGGAGCGCGAGCAGGGTTGGGTCAACGCGGGCGTCTACCTGATGGACCGGCAGGTGCTGGAACTGATCGAACCCGGCAAGGCCCAGTCGCTGGAAACCGGCCTCTTCCCGCGCCTGGCCGCGCAGGACCGCTTGCGGGCTTTTCCCGCCCCGCCCCCGCTGCTGGACATGGGCACTCCCGGAGGCCTGGCCGCAATGGAAGCCTACTTCGCGGCGCAGGGATGAATACGCGAATACTTTTCACCCGCTGAGGCTCCGCCACGCCCTTACGCCCATACCCCCTTACGTCCCCCCCTGCGCCTCTGCGCGAGAAAAATCTTCATCCCTTCTTATTTTCAGAACGGAGATTCTCCCGCTGAGGCGCTGATCCGCTGGGTTTTCAGAAAAAAAAGGCGGGAAATCTCCGCCGCCGGAGACTTCCCGCCCAGTAGGTCCTCAGTCTGCTGCCTTATTCCCCGCGCACGACGGTCTTGAAGACGCCGTAGATGCCCAGGATGTTCTTGGCTTCCCAGTCCACGCTGTGGATCTTCGTGATCCCGCCGTTCTTGGCCGCCGTGTTGATGCTGGCATCACCCATCGCCACCCAGCTCAGGATGGAGGTGCATTCCGCCACGCCCATCTTCGGCGACGGGCCGTTGGCCGTCGCTGTCTGCGGCAGGCTGACATCGGTGTAGATGATGCCCTGGGGATACGGGGAAGCGCATCCCACCGCGAACACCGCGGCCGCCGCGACCGCCGCCACGCCTAGCATGGACAACCCTTTCCGCATACCGACCTCCTTGTTTAGGTTCGCCGTTATGGCAAACCATTGATGATTCTTTTTTTAGTTTCCCAAATCCCAACCCGTCTGTCAATGCTTTTTTATTGGTGGAGGATAAGGGAGTTGAACCCTCGACCTCGTGAATGCCATTCACGCGCTCTAGCCAACTGAGCTAATCCCCCGTAGCAAGACTATGAACTATAGCGGATCGGCGGAAGACGTCAACTCCGAAGGGCACAAAATATCATTCCCACCCCTTCTTTAGGTATCGGCGTGAGGGAGTATGGGCGTATGAGTGTGGCGGAGCCTCAGCGGAAAAGCACCCCTGAATTTATCACCGGCCGCTGGTCACGGGCACGAAGTCCTGCCCGCCAAAAACCGCCCCGGCCGGCGCATAGCCGCTGCCGGACATCAGCACCTGCCACTCGCCACTCAGCTCCCGGTAGACGGCCGGCGACACCCGGCCGGCGCCATCGTAATCGCCCGGCACCGGGGAACAGCCCGGACCGCCCAGCACGACCCCGGCCGGCAGGTACCCGCTATTGGACAGCCAGATCAACCACTGCCCGCTTTCGGCATGATAAACCCCGGGATCCGTCCGTCCGTCGCCATCGTAATCCGCATGGGCGGGGATCCAGCCGGGCCCGCCCAGCGCCACGCGCAGGGTCGCATACCCGCTGCCGGACGCCATGACATACCAGATCCCCGACGCCTCATGGTAGACCGCCACGTCGGTTCGATTGTCGCCGTCAAAATCCGCCGGGATGGCCGAATAGCCCGGCCCGCCGAACAGGGCCATGACGGTTTGGTAGCCAGTAGCGGACATCAGCACCGCCCAGAGCCCGGAGGACTCGTGGTAGACCGCCGGATCGGACTTGCCGTCGCCGTCGTAATCCGAAGGCACGAACCGGCATCCTGGTCCGCCCACCCAGGCGTCATCATGCGCATAGCCACGGCCCGACAGGTATCCATACCAGTAGCCATCCTGGTCCCGATAGATCCCCGGATCCGCCTTCTGGTCCGCATCATAGTCGGCCGGCACGGGCTGCCAATCCCTGCCGCCCAATCCCAACTGTGTCTCCCGGTATCCGGAGGCCGAGAGCATCACCCGCCACAACCCGGATGACGCCTGGTAAAGGGCCGGGTCGGATTTGCGGTCCCCGTCGAAATCCCCGTAGACCGGGGCTTCGCGCAGGCCGCCGAACACACCGAACTCGGCCAGGCAATAGGCCTTGCCCTTGATGAGTTTTTCCTGCGGATAGATGCCCGTTTCGAGGCACAGCTTCCACGACGCCGTCACGGGATCGAACCAATACATCATCAGGGTGGAGACTTTCACCCGCGTGCCGTCCACGAGACCGTCGTTGTCATCGTCCCGATACGGAATGGTCACCACCGCCGGCTTCTGCAACAGCGCTTCCCCCGCCAGGCCGACCACGCGGTTGGCCTGGATGCAGGTGCGTCCGAAGGCGGCCCCGTTGGTCGGATACGCGTTCTGAGCCGCCAGGACAACCCGGACGCTGACACCGCCCTCCACGGCGCCCATGGGCAACAGCACCTCGGTCCCGTCGTAGACGATCGCCGCCGCCGAGGCATCCCGGCTGAACGTCTCGTTCTTCGTGTGCCGCCCGTCCTCCTCACCCTCCTCGATATCCCCCACTGCCGCTTCCGCCCCCTTCCTGGACGAAGCGGCCACGATGACCTGGAGCGTGTCCGAATACACGGTGTCCCCGAGGGTGTCGGCGACCGCCAGGCGGAGATGGTAACTGGCCGGCGGCAACCCGGTGACATCCCAGGTCTGCCCATAGGCATGCGGCGGGGGCACGATCACGCCGCCGATGTTGACCCAGTCGTTGGAAGCCACCGGCTTGAACTGGAACTGCGCCGAGGCCGCCCGGCTGGCCGGCGCCGCATGCCCGCGCAGCGATACTTCCGCCCCGCTCACGCGGCTGCCGTCGTTCGGCGTGGTGATCCAGGCCTTGAGGCTTGTGGCCTGGTTCACCCGCACCGTGACCGCGCCCGATCCCGTCAACCCGTTCGCATCGGTGACCATCACCCGCGCCGGGTAGGTCCCCGCCACGGTATAGACATGGCCGCAAGCGCCCGTGGCGGTGCGTTCGTCGAATGTCCCGTCGCCGTCAAAGTCCCATTGGAAATTGCTGCTGGAATGTCCGCCGGCCAGCTGCGCGTCGAACGTGACACCCAGCGGGAGATACCCGGCATCCGGATTCGCGGAGAGCTCCACTGACGGCGGCGGCAGGGGCGACGGCGCCACGATGACGGACACGGAACTTTCGGCCTTCATGCCCGTATCGTCGGTCACCCGCAAGGTCGCCGGATTCGTGCCCGCCTCCCGGTATGTCCACGCGGCCAGCCCGTCGAGCGTCAGCCGGTCATAAACCCCGTCCCCGTCAAAATCCCACTCGTAGGCCACGAGCCCCCGGCACAACGGAGCGGTGGAGTTCGTGCCCGAGAAACTGACCGCCAGCGGCGCCGTGCCGCTCGCCGGCAGAGCCTCGATCACGGCCACCGGGCTGACACCGTGGACCTGAATGGTCACCGAGGTCGTGCCGATGGCGTTGCAGTTGTCCGTCACCCGCGCCACGCTCTGATACGTCCCGGCCGCCGCATAGGTCAGATAGAACCCGATTCCGGCCTCCGTGCTCTGCACCTCGTAGATGCCGTCCCCGGTCCGATCCACCTCGTATTTGGCGATCGTGCCGTCCGGATCGCTGGACCCCGTAAAATCGAACAGCACCCGCAGGGGCGCCACGCCGCTGAGCGGTCCGGCGGCAAGGCCGATGCTCGGAGGCTGGTTGGCGCCGAAGGCGGCCATCAGGGTATGGTTGGCGCTGACATCGGTAAACGTGTAAGCGCTCGCGGCAGTAACCGGCGCCCCGTCCACCTGCAAGCCGGAAACATAGTTTCCGGACGCAGGCAGGATGGTAAACGTTAGGCTTGCGCCCTGGACGACCGGCACTGCGCCCGAGGGCGTGACACTGCCTCCGGCTCCGGCCGTGGCCGTGATGGTGAACACCGCCCGACGCCAACCGCTATCGGAGGCGCTGAACGCGCTCATCCCGGCCGCGTTAGTCGCCTTGACCCAGTAATAATAGGTTGTCCCGGGAACGGCGCCCGCGTCATCGCAGGCAGCGGCCACCGTGGTCGCGATCTGTGCCGCTCCGTCCGAATAATCGGAGGTATTCCGAAAAACCTGATAGCCGAGGGCACCGATGGATGCGTTCCAGGCCAAGGCCACCTTGCCGGTGTAGGCGCCGTCGCTGGCGGAAAGGCCGTTCGGCGCGGGCGGCGGGCTATTCACCGTCAGCACCGCCACCGCGCTGGTGGCCGACCCCGCCGCATTGCTCACCACACAACGGTAGCCGCCCGCGTCGGCCGCCTCCACCGACTCGAGCGTATAATTCGTCGCCGTCGCCCCGCCGATGTTTGTCCCATCCTTCTGCCATTGGTAGAGCAGTGGCGCGGTCCCGCTGGCCGCCATTTGGAACATCGCCGACTGCCCCACATTCCTGGTCAGGGACTGCGGCTGGACCGTGATCGCCGGCGGCTCGTTCACCGTCAGCGTCGCTACCGCGCTGGTCACGCCGCCCGACACGTTGCTCACCACACAACGGTAGCCGCCCGCGTCGGCCGCCTCAACTGCCGCCAGGGTGTAATTCGTCGCCGTCGCCCCGCCGATATCGGCCCCGTTCTTCTGCCACTGGTAGAAGAGCGGCGCGGTCCCGCTGGCCTGGATCCAAAAAGCGGCCGACTGGCCCGAATTCCGGACCAGGGACTGCGGCTGCGCCGTGATTGCAGGTGACTCCGAGTCAAGGTAAGTAAACCCATCGGCCTTGGCGGTCATGCCGCAACTGGCCGAATACACCTTCACATCCCCCACGCCGGCAACTCCCTCGGCGGCCGTCACCACAATCTGGGTCGAGCCGGCGACACTGTCAACCGAGCTCACTGACACCCCGCACATGGTCACGTTGGTCACGTCCGCCAGCAGTCCGTTGCATAGGTTCGTTCCGCTGATCGTCACCGCGAACCCGCCGGTCACCGGACCCGACGATGGCGTCACCCCGCCATCGTAGTCGTAACGATACACGTTGGTCTGAGCACTGCTAGGTACCGTTCCCGACGCTGTTCCACCCAACGCATAAAGGGATTCTTTCATCACTGCTGTTGAAAGGTAAATCCTCGGCTGCGGCAACCCCTTTACTTCCCCCCACTGAGCTCCGTCATAACAATACATGTTGGTGTGAACCGTGCTACCACCAGTGGTTCCATCCGATCCACCCACTGCATAGAGTTTCCCACCCAACTCGCCAGCCCCTAGCCCATCCCGCATCGACGGCAACCCTATAATCTCTGCCCAACTCGTTCCATTATACCTGTACACATTTGTCTTGCTCGCCCCCGGCACAGCACCGCCCACGACATAAAGTTCGCCTCCCATTACACCAATCCCATAATCATCTACTGCCGCTGGTAGCCCCGCCACTTCCGACCAATTCGTTCCGTTGTAACGATAAACATTAGTCCGGAAAACCGAGGAGTTCCATCCACCAACAACATACAGCGAATCGCCCAACACGGCTGCCTTTAAGCTGGAACGCGGCGATGGCAGTCCTGCCACCTCCGCCCAGTTCATCCCGTCGTAGCGGTACACGTTGGTCTTGGCAACCCCCGGCGTTGCACCGCCGATAGCATAGAGGGCACCATTGAACACCTCACCAGCTAAATTGCCACGCTCCGCCGGTATTCCCTCGACCTGGCTCCAGTTAGTCCCGTCATAGCGAAACACATTGGTCGTTCCCGATGACCCAAGAGCGGTTGCGCCGCCTACAGCGTAAAGCGCCCCGTTCAATTCAGCGACCGCAAACCCCAAACGTCCCGCAGGCAGCCCCGCAACTTCCGTCCAGCGGAGATATCCGATTTGCCCACCGTTCACCGTCAGGGTCGCCACCGCGCTGGTGACGGCACCCAATGCGTTGCTCACCACGCACCGGTACCCGCCCGCGTCGGCCGCCTCCACCGACGCAAGCGTGTAATTCGTCGCTGTCGCCCCGCCGATGTTTGTCCCGTTTTTCTGCCATTGATAGAGCAATGGCGCTGTTCCCCAAGCGTCCACTGTAAACGTCACGGGCGATCCCGCGTTAACCGTCTGAGATTGAGGCTGAACAGTAATCACCGGCGCAGTGAATGCAGGATACCTCACGATCACGATGCCGGACCCCCCGCGCCCGCCTCCCTGCCCGATCCATGGCGAAACATTGGTTCCGTCACCACCACCGCCTCCTCCGCCACCACCGGTATTGGCCACCCCGTTGGATCCTATCACGCCCGCCCCGCCATCGCCTCCCCCGCCCATGCCCCCCTCAGCAGCCTCGCCTAGACCCAGTGTGGCTCCCCCGCCCCCGCCCCCGCCATACGCCACCAGCGAACCAGAGATGGAATACGTTATTCCGCTTCCGCCGTTACCCGCGGTGAAGTTGGTTGCGGTCCCTCCAGCCCCCCAAGCACCTCCACCGCCGCCACCCTGATACCCGTTGGTGCCACCATCCTGGTGGTGCGCATACCCCAAGCCACCATTGTGCCCTTGCCCCAATACGCCGACGCCTACAGACGCCAAGCGTCGAGCGGCCCCACCCCCGGAACCTCCGTTGGATCCATTGCAAGAAAAGCCGGAATCATCGGGAGAGCCCCCACCACCGCCCCCTATGGCCACCAGGGCGCCAAACACGGAATTGAACCCGTTACTGCCCGGTGCACCGTATGGTGTTTGACTTGCTCCCACACCTCCGTCTCCAACCGTCACCGCGATACTCCCGTTTGACACATAACAGATCGAGGTGTAAACAATCCCCCCAGCACCTCCGCCCCCGGCATAGCGCGATCCACCGCCACCCCCACCCGCCACAACCAAAACGTCGCACACCAGAGGCCCTCCGAAAACAACCAAATTCGTCGTGCCAACTTCGGTGAAAACGTGCGCCGTGAAGTTCGTCCCATCCAAGGTGTAGTTTGTGAGCGTGCCACCCGCAGCCTGGATTTCCGGAGATTCGTTCAGCGTCAGGGTCGCCACCGCGCTGGTGACGGCACCCAATGCGTTGCTCACCACGCAACGATACCCGCCGGCGTCGGCTGCCTCCACCGACGCAAGCGTGTAATTTGTCGCCGTCGCCCCGCCGATGTTCGTCCCGTTTTTCTGCCATTGATAGAGCAATGGCGCACTCCCCCAAGCGCCCACTGTGAACGTCACGGGCGATCCCGCGTTAACCGTCTGAGATTGAGGCTGAACAGCAATCAGCGGCGCAGCGAATGCAGGATACCTCACGATCACGATGCCGGACCCCCCGCGCCCGCCTCCCTGCCCGATCCATGGCGAAACATTGGTTCCGTCACCACCACCGCCTCCTCCGCCACCACCGGTATTGGCCACCCCGTTGGATCCTATCACGCCCGCCCCGCCATCGCCTCCCCCGCCCATGCCCCCCTCAGCAGCCTCGCCTAGACCCAGTGTGGCTCCCCCGCCCCCGCCCCCGCCATACGCCACCAGCGAACCAGAGATGGAATACGTTATTCCGCTTCCGCCGTTACCCGCGGTGAAGTTGGTTGCGGTCCCTCCAGCCCCCCAAGCACCTCCACCGCCGCCACCCTGATACCCGTTGGTGCCACCATCCTGGTGGTGCGCATACCCCAAGCCACCATTGTGCCCTTGCCCCAATACGCCGACGCCTACAGACGCCAAGCGTCGAGCGGCCCCACCCCCGGAACCTCCGTTGGATCCATTGCAAGAAAAGCCGGAATCATCGGGAGAGCCCCCACCACCGCCCCCTATGGCCACCAGGGCGCCAAACACGGAATTGAACCCGTTACTGCCCGGTGCACCGTATGGTGTTTGACTTGCTCCCACACCTCCGTCTCCAACCGTCACCGCGATACTCCCGTTTGACACATAACAGATCGAGGTGTAAACAATCCCCCCAGCACCTCCGCCCCCGGCATAGCGCGATCCACCGCCACCCCCACCCGCCACAACCAAAACGTCGCACACCAGAGGCCCTCCGAAAACAACCAAATTCGTCGTGCCAACTTCGGTGAAAACGTGCGCCGTGAAGTTCGTCCCATCCAAGGTGTAGTTTGTGAGCGTGCC
Source organism: uncultured Verrucomicrobiota bacterium (assembly GCA_964630555.1). GTDB lineage: Bacteria > Verrucomicrobiota > Kiritimatiellia > JAAZAB01 > JAAZAB01 > JAHIJO01. Next base: position 13,902 of record CAZVVD010000034.1, on the reverse strand, counting down.
ACCCGCAGCCTGGATTTCCGGAGATTCAAGATAAGTGAATCCATTCAATTTAACAGAGGTTCCGCAACTGGCCGCATACACCTTTACATCTCCGGTGCCGGCTGATCCGGCGGCGGCCGTCACCACGATCTGGGTCGAGCCGGCGACACTGTCAACCGAGCTCACTGACACCCCGCACATGGTCACGTTGGTCACGTCCGCCAGCAGTCCGTTGCATAGGTTCGTTCCGCTGATCGTCACCGTGAACCCGCCGGTCACCGGACCCGACGATGGCGTCACCCCGCCATCGTAATCGTAACGATAGACGTTGGTCTGGGCGCTACTGACACTGGCATCCACGCCTCCTATGACATACATCCGATCGTTTAGCGTCCCAAGAGCATGATACCCCCGCGGAACAGGAAGCGCTTCCACTTCCGACCAGGTTGTGCCGTCATAGCGGAAAACGTTGGTGTGGATGGACCAGGAACCATCAATGGTGCCTCCGCCCGCCGCGTATAACGCCCCATTCCACGCCCTGCCCGCCAGGGCACGCCGGGCCGCAGGCAATCCCACGACTTCCGTCCAATTCGTCCCGTTATATCGGTACATATTCGTTCGTTCAGCGCTTGTTATAAGACCGCCCACCACGTGAATCATCCCGTCAACAATCCCCGCGCCAGTTTCATATAACGGCACAGGCAATCCCACTTCTTGCGTCCAGTTTGTGCCGCTAAACCGATAGACATTGGACTTCGAGCTTCCGGACCAGCCTCCCAAGACATACAATGCATTATTCCATATCGCAACGCTTCCACCATTAGCTCCTGCCGGTAAACCCACTACCTCCTGCCAAGTCGTCCCGTCATACCGATAGACATTGGTCTCCGCAACACCTGGTTCGCCCCCGCCAATAGCATAGATCGCGCTGTTGAAAGCTCCAGCCACCAGGCATTTTCGCGGCGCGGGCAATCCCACCACTTCAGACCAATTCGTGCCATTATACCGATACACATTGGTCCGCCCCGCACCACCGATGGCTGATTCACCGCCCATCACATAGAGACAACCTGCCAACTCAGCACACGGCGAATTCTCCCGCCCCGCAGGCAGCCCCACCACTTCGGTCCACACCCCGCGCCCGATCTGGCCGGCTCCTGCCCACAGCGGCATTATTCCCAAAAGCAAGACCAGGCAATATCGCGTAACCGGAAGTCTGATGGGGGCTGATGTGGGCATGGTAGTTTCCTCCAAATACACAGTCCGGTTGGATCGCCTGAAAAGCACCTCAGGACTGCGTGCCAACGCCAAATCCAACCATTTCACATTGTAATCATAAAATATGAAACATCAATGCTTATTTTAGTATATTCAGATTGTTTAATCTGGATCAACCCAGCGCCTCGGCGACTCTGCGGGAGAATCGCTTCTCCGATCTGAAGACCGGACGGAATACGGACATATCGCGCAGGGGCGTAGGGATTTATGTATCAGCGCGAGGGGGTATGGGCGTAGGGGCTTGGCGGAGCCTCAGGGTTACTTCTCCTGCTGGAGGGCCGCCTCGAATTGCCCGATTAGCCAGTCCACGACGTCGTAACTGGCGATGAGGGGCAGCTTGGTCAGGGCCACGGGCGGGCAGTCGGCCTTGTAGGCCTGGACGCTGATATCCAGGCCGGCGGCGTTCAGGCGCCGCACGAAGGCCTGAGCCGGCTCCAGGGACTTGAAGCAGATTCCCGCCAGGTGCCGCAGTCCCTCGATCCGCTCGATCCGGTCCGGCCAGCGCCCGGCCAGCGCCTCGAGCTTCCCGAAGTAATAGTCGCCGACAGCGCGGGTCGCCCCGGCATTGGCCGCCGCCCAGCGCATGGTGATGAGGTAGGCCAGCGAGGCCAGCTCCTCCTGTCCGTTGGTGACCAGCGCGCCGAACTGGGAAAGGCTGTCGTAGTGGGCGTTGAAGAGAATGCGCGAGGCCGGGTACTCCCCGCCGGGGAATCCTTTTCCCAGGGCCACCATAGCCGGCGCCAGCCCAAATTCGCGGAACATGAAGAAATCGTGGTGCCACATGCAGGACTGGATTTCGTCGGCCACCGCCGGCGCGTCGTGCCGGCGACAAAGGGCATAGGCCTGCCTGAGAAACGGCCGGGTCAACAAACGCCCGCCGTAGTTCATCATTACGATCTCGTGGAAGAACCCGGCGATTTTGAAGGGGGGCCGGTCGTAGCGCGCGAACACACGGCGGAGGTCGTCCAGCGAGTTCGGACGCACCGCCCGGACCAGGAAAGCGCGGCTTTTCTCCATGCGCTGGCGGAGCTCGGGCCACATGCCCCGCATGATCTGGGCCACGATGGTGGTGCCGTGGTAGTTGCCCGAAAGCTCACCCTGGTCGTTCCCCATTACGACCAGCACCGGGATCCGCCCTGGGTAGGCCGCCGGCTGACCCGGCAACGGCATCTGGCTCGGACTGAACCGAGCCAGGACGAGCTTGATGGCGGCCTCCATGGCCAGACTGCCAGTCTCGAGGTTGATGACCCGGTTCAGGCAGGGCGATTTTTCGGCCAGGATGCTCTCGCGTTTCCGCGCCCACCCCGCCGGGTCGAGGCCGTTGGCGGTGCGCACCAGCTCCTCCTCCAGGCGCCGGGTGACACACCCGCGGGTGTTGTTGTGGGTCGCGTTGGGGATGCCCAGGCGCCGCGCCGTTTCGATCAGGCGGTAGCCGGGCAGGGCGTGACCCAGCGGGGCGTGGTAGTGCTCGCTCTTGAGCGTGAAATACTGGCGGCCGTCCTCGCCGATCCGGAAATAGCCGTAGCCGGTCAGGGGCGCCAGCGCCGTGCGGGTCGCGGCGTTATAGGCCCGGGTCGAGGCGCCGGCGGGCGTTCGGGCCAGGGGCCGGCCGACCACGGCGCCGGTGCGCGGCAGCAGCGCCGCGAGGCGCCGCTGGAAGGCCGCCGGCAGGCATTCCAGGCGTTCCGCCAGGCGGCGCCGCAGGGCGGGCTCGGATTCCCCGGACGCCCGGGCGCGCGCGGCCGCGACTGCAGCGGCATAGTCGGCGCCCAGCAGGTCGGTTAGGCTGAGGGGGACGGGGCGGAAACAGATCTGGCTGGGTTTCATAAAGATATCCCCCCACGAATTCGGGACAACCACGAAGGCAGTGCCTATGTATTCCGAAGTGAGCGCATGAATTTGACCTGCAGCTCTTTCTTACCGAAATTGACTATAACACCCCATGGCACAGCAAGCAATCTCATGAATGTCTGTAGAATGGCGCGATCGGCAGGGCGAATGCTCTCGCGAAGCGCCAGCACCATCGCTGCGCCCTGATCGCCAATTTTAAGGCAATCCAAACCGACACGGCCCAAGGCGCATCCTCCCGCCGCCACCGACACCTCGGGGGACGGATCCAATGGAATGTGATTTACCTGAAGATCGGCGGAAAACAAGCCCTAATAGGTCGTATCCCGGTAGCCAAGGCCGTATTCCGAGAAGATGTTGCGCACGGTTTCGCTAAAGGCAGTTAACAGCTTGTCCCCGGAACAGGCTGGCGGGAAATCGAACCCGCTATCCAAGGACCCAATATCTGCCGGTGCAGGCGCATTAAATACGATGCGTTTACGATATAATGACTCCTTACCAAAATCAATAAGCCAGCCGGTCCGAAGGGCCCAGAATTTCAAGTAGCACATCAGTTGCGCAAAATGTTCGGGAGCCAGCGGCCCGCGCAAAGCTTTTAGCTCAAGGACGAGTCGCTTCTCGACAATGATGTCCGCCTCAAACTCATCAGCTACAATCCCATGGTGCTTTAATTGACCTTTCGGCTTGAACTCATGTTCGATGCCCGCTGCAATCAGTTTTTCGGATAACAACCGATGATAACAGCTTTCGTCCAATCCGGGCCCCAGTTCCCGATGCACAGCCATTGCCTGTCCTATAACCGCATAACTTAACTTATCCTCTCCTGCTTGCATGATTCGTGGTTGCCCCGAATTCGTGGGGGAAAATGTTCAGCTTATCCTTTCCGCTTTCTTGTTTCTTCAACCTCATTATATCGCCATTCAGGGAACCGGCGGCAGGCAGAGGACGATGCCCCAGGGCTTGCCGCCGTCCCGCGTGCGGATAGCAAAAACGAATTCGTTCCGGCCTTTCTTCCATTCCACCGATACCCGGTTGCGCGGGCGCGGCTCGCCGCCGGAGACCTGGTCGGACTCGCAGTACACCTTGCGGCGGTTGAGCCAGACCTTGACCGACCCCGCGCCGGAACCGCGGTACTCCACGACCCCGGAACGGCATACCGCCGGAACGGCCACCGCGCAACGGATATAGACCAGGCCCTCCGGACGCAGATCGCGGATGGAACGGACGTCCAGGTAACAGCCATCCCGGTCCGGCGTCAGCGCCAGTTTGGCAAAGGCGATTTTTTTCGCGGGCAGTTGCACGTCGGCGATCTGGCCGCGGGCCGGCAGCATGGCACTGCCCTCAGCCGAGAGCACCCGCGGGGTGCGGCGCACGCCCTGCGCCCAGTCCCGCTTGAGGGCGGCGAGGAAGCCGGGCGCCATGACTTTTTGTTCCTCGCCCAGAGCAAGCATCTCACGCAGGACGCGGGCACCATCGCTCTGCGGGTAGGCATCGGCCAGCTGGCGCGCCAGGGCATACACTCCCCGCAAGGCGTCGTACTCCCGGACGAGTTCGGACGCGAGGAACAGGGACTCCATCGGCGCGGCCATGTCGGCCCGGACCTTCTTCCAATCCGCGTAAGCCCGGACAAGCTGGGCGTAGCGGATCAGGTCCCGCATGACGGCCGTGAACCGGCCGGTGAGCGCCGTGTCGGCGCCGACGGGGAACACTCCTTTCTGACAGTCGTAGGCCACCTGCCGCCAGTCGTCGTGGCGGTATTTTTCGCGCTGGGCGGGGTCCCGGAAGTCGGGCACGTCGTAGGGCCGGCCGTCTTCCATTGAGGAACGGTAGGCCAGAATGCCCGGAATCGTCACGTCGCAGGCGCTGTAGAGATCGAAGGGGGCCTTTTCACCCGTGCATACCTGACGGGCAAAGTAATAGAGCGTCCAGAAATCGCCCCCGCCGTGCCCGGTCCTGGCCGCCAGGTCGCCCAGCGCATCCCAGCGGGGTTGCACCTCGAACTTGGGCGACCCGCCGCCGCCGCCCAGGCGCAACTGCAAGCCCTTGCCGACGTTGATCTCGGCCGCGCCCAAGGTCCCCCAGAGGCGCTGTACGTGGCTGTCATTGGTGGTGGCCCCCATGAGGTTCCGGACCACGGACCCGTTGTCCATGTTGATCAGCGCGGGGGCGACGCCGCCCATGCCGGCCGGACCGGGGAGCAGGTAGCCCGCCAGGTGCTGCTTGCCCGGCAGGGCCGCGACCCGCGTCGGGCGGGTGCCGGTGATGACCATGATGGGCCCGAGGGAATGGGTGCAGTAGTAATGGAAATTCAGCCAGCTCCGCCAGGCGTGTACCGTGTTCCCCGGCTGGACCGGCAGCCCGTCAATGTAGGTGTAGCACAGCGAGCGGCATTCGTGGACATACTCGTATTCCGCGTACATCAACTCCCCGAACAGGCCCTCCCGCCAGCGGCGGGCCAGGTACATGTTGGCGGCCGTAAAGGGATAGTTCTCCGCTTGGTTGTAGACCCGGCCGCTTTTCTCGGCCTCCTCGACCAGCCGGACCCCTTCCGCCAGGGTCATGAAGGAAGCCACCTCGGAAAGCACGTGCTTGCCGGCTTGCAGGCAGCGGATGGCGTCCCCGGCATGGTTCGTGAAAAAGGTCGCCAGCAGGACGGCGTCGAAATCGCGCGCCAGGAACTCGTCGGCATCGGCGGTGACGAAGGCGCCGGGGTTGGCCTCGAGAAAGTTTTTGCGCATGTGCGCGTTGTAGTCGCAGCCGGCGACGACCTCGATATTGAGAAACTTGCAGGTGACGTAAAAGTGCAGGCCGCGGCCCAGCCCCCAGATGCCCAGCCGGATACGCCGGTCGGTGTCGAACACTTTGCCTTGATTTTTTCTCATGCCCAGGATGCTCCTACGGAGATAGGCCTGTTAGGAAATACGCAAAACCGGTTTGGAGGGTTAATCGCAAGATCGCAAAGGTCACAGAGAAAAATGCAGGAATAATTTTGCGTTCTCTGCGTTCTCTGCGGTTAACATTCCCCCATCTTATATCATGTGCATGACGCGCATTTCCCCAGCATCGCGATGTCCCAGCCCATGAATTCGCCGAAGGTCGCGATCTCGCCCGCCGGCGCGCCGTAGACCAGGGCGGCGTGATGGGTGCCGCCCAGCCGGCTGTAGGCGGCCAGGAAATCAGCCACCGGCAGCGGCGGACGGAACCAGCCGTGGACGCTGTCCGCGCTCCGGTCCTTGCCCTTCACCGCCTCCATGGCCACCGGGGCAACGATCAGGCGGAAGCGGTCCCCGGGCAGGGGCGCCAGGTTGACCCACACCGCGGCCCCTCCGCGCAAGCATCCGGCAACCCGCACCGGCGGATGGGCGTCCGTGAATTGGAAGGGCATTTCCACCAGCCGCGGCCGGCCGGCCAGCAGGCGCGGATTGACTTCGCCCATGTGGCTGAGAAGCACCCGGTTGCCCTTCCAGTCCGGGCAGAACATCTCGGTGAAGGTCGTGTCGGGATAGACCGACGCCAGCGCCCCGACCAGGGCGGCGGTCAGCACGTCGCCCTCGCCGGCGTACCCCACGCCGCGGGCCATCCCCAGGCAGGCTTCCAGGAAAGGGACGGTCGGCAAACCGCTGGCGCGGTTGACGTGTAAAAAGTTGACCGTAAAAGCGGTCAGCTTTTCTGCGTTGATCCATTTCCGAACGGCCAGCCCGGTCCGGACCGAACGCTCCAGCGCCTGGGCGATGCCGGGGTGGGCGGAATAGTCCTTGAGATCGGATTCCATTTCCGCCTTGATGGCCTTGGCATGCAGCTGCCGGGCCATGCGGCCCAACTCCAGGCTATCGGCCGCGATGATTTGGATGCCCATCGCTTTCAACACGCCGGCGGGCACGGCGAAATCGCCCATGCCCCGGAAGGACGCGCCGATCCGCCCCACCCTGGCCCGGCGCATGGCCGCGGCCAGGCGCGCGGCGCGGACCGCGGCGGCCACCCGCCGGAGGACATCCGACTTCTGCCAATGCCCGGCCTCGATCCGGAAGGGCTTGCCGTTCCGGATCAGCAGGTTGCACATGTCCTGGACGCCGTGGATCCCATGGTTGAACATGAGTTCTTCCGGATCCTGGCCGGGCCCGTAATCGAAGGTCGGGGTGGTGTCGAGCACGATCAGCGGCAGGGCGCTGCGGGCGAGCACGGCCGCCGACTCGAGCGAGGGCGAATAGGCCAGGTGCAGGGTGACCAGGGCGTCGACCCCGGCGGCCTCGAAGGCGCGGACCGCGGCGGCGAACTCGGCGCGCTGACGACAGACCGGCGCCGTACGCACCTCCAGGCCGAGCGCGCCCAGGGCGTCCGCCACCTGGCCGTAAAAGCGGTCCACGCGCCCCCGGGCTTGCGGCCGGGTGCGGTCGTAGAGTTGCAGGTAAAATCCCAACAGGCCGACGCGGGATGCTCGCATACTGCTTTCTCCTTTGTTTGTCATTCCGAGCCAAAGCAAGGAATCTCGTTATCATTGAGAGGCTTCACTACGTTCAGCATGACAAGCCACAAATGAATATCTGAGCAAACCACTACACTAGTGCCCGCGTGACCCCCGCGGGGTCGCCAACCGGTTTGACCCAAGCCCGGGTCAATCCCGCGACCATTTTTTCGCATCGGCCAGGAGAGCGCGCGCCTCCGCCTCCGACGAACACCAAGTTTGAATGAAAAGCCCGCGCGACGCAAGCTCCTTGAGGGCGTATTCCACCTCGGAACAGGCGATGGAAATGTGCAGATTCTTGCCGGCCCGCTGGATGGTTTTCAGGGTGTCCAGGTAAGCGAGCGGGCCCGGTTTGCCATCCCCGGGCAGAATCTGCAGGGCCTGCAGGCGGGGCAGCTCGCACAGGGCAGGCACGTGGGCGAAGGCGCCGATACCGTCCACGTGGTAGACCGCGTGGTCCAGGAAGCGGGTCTGCTTCTCGATCACCGGCAGGAAGATCTCCCGGAACATCCGGGGCGAAAGCATGTAGGAAAAATCGTTCTGGGCGGCATAAAACTTGCCCGGCGACCACAGGGGGAACCAGCAGGTGGATCCACCCGCGGCCCCACGGATGATTTCATAAAACGCTTCGTAGACCGCGAACCACATGTCCATCAGGGATTCCTCGGCCGCCCGCACCTGGTCCGGCCGGTCGGCGACGTCGTAGAGCAGGCGCTCCGCGCCGCGCAGGGCGGCCAGGGTGTCGCCGCAACCCCCGAAGGCGCCGATGCTGGGAATGGATTTCCCGGCGGACTCCCGGGCCGCGCGACGCAGGAGGTCGCGGGTAAACCGCCACCAGCGGCCCTGGCGGTCGAGGCGCAACGAGCCGAGATCCAGGTCGTCGCCCGTGAGGATCGGATCCCACCAACCGGTGTCCCAGTCGAGATTCACCGGGCAGCCCAGGTAAGCCGGGATGCTCGTGTGCCCAGGATAGCCGCCGGTCCAGCAGGGGAAAGCCTCCCCGCCGTAATACGTCCGCTCGTGGTGATACGTGTTGCAAGCCGCCAGGTAATCCAGGTCGGTCCAGCGCGCCAGGGGCGTGGCTGGACGCGGTGGCGGCGCGCCGGCGGGCGCCCCATCCCGCGGCGCATAGACGGCCAGGGCGCAGCGGTCCAGGGCCTCGTGCGCCCACCAGGCCTCGTAGCGCTGCTGGGCTGCTTCCCAGTCCGGTTTATAAAGAAGGGGCATGGGGGAAGATGGGTTCAGGGTTTCCCGTCGCCCGCAACGGGCAAGGGACCACTTGCCCCGGGCGCACCTGCGCCGCGGGGCGATGTGGCAGGGTTTCCCGTCGTCCCGCCTGCGGGACAAGGGACCACTTGCCCCGGGCGCACCTGCGCCCCGGGGCGACGTGGCAGGGTTTCTCGTCGTTCCGCCTGCGGGGCGACGTGGCAGGGATTGCCGCGCCGGGGGTCCGCGTCCGGCAATCCATGGGGCGGATCAAGCCGGAGGGGATTGTCGCGACCGGCTGCTGCAGGATCGTGCCCAGGGCACGCTGCGCGTTGAGCGCCAGGATAATATTCCCGACAGCATTCGTTCGGCCGTCAGGCCCGCTTCGTTCGGCGGACAGACGGCGGTTTGGTGCGCGGATGATGGCCCTGCCAGCGCTCGTAGCGCTCGGCATAGGCTCGGGTTTCCCGCGGCGTGTGCCAGGCGACCTCCGCGTCGGCGCGCGCGGCCGAGGCCGCGGCCTGGGGAACCATCATGCGGACGGCACCCGAAAGCGCGTCGCCGGCGCCCCGCCCCACGCGGACCCCGAGGATATCGGCGAGGATCTGCAGCCAGAACGGGTTCAGGCTACCGGCGCCCAGCACGCGGACCGAGGGGGGGGGCTTGGGCATGCCCAGGTCCTCGCAGATCATTTTCTTCAAGGCGAACCCGATTCCCTCGAACACCGCCAGGGCCCGTTCGCCGATGTCCTCCCCGCCGGCCCACACCTGCTCGGTGTTGATGGCCTCGGGGTAGAAAAAGGCTTCCGCCTGCGCGCCCGGTTCCGAGTCCCGCCGCAGTTTGACCTTGCGGGCCAGGTCCGTGAATGCCAGCAGATCGCGCCCCATGACCAGGCGGGCGCGGGCCCAATCCAGGGCCAGGCATCCGTATTTCGCCGCCACGATGTCATAGGAACCGCCGCCCGGGTAAGGCCCCCAGCAGCCCTCCTTGGAAAACGGACCTGGCCGGCCGGGTTTGAGGATACGGCAGGCCGCCAGGCCGGCGCCGAGGGTCACGAGCATGGATTTCGGGGTGCAGAAGTTCCCGAAGGCCACGGCGGTCTGGTCGCTGCCGGCCAGGACCACGCTGGCCCGGCGGGCAAACGCCAGGTCGCGGCAGGGCAAGGCCTTGACCAGGGACTTGCCCAGCGGGGTCAACTCGGGCAGCTGGCTTTCAGACAACCCGCACAGCTTGAGCATCACCGGCCACCAGCGCCCGGTCTTGAGCGACAACAGACCGCTCAGGCCGGCCAAATTCGGGTCCACCAGGTTCGGCATGCCCAGGCGCATGGCCAGGTATCCCGGCAAGGTCGCCAGGGTGGCCGCTTTCTCAAGCACCTGCGGCCGGTGCAGGCGCAGCCACAGCAGCAGGGAGGCCTGCAGCCCGGGCAGCGCGCGGGGCCAGCCGCAGTGCTGGTGGAATCCGGCGCCCAGCCGCCGGTTCAGCAGCGCCGCCTCCCGGGCCGCGCGCTGATCCTGGCAGCTCATGAACGGGGTCAGCGGCTGGCCGGCGGCGTCGAGTACGCAGAAGGTTCCGGGCTGGGCGGTGATGGCAATCCGGCAAACGCCGTCCAAGCCCATGCCGGCCTGGGCGCAGGACTCGCGGATCAGGCGGACGGCTAGGCGCCAGGCGACTTCCGGCTCAAACTCGACCCGTTCCGGAACGCGCACCGTGTAACGCAACGGCTCGGCGCGTTCGCAGATACGCCGCAGGTCGGCGTCGAACACGGCCACCCGGAAATTGACCGGGGCGCATTCCAGGGCCAGCAGGTATTTGGTTTTCGCGCTCATGGCATCTCCGCGGGGGTCTCGTCCGCCGCCGGTTCTCCCTCGTCCGCTCCCCCGCCCCGCCGGAGGCTACACCGCGGCCACGCACGTCCCGCGGTGCGAGGCCAGGGCGGCGGTGAACAGGCGGTGGCTCAGGGCCGTTTCCTCCGGGGTCACGCATCCGGCGAACAGCTTGGGCGGCTTACCCTCCACCAGTTCGTGGACAAAGGCCGCCCACATCTGCAGGATGGCGTCGCTGAATCCGAACTCAAAAATACCGCCGGTCACCGATGGAAACGCCGTTTCATGCCCCATGTCGATGCACATCCAGGCCTGCTCGCCGCCGCGGTATTCCAGGATGTCCAGCCGGCGCGGGTTCTTGGTGGAAAAGCGGGCGCTGGTCCGGGTGCCGAGAATCGAGAAACCCCAGGTGTTCTTTTCCCCTGGCGCGATGCGCTGGGTCTTGAGGGTCAGCGGGAAGTCGGCGTCGGAACCGGGATCACGCGCCGCGCACAACAGGGTGGCGTTGTCCCAGGTCCGGCAGGGCTCGCGCCCGCCCCGCCCGTCGGGCCGTTCGCGAACGATGTCGGACAGGATGGCCCGCACGTTCCGCGGAATCCAGCCGGCGCGGAAGGGAATATGGCAGACGTGCATCCCCAGGTCTCCCAGGCAGCCGTATTCGCCGTTGAATTCCACCCGGCGCTTCCAGTTGATCGGTTTCTCCGGGTCCAGGTCGCTGGAATGCAGGAAAAAGGACTCGACCTCGATAATGCGCCCGAAAGCGCCACTCGCCAGCAGATCGCCGATGCGCTGGGCGGCCGGGTAAAACGGGAACTCGGAAGCGCAGCGCGCCAGGATCCGGGGCCGCCCGGCCAGGGCCGCCAGGATGGCCCGGTTGGCCTCGAGATCGATGCCGAAGGGCTTCTCGCCCATCAGGTGCTTTCCGGAGGCAATGATGGCGGTGTAGATCTCGGCGTGGAGATGGTGCGGCACGGCGCAGTAGACGGCCTCGATCTCCGGCAGGGCCAGCAGGGCGCGGTAGTCGCCGGTCAGGAGTTTCAGCGCCGGGAAGGAATCCCGGTACCATTTCAGCACGGCGGGATTGGCGTCGCATACGCCGACAATCTCCGGGCGCGCCGTCATGGCCGGCAAATGCGCCCAGCGGGCGGCGGCGCTGGCGAACTCGCGCCCCATGAGGCCGGCGCCGATGATCCCAAAACGGATCGCTTTCATAAAGTACAGAATACAGAATCCCCGGGGGCGCGCAAGCCTTTTTGCCCCTGGCACGCGGACCGCCGGCGTCAGCCCAGTTCCAGCACGGGCAGGGCCGTTTCCCAGGTTTTCATCTTGGCGAGGTCATATCCCATCTGGCACAGCTCCAATTCGAGACGCCGGTCTTCGTCCGCGGAAAGTGGCGCGCCCGTGCCGGAACGGGAAGCCTGGCGGAGGCCCTCGATTTCCCGGCGCCGGCGCCGCAGGGCCTCGCTGCGCAGGGCCAGGATCAGCGACTTGACCGACTCCTCGTTCGTGCTCATGTCGCCTCGCACCTTGGGGGGGGCGGCCAGGATGCGGGCGGCGAAACGCGACAGGGCCCGCTCCTCGTTGTCCTGCCCGGCGACCAGGCTCATGAGGTCGCGCCCGGACTGCTCGCTCTCCAGGCAAAGGCCGATCAGCCGGCGGCAGAGCGGATCGGTGATCAGTTCCAAGGGCAGGTAGGATCGAACCAGTCCGGCCAGGGACACGTCCGCCGCCAGGTGCTCGGCCAAGGCCGTCTCCCGGGCCGGCGCCGGCGCGGCGGCGGGGGCGGCGCCCGGCGGGGGGTCGGACGCGGGCGCCGCGCGGAATCCTTGGCCGGTTTTATTCAGCTCCCGCCGCAGGGTTTCCTCGGGCACGCCGATCCGATCCGCGGCCCGGCGCAGCAGGGCCGCCTGCTGGATCGCGTTGGGTGTGCGGCGGATCGTGTCCAGGACCGCGGCCGCGATGCGCAGCAGGCCGGCCTCTCCCTTGCCGGCCTCGCGGGCGCGGAGGATGTCCACCTGGAAATCGATCGCCGGCTGCGCCGCCTGGATCGTCTGCTGGAAGCGGGCCGCCCCGCCGCTGCTGCGGATCATGGCATCCGGATCCTCGCCCGCCGGCAGACTGGCGATACGCACGGCCAGGCCGACCTGCAGGAAGACGTCCGCTGCCCGCACGGCAGCGTCCTGGCCGGCGCGGTCGGCGTCGAACACCAGGACCACGCTGTCCGCGTAACGCTTCAGGGCCCGGGCGTGGTCCTCGGTGAAGGCCGTGCCCTGCGCCGCCACCGCGGTGGTGAAGCCGGCCAGGTGGCAGCGAATAACGTCAATCTGGCCCTCGCAGAGAATGGCTTCGCGCTCCGAGACGATCGCCCGCCGGGCCTTAAAAAGGGCGTACAACAGCCGGCCCTTGTGAAAGAGGAGGGTCTCCGGGGTGTTGACATACTTGGCGGATTGGCCGTCGCCTTCCTCCAGCAGGCGCCCGCTGAACCCCACCACCCGCCCCTGCTCGTCGTGGATGGGAAACATCAGCCGGTGGCGAAAGCGGTCGTAGCAGCGGTCCTTCCCTCCTTCGCCGGAGCCGTCGCCGGCGGCGGCGATGACCAGGCCCGCGGCCTGAAGCGCTTCGCGCTTGTAGGTTTTGCGCGCCCATTCCAGGATCGTATCCCAGCGGTTGGGGGCGTAGCCGATCAGAAACTGTTCCACCGCCGAGGCCGGCAGATCGCGGGCGGCGAGGTAGGCCCGCGCGGCCGCGCCCTCCGCGCCCGCCAGCAGGCACTGGTGATACAGGCGGGCAGCCTGCGCGTTGATCTCGAACAGCAGGTCCTTGGCCGCGGCGTCCCCGCCGCCGGCCCGGTCCTCGAACGCCAGGCGGACGCCGGCGCGCCGGGCCAGCATTTTCACGGCGGTCATGAAATCCACCTTCTCGTATTCCATCACGAAACGGAAGACGTCGCCCCCGGCGCCGCAGCCGAAGCAGTGAAAAATCTGGCGCTGCGGATTGACCAGGAACGAGGGGGTCTTTTCCTTGTGAAAGGGACACAGGGCCTTGAAGGCCGAGCCGCTGCGCTGGAGATGGAAATAGGACCCGATCAGGGCCGCAATCTCGTTGCGCACCCGGATTTCTTCCAGCACCGCGGGGGAGACAAGGGGGGACATATAAGAGATTTATGATTGCGGATTGATGATTGCCGATTTCTGATTACGGATCAGGCTGCACATGTTCTCACCTGAATTTTGCGCCGAACTGGCGCAAAAATTCACCCGAAGGGCCGCCACGTGAGTCACGTTCCACGTGCCAACGTGGTCA
>CAZVVD010000033.1:0-30379 GCA_964630555.1 uncultured Verrucomicrobiota bacterium | reverse complement strand
GGCGCATCACGGCCCTTCGGGTGGATTTTGCACGCTGGCGTGCAAAATCCAGGTAGGAACATGCCCCCATAACCCAACGGATGCGGCACGATGAGAAATTGGAAAAATTTGCGAACAACTTCAGTTTGAAATGTCGATAGTCCAGACCTAACCCCGATTTTCCCCTCCAGACCTGACCCCGATTTTCGATTTTCCGATGTAAAACGCGAACCATGGATTACACGGGAATCATTTTCGATATTCGGGAATTCACGGCCCACGATGGGCCGGGCATGCGGACCACGGTGTTCATGAAAGGCTGTCCCCTGCGCTGCATGTGGTGCCATAACCCCGAGGGCCTTGCGAGGGCCCCGCAAGTCATGAAGAGCCGGATGGGCGTGCGGAGAGTTGGCGAGGAATGCAGCTCGGCCAGGCTGGCCGTGATTCTCAATAGCCAGGCCGATATCCTGCGCGCGAACGAGGGCGGGGTGACCTTCTCCGGCGGCGAACCCCTCGCGCAAGCCGCCTTTGTTTCCGACGTGATTGACCGGCTGGATCATACGCACGTTCTCCTAGACACTTCCGGCTACGCTTCCGAAAGCGATTTCCGGGGGGTGGCCGGAAAATGCAGCATGATTTATTTCGATCTGAAATTGATTAACCCCGCCGCGCATCGCCACTATACAGGTTGCGATAATGCCCCGATCCTGCATAACTTGAACATCCTCGGCGAGCTTGGAAAGCCGTTCCATGTGAGGATTCCGCTGGTGCCGGGGGTCACGGACACGGAGGATAACCTCTCCGCCATTGCGGCGACCGTGGATGGCCTTGCCGGGCTGGTCCGGGTCGATCTCCTGCCGTATAATGGCGCGGCCGGAGGCAAGTACCCGGCATGCGGGTTGGAGTTCAGCCCGAGTTACGATGAGCATCAACCCGTGAATGCAAACCCCGCCCCATTTGCGGCCAGGGGGTTGGCCTGCTTCATTCATGAAAGCAATGTTGTCGAAAATAAATTGAATTAGTTCGGAACACCCCGGTATGAATCGGAACCTGTTGGCTTTGAAAGAAAGCGTTCGCGACCGCAGGCATAGGCGGCATCGACTGGCCAGCGCGCCGGATGTCGCGGCGGATTGCTCCGCCAAGGGGCTATCGCTCACCCGGAGAATGGCCCGCAGATTGCAGATGCTTTGCGAGGCCGAGGCGCCGGTGATTGAGCCTGACGAGCAGATTGTATTTACCCGCACGGTCCCCACGATCCCGCCCCTGTACACCGAGCATGAAGCGGATGCCGCCAAGGAGCTTTACTTTATCAACAACCTCTGCCCCGACTGGGGCACGGCGCTTGCCCAGGGGCTTCTCGGCCGGCGCAAAACGGCCGAGGCGACGCTGGCCGGGATGTCCGGCGACCCCGGCGCCGTCGAGTTTCTCGAAAGCGCGATCGCCAGCATCGATGCCGTCCTGGGATTGGCCTCGAAATATGCCGCCAAAGCGCGGACGCTGGGCCGGGAGGATATTGCCGCAAGGCTGGACCGGGTTCCCGCGCGTCCGGCGGCCACCTTCCACGAGGCGTTGCAGTCGTTGCGCATCCTACATGCGATGGTCTATCTCGCCGGGCATTACCATGTTGGCCTGGGCAGGTTCGATCAATACATGTGGCCCTATGTAAGCGCTGACTTGCAAGCCGGTCGGCTCACCGAAGAATCCGCCGAAGCGCTCCTGGCCGAATTTTTCATCTCGCTCAACAAAGACACGGACCTGTATTTCGGCGTCATCCGGGGAGATAATGGCCAGACGATTGTGCTGGGCGGCGTTACAAAAGACGGCCGTAATGCGGAAAACCCCTTGACCCGCATGACCATGAAAATTTCGCGCGATCTCGGGCTGATCGACCCAAAGATCAATCTGCGCATTTCGGCCAAGACGGATTTGGAATTGCTCTCCCTGGCATCCGAGCTGACCCGGAAAGGCCTCGGTTTTCCACAATATGCCAACGACGATGTGGTGATTCCCGCCTTGGTGGCCCATGGTTACGACCTGGAAGACGCCCGGAACTACGTAGTCGCCGCCTGCTGGGAGTTCATCATCCCGGGCAAGGGCATGGAGATTGTCAATGTTGACGCCCTGGCCTTCCCGCTGGCGGCGGATCAAGGCATCCGCGCCGGGCTGGCGGCGGGAGACGATTTTGAGGGCATCATGGCCAGGGTTAAAACGAATATCACCCGGCAGGTGGAGGAAAAGATCCGGCCTTACTACGGTAAGCAACTTGCGCCCGCGCCTTTTTTCTCGGTGGTGATGGGCGATTGCCTGGAGCGGGGTCGGGATTTGTCGCAAGGCTTGAAATATAACAACTTCGGCATGCACGGCTCCTGCTCGGCCAGCGCGGCGGACGCGCTCGCGGCGGTCAAGCAGTTTGTGCGGGACGAGAAGACCGTAACGGAGGCTGAGTTGATTCGCGCCCTGGATGCCAACTTTGAGGGCTGCGAGGACCTGCGCCGGAAGCTTGCGGAGAAAGCCCCGAAGGTCGGCAACAATGATGACCGCGCCGATGGCATCTTGGCCCGGCTATTCGATTTCTTCGCGGATGCCTGCGAGGCGTTCGGCGAAAACGGCCGGGGCGGAATCCTCCGGCCCGGCACCGGCACCGCCATGTACTATATCTCCATCGCCAAAGGGCTGGGCGCCACGGCGGAAGGCCGCAAGCAAGGCGAGTATTTCAGCGCGAACCTAGCCCCCGCGCCGAATGTGCGCCTGCGGGGTCCCATCAGCGTGCTCCAAAGTTACGCCAAAATCCCCTATGCCCGGATCTATAACGGCGGACCAATTACCATGGAGCTTTCGGATAGCGTGTTTCGCGACGCGGATTCGATTCGAAAAGTGGCGATGCTGATCCGGACCTTTGCCCGGCTCGGCGGTCAACAGCTTCAACTGAACGCGCTCAACGGCGAGAAACTGCTCGAGGCGAAGGCGCATCCCGAGCGGCACAAGAACCTGATCGTGCGCGTGTGGGGATGGAGCGGGTATTTTTGCGAGCTTCCGCCCGAGTACCAGGACCAGGTGCTCCGGCGGCATCTGCATGCGAACGCCGATTGACCGGGAGTTTCGTGCCACGCACGAAATTTCTTCTTCACCCGGATGCCAGGATCCGGGCGGCATCTTCCATTTCGTCCATGATATGCAGGTGCTGGGTGCATATTTCCTCGCACTTGGTGGAGAGAATCACCTTCTGCTATAAGGGTTCAGAGGATTCGGTGGCGGGAAACCGAGGGAAAGACGGAGGCGGGAAGCGGGAATAATCGCTGAGGTTCCAGGGATGATGGACGAAAAGAAGGGAACAAGCGGTAGCAAGCATCACCATTCCACCCGTGAGTGCAGATGAGCCAAATCGCCACCATCATCCTCCCGAGGATTCCATTGCGGTTACTTCATTGGTTAATAAAATGATGACAGGCACCCTGGCTTTCATTCTCCAATCGATAACACAGAATTCACAATACATGGGGTTAGATGTTGGCGTGATTCAAGATTGGTGCGCTGTTGGCCTGCATCATGGCGAATCAGGAAATGGGCAGATTGCAGGAAAGGTGAAGACTGCTGTTATCGGATGGCTTGACAACCTTGACAAGAAGTAAGGTGGCTATGTGTTCGTTCACATATCGAGCATATCAGTTTAGCATTATGGTCGGATTTATCATAGTATGTATCTTATTTTCGGGGTGTAGACAACGAGCCAAAGAGCCTTCCGATTCAAGCTTGTCCAAGGATGAAAGGCAGATTCATTCATTCCATGGATCACGATCACACGCAACAGACTACGGTGTATCTGGTTACGCTGATAAGAAACCATTCATCCCTTCCGGGATGGAGCATTGTGATCCTCGCGTGCTCGGATGGCCAGACATAACATGGATTCTTATTAAAGGAACAGATGTTCCGATCGAGAAAGAGATAATTGGAGAATGGATTACAGCGGGCTTGGTAATTGACCGAGAATGGGGAATCGCCACACAGATAGTCGAGGCTGTTAGTTTCACGACGAATGGATATTTTAATTATCCAGGTTCTAATAAAAGGAAATATGCAATATGGTTCGATATGACGAGAGGAGATTTTATGGTGACGAGCGCCCCGGAGGATGCTTTGATTCGCAGAGGAGATTTGTTGCCTGGAGTAGAGGACACGCAGGAGTTCAAGTGCATTCGAATTGAAGATACGAGCCAATTCCATGATTCTACCTTCAACAGAGTTATGAAGGCAAAGAGGTTTGGGTTCATGGAATGCATATACGTCAAAACGAGGTAAAGGGGCGCGTCTCTAAGCGTCAGACTTGACCCTAATGCTCCTAGCTCCCATTTACGGACACACTCTAAGAGACAGTTTAGGGGGACAGCTTCAATGCAACGATCAGTTTTGACAACAAGATACATTGTTATTGGCCTGATACTTTTATTTATTGCGGTGGGGGGCTATAAGTTTTTATTCTACGAACCTGATTTAAATTCGGCAAGTTTGCTTGCCGATCAAGC
Source organism: uncultured Verrucomicrobiota bacterium (assembly GCA_964630555.1). GTDB lineage: Bacteria > Verrucomicrobiota > Kiritimatiellia > JAAZAB01 > JAAZAB01 > JAHIJO01. The sequence continues at coordinate 25,877 of CAZVVD010000033.1, read as the reverse complement.
AGCGGCTCGGCTGAAAAGAGTTTTGGGCCAGACGGAATCATATAGCAATCTAGTAGTTGGACTAGATTTTGGGTCTTCAACAATTTACGTAGAAATAACAGGTAATATTGTTGGAGACAAAGAAACAGTGATGTCTCTTGAGGAGGCGCTGTCTCGCGAATGCAACCTTCTCCATATTCCTTTGAGGATAATCGAGGAGGGTAGCAAAGAAGGAGAACATCCGTGCTTTGCGACAATTCGTGCCCTCCTTGGTATGGATCCGGTCGTTGTAACAATGAGAACAATGCAGTATGATCAATGGATAGAAATTATGAGGGGCATCCCGTCTGAATTAGTTATCCCTGCTGTGATATATGGTAATATTAAAAGCGATGAGGCTGTGGGGCATAGTCCAAATGAGTCGGTCGCGGAAACCGAGGGAAAGACGGAGGCGGGAAGCGGGAATAATCGCTGACGTTCCCAGGATGAAGGACAAAAAGAAGGGAACAAGCGGCGGCGAGGGAGAAAAGCGGGTCAACCAGCCTGACCTATTGATCAACTTTTCAAGTTGTTGAATAGGTCAGGCTAAGCGTCTACGAAGAAAGACAAGGTATTTCCGCGCCATGCGCCCGCAAAACAGGGAGTTCTGCCAGACACAACACAAGGTTCGGCATGAAAATTCTAACATTTTTGGATCGCATTTCGATTGGGCCTTAGAATAATGGCGCGGTAACGAAGGGTTCACAGGATCACACCACTTTGTGGGAGGAGGACACCGCATGCGATTTCTGAAATACCTCGGGCGACTGCTGAAGGAATTCCTGGGCTTTGCCTGGCACAACAAGGCCTGGTGGATCGTGCCGGTGATCCTGATCCTGCTGCTGATGGCCGCGCTGATCTTCCTCGGCCAGACCACGGCGCCCTTCATCTACACCCTGTTCTAGCCTCAGGAAGTTCAAAAAGTGAAAGCGACGCCCTCGTCGCTTTCCGCCTGAGGTGGAGCTGCCTAAGGCACGAGCGTGCAGAATGAAAAGCGGCGGGGGCGCCGCTTCTACTCCCGGAATACATTATTTGGACATCGTTGCCCCGTTGCAGGACCTCATTCAGGCCCATGCCTTGAAAACCATATTTATTTTCATCGTCGGGCTGCTGGCCGGCGGGTTGTCGGCGGCGGCCGGCGGGCCGGCGCCCGTTCCCCCGCCGCCCCGGGGCATGGTCTGCATCCCCGCCGGAATGTTCCGGATGGGCGACCCCGGGAGCGGGGGCGGGCCCGCCGAGCGGCCCCGACACGAGGTCCGGCTCGACGCCTTCTGGATCGAGCGCCTCGAGGTGACCCGCGCCCTGTGGGACGAGGTCGCCGACTGGGCCGCGACCAACGGCTACGAGTTCGCCGACCTCCCGCCCGGCGAGGCCGATCATCCCGTGTCCTACGTGGGCTGGGAGGACTGCGTCAAGTGGTGCAACGCGCGCTCGGAGCGGGAGGGGCGCACGCCGGCCTATTATCTCGAAGCAGCTCAGCAGACGCCCTACCGGAAAGGGGTTGTCGATCTGTCCGGCGCCCAGGTGAAATGGAACGCGGACGGCTACCGCCTGCCCACTGAGGCGGAGTGGGAAAAGGCCGCCCGGGGCGGGCTCGACGGCCAGGATTTTCCCTGGCCCGGCAGCGCCACCAACGGCGTCCTGCCGATTGACGGGAGCCGGGCCAATTACTGGGAGAGCGCTCATCCCTTCTGGCGGGAGGATCCCTACGACGACGCCACGACCCCAGCCGGCTATTTTAACGGGTCGCAGACGCCGCCGGGCGGGGACATGGCCAACGGCTACGGGCTCTACGACCTGGCCGGCAACGTCTGGGAGTACTGCTGGGACTGGTTCGACACCGGCTACTACGCGCTCTCGCCGGCGGACAACCCGCGCGGGCCGGAGGCGGGCCGGGTGCGCGTGATCCGCGGCGGCTCCTGGAATTCGCGCCCGGACCAGCTCCGCTGCTCTTTCCGCGCGGAGTGCCGGGCGCCGTCGTTCCGGTCCCGGTCCTGCGGCCTGCGCTGCGTCCGGACGGCGGGGGGAAAGGACGCCGCGCCATGAAGTTTCCCCGCTGGATGGGATACCTGCTGGGGCGGCTGGCGCTGGCGCTCATGGTGGTCGTTCTGGCCGGCCTGGCGCTGGAAATCGTCATCCGCCTGATGCCCCAGGCGTTTTTCCCGGACACGGAGGCCAGGTCCGACCGCAGCCCGGCATCCGTCTTTCCCGAGGACAGTCGCGCCCATCCCTGGGCGGCGGACGCGGCCGACCCCCTGCGCGTGGCCGTGATCGGCGACTCGTTCACCTTGGGCGCCGGCGTGCAGGCCGATGACGCCTACGGCGCCCGGCTCGAGCGCCTGCTGAACCTGAACGCCGGGGTCCGCCCGGCGGCCGTGCGCGTTTTCGCGCGCTGCGGGACCTCCACCTTCCAGCAATTCGGCCTGCTGCGGGAGGCCCTAGCCTGGCGGCCGCACCTGGTGATCCTGGGCATCTGTCTGAACGATACGGAGAACCATGCCAACCCCGAGGAACTCACGGCCTGGCGGCTGGCGATGACGCCGCGCGAGCCCGGGCCTGTCCTGCGCCAGCTGACGCGGCGCTCCCGGGCCCTGGCCTGGGTCCACCGGCAGAAAGAATTCATCCGCTGCCGGCGCGAATTCGCGGCCTATTACCGCCGCCTCTACGATCCGGGTTACGAAGGCTGGGGCCGATCCAGTTACGCGCTGGAACTGTTCCGCAACGACTGCGCCAACGAGGGCGCCGTCTTCGCCGTGATGATTTTTCCCCTGCTCTCGGAAAACTGCGAAAAAGGGCGCTACCGTTTCGAGTTCGCCCACGAGGTGCTGGGCCGGCGACTTGGCTCGCTGGGCATTCCCACCCTGGACCTGCTGGAAGTCTTCCGCGGCAAACAGCCCGTGCGCCTGCAGGCGATTCCCGGGGTGGACCCCCATCCCAGCGAAATCGCGCACCGCCTGGCGGCCGAGACCCTGTTCGCCTGGCTGTTGCACCGGCAACTCATCCCGTCCGAGTATTCCCCGCGCCGGATCGCGAGCCACGAACACGCGGTCTGGCGCAGGATCAGGGAGCAGATGCTGCTCGCCCCGGCGCCGGCCGATTCCCCCTAGCCCGAAAGGATGCTTCCTCCATCCGGCGGATGCCTTTGCCGCCGCCCGCGGCCGCCAGTCCTCCGCTCTCAAGCTAAGGCGGACCGGGCGCTCAGCACGGTTGACGCCTCCACGGATGAGGAGGGAGGGCAAAGGGGGCAGAGCAGTCCGAGCATTGATGTTGGTGGCGGTTCCCGGGTCCGGGAAAGGCCGCCGGATTACCGCAGGAATTTTTTTCCTTTTACCCATGCTGAAAAACAGTTAAGGGTAACAGCGAACAGGTCATCCAAGGCCAGCGGGCCGGGATGCCTGCTTTTGTCTTCGAATCTTCATGCAACACGGTCGCGGACGGCGGGGATGTCGGCATGGCCGGGAGAGGCGCCCAGAGTATAGTGTCCGCAGCCCGCCAGGTCATTAGAGTGTCGCCCGCGCTGCTGGTCGTCCTGGACCTCGCGTTCATGGCGACCCTGCTGGCCCTGCCCGCCGCCTGGCTTCTGGACCCGCTGGTCATCCGCTGCGGGCCCTTGAACCAGACCATCCACTGGGGCTGGAAGCCGGTCCTGGCGCCCCTCGTGATCCTTTTGGTCCGCACCCTGCTCAAGGCGTGGGCGGCGCGGTCGGCGGGTCAGATCCGGGGCCTGTGGGAGCGCGCGGGCTTCCGCAAAACCGTCCTGGCCCTGGCGGTCACCTATGCGGTCTTCGGCGCGGCCGAAGCCGTCCTGACCCTGGCCGGCTTCGACGCCCGGCTGCCGCCGATCGTCTTCCAGGGCCGCGACCAGGCCGGCGGGATCGAGGTTGAGGACACCACGCCGGATCCGGACCTGATGTTCCGGCTCACGCCCGGCGGCTATTTCCAGGGGCGGCAGATCAACCGCCTGGGCTTCCGCGAGCGGGAAGTGGAGGCGCGCAAGCCGCCCGGGACCGTCCGCGTCATCTGCATGGGGGATTCCGTCACCGCCCAGGGGCTGCCGGGCTATTCGCAGTATCTCCACGAGCGGCTGACCAACGCCCCGCCGACGCCCCGGCCCTGGGAGGCGTTCAACATCGGCGTGCACGGCTACACAGCCCTGCAGGGTCTGCGGCAATTCCAGAAAGTCGGGCGCGCGCTGGAGCCCGACGTGGTTACGGTGTTTTTCGGCTGGAACGACCACTGGCTGGCCCTCCGGACCGACCGCCAGCAGATGGGCCTGGAAATGCGTCCCCTGGCCGGCCGCATTTTCGAGCTGCTGCGGAAAAAGCGGTTTTTCCGCTTTTTCATCTGGGCGTTCAACCCGGTCCAGCACCTGGCCCGGCGCGAGCAGGGGGCGGGGCGCGTGTTTCGGGTGGCGCCGGAGGAATACCGCTCGAGCCTTTTGGCCTTTGTGCGGGAAATCCGCGCCGCCGGCGCCGTGCCCCTGCTCATCACCGCCCCGCGCCGCGCCCTGTCGCAGGGGCTCGTGGCCCGGGAATACGTGCGCACCGTGGCCGAGGGCGAGGCCGACCATGACCGCTACGTGGAAATCACCCGCGAGGTGGCCCGGACCTCCGGGGCCGACCTGCTGGACCTGGCCGAACTCTTGGCGGGCCCGGAATGCGACGCCTATTTCGCGCGCGACGGCATCCACTTCGACGCCTACGAGAGGGAGGAACACATCCCCGGTCAATCCCCGCCCCAGCCGGGCCTGGCGCGCATCGCCGGGGAAATCGACCGGAAGCTGAGGGAGATGGTCGGCGCCGGGACCTGTCCGCCGGCGGACGGGCCGGCGCCGTAACGCGGCGCCATGGCCGCGTTCCCGGATGGCACTTTGCGCTTGCCTGGAGCGCCGGGGTGTGCCAGAGTCGCGCTGAAACAACAGTTTTTTCCGGGGCGGCAGACGTTCGCCGGCTGGCCGGGAGGTCGCCATGTACGAGGCATTGAAGGCGCGGGCGGAAAACGGAACGCCGATCCGGGTCGGCCTGGTCGGCGCCGGCTCGATGGGGCTGGGCATCGCCTGGCAGATCGGGCGCACGCCCGGGATGGAGCTGTCGTTCGTGGCCGACCGCGACCCGGCCGCCGCGCGCAAGGCGGAGTCCGTCTACGGCAAGCCCGTCCGCATCGCGGCCGACGCCCTGGAGCCGCTGCGGGACGAGGCGACGCCGTGCGACGTGCTGGTGGAGGCCACCAACTGCATCGGCCGGGCCGCGGACTACTGCCTGGCCGCGATCGAGCGCCAGGCCCACGTGGTGCTCATGAACGCGGAGGTGGACTTGTGGTTCGGTCCGCTGCTCCAGGCCGAGGCGGCGCGGCGGGGCGTGGTGGTGACCAGCGACGCCGGCGACCAGCACGGCGTCCTGGCGCGCATGCTCGACGAGATCCGGATGTGGGCCTTCGAGCTGGTCCAGGCCGGGAACATCAAGGGCTTCCTCGACCGGCACGCCACGGTGCAAGCGCTGCTGCCGGAGGCGCGCAAGCGCAAGCTCAACCCGGTCCAGTGCTGCGCCTACTCGGACGGCTCCAAGCTGAACATCGAGATGGCGCTGGTGGCCAACGGTTTCGGCCTGCCCCCCCTCCAGCCCGGCATGCAGGGGCCCCGCTGCGAGCGGGTGGAGGACGTGCTCAAACTCTTCGATTTCGACGCCTACGGCGGGACCGGGCGGGTGGATTACATCCTGGGGGCCCAGCCCGGCGGGGGCGTCTATGTCGTCGGCCGCTGCGACGACGAGTTCCAGAAGCATTATCTCTGGTATTACAAGCTGCAAGCCCGGCATCCCTACTACCTGTTCTACCGACCGTACCACCTGTGCCACCTCGAGACGACCAGGGCGATCGCCCTGGCCGCGCTGTGGGGCAAGCCCGTGCTGACCCCCCGCGCCGGCCGGGTGGCCGACGTCTACGCTTACGCGAAGCAGGACCTCCCCGCCGGCCGCCGGATCGAGCACGGCATCGGGAGCGACGAGGTCTACGGTATGATCGCTTCGGCCCCGGAGGCGGACGCCGCCGGGCGCCTGCCCCAGGGCGCCCTGGAGTCCGAGGACGGCGAGCCCAAGCCGAGGCTCAAGCGGGCGGTTCGGAAGGACGCCCCGCTGGGCTACGACGACGTCGACCTCCCGGACACCCCCCTACGCCGGCTGTTCGAGCGGCAGGAAAAACTCTCCCGCCGGCTGCGCCCGGGTTCCGGGTAATGGATGCGCGGCCACAAACAGCGATCCTCGGGGGCGGCGTGTGCGGACTCTACGCCGCCCGCGTCCTGAGCCAGGCGGGCCATCCCGTCACCGTCATCGACCGCGGCGAGCAGCCCGGCGGGCTTTCCGGCGGCCGGGTGCGGAACGGGAATTTCTACGATCTCGGCGTCCACATGCTCCACCAGTTCGACCGGGAGCTGACCGCCGACCTCGTCGGCCTGATGGGCTCGGAGAGCATCCCGGCGCCGCTCGACGCCCGCATCCGCTGGGCGGGCGCCACCTACCGCTACCCGCTCCAGTTCCTGGACATGCTCAAGGGCATGCCGGCCTGGCGGCTGGCGCACTGCTCGCTCGGGCTGCTGGGGGCCCACCTGGCCGAACCGCTGCGCGCCACGCCGGCGGCGAACGCGGAGGACGCGCTGGTCCGCCTCTACGGCCGGCCGCTCTACGACTTCTTCTTCCGCGAATTCACGCAGCGCTACTGGGGGGTGCCCCCGCGGGAGCTCTCGGCAACCTTCGTGAGCACCAAGATGCCGCGGCTGACGGCCGTGGATGTCGTCAAGCGCGCCCTGGCCCGCTGCGGCATCGCGGAGCGGCCCGGGCGCGCCGTGGAGAGCGCGCTGCTGGAGGAAATCCTGCGCTACGCGCCGACCGGCGCGGAAGCGCTGCCGCGCTGCCTGGCGCGCGCCGTCGCGCAGGCCGGCGGACGGCTGCTCGCGTCCGCCGAGGCCCGCGCCGTCGTGATCCGCGGCGGACGGGTGGCCGCGATCCGCTATGCCCGGGGCGAGGCCGAGGACGAGCTGGCCTGCGACGCCTGCATTGCCACCATCCCGCTGCCCGAGCTCGTCCGCCGCGCGACCCCGCCGCCGCCGGACGACGTCGTGGCCGCGGCCGCGCGGCTGCGCTTCAAGCCCATCGCGATCTACGGCCTGCTCGTCCGGCGCGAGCGCTGCCTGGACGCCCAGTACATCTACTTCCGGGACCGCTCGTTTCACCGGGTGGGGGAACCCAAGAACGCCGGCCTGCGGGTCGTTCCGCCCGACCACACGCTCCTGATCGTCGAGACCACCTGCGAGCAGGGCGACGCCAAGTGGCAAGGCGCGCCGGCGGCGCGCGACGCGCTGACCGCCGACCTGGAGGCCGAGGGCATTTGCCGGCGCGAAGACATTCTCGAAATGCACGTTTTTCCCGAGCCCCACGGTTACCCCATGTTCTCCCTGGGCTTCGAGCCGCACCTCGAACGCGTGCGGGCCTGGGTCCGATCCATCCCCAACCTCCAGTCCGTGGGGCGGCAGGGGGGCTTCCAGTACCCCAACATGCACACGGCGATGCGGGCGGGCGCGACCGCGGCCCGGGCGGTCCTGGAAAGCGAAGGGTTAAACTCGCCGTGACGCGGACGGCCATGGCCGCCAGCCAACTCCTTGCGAATTCGTTCAGCGAGTGATATCGCGCGGGGTCTAACCGATGTGCGGGATATACGGATACGCCGGGTTCGATGAGCCGGGTCTGCTGGAGCGGATGTCGGCGCTGCTGCGGCACCGCGGCCCGGACGACGTCGGCAGCTTTGCCGTCCCCGGCCTGTCCATGGGCATGCGGCGCTTGAGCATCATTGATCTCGAGGGCGGCGCCCAGCCGATCTACAACGAGGACCGGACCGTCGCGGTCTGCCAGAACGGGGAAATCTACAACTACGTCGAGCTGGTTGAGGAACTCCGGCGCCTCGGCCACGTGTTCCGGACGCGCGCGGATACCGAGGTCGTCGTGCATGCCTACGAGCAGTGGGGCGTGGACTGCCTGGCCCGCTTGAACGGCATGTTCGCCTTCGCGCTCCACGACGCCGTCCGCGGACGCCTGTTCCTGGCCCGCGACCGCTGCGGCCAGAAGCCGCTCTACTACTGGGACCGGGGCGGGCGCTTCCTGTTCGCCTCCGAGATCAAGGCCCTCCTGGAATCCCGGCACGTCCCGCGCGAGCCGAACCGGGCGGCGCTGGACGCCTACCTGTGCCTGCGCTGTGTGCCGGAGCCGGCGACGATGTTCGCGGGCATCCGCACCCTGCCGGCGGCCCACTATTTGTTGCGCGGCGCCGACGGGTCGGTCGAGGTCCGCCGCTACTGGGATATCGTCCTCCGGAAGGAGGGGGAGCCGTACCGGCCGGACGGGGAGTACCTGGAGGAATTCGAGTCGCTGTTTTTCGACGCCGTGCGGATCGCCCTGCGCAGCGACGTGCCCGTGGGCGCCTACCTGAGCTCGGGGGTGGATTCCAGCCTGATCGTGGCGGCCATGCGGCGTTTTCACGACCGGGTCAACACCTACTCGATCGGGTTCCGGTCGCCGGTGGACGAGACCGCCGAGGCGGCGGCGACCGCCCGCCGGCTGGGCACGCAGCATCACGAGATTTACTGCCTGGCCGAGGATTTTGATCTGCTCCCGAAGGTGATCTGGCACATGGACCGCCCGGTGGGCGACGTGCTGGTGGTGGCGTTTTACAAGCTGGCGGCGGCCGCCGCGAAGGACGTCAAGGTCGTCATCAGCGGCGAGGGCGCCGACGAGATGTTCGCCGGCTACTCGTTCCACAAGGTCATTCAGTGGGCGGAGGCCTACCGGCGCCTGGCGCCGGGCTGGCTGCGGCGCGGGGCGGCACTGCCGGCGCTGCGGGCCACGCCGGTGGCCCTGCTGAACAAGTTCTTCGCCTTCCCGGCCTACCTGGGGGCCACCGGCAAGGCGCGGGTGGTGGATTTCCTGGCGCGCTACGACCAACGCAACCTGTCGGAAAATTACGTGGCCCTGAAAACCCTGTGGTCGCTCGACGAGCGGCGCGCGATCTACTCGGAGGCGTTCCGGGCTGACGCGAGCGACGCCTGGATTCCCCCCGTGCGCGACGGCGGCGGGCCCTTCCTGGATCGGCTGCTGAAACTGCAATACGCCGACTGGCTCCAGGACTGGGCCCTGATCCGCCAGGACAAGAACGCCATGGCCCATGCCCTCGAGGTCCGGCTGCCGTATCTCGACCACCGCCTGGTCGAGCTGGCCTTCCAAATGCCGCCGCGGCTGAAAATCCGGGGCCTGCAGGACAAGGTCATCGAGCGCCGGTTGGCGGCGAAAATCCTGCCGCCCGGACCGGTCCGGCGCCGGAAAATCCCCTTTTTCTTTCCGGTCGAATACCTGTTCCAGCATCCCAAGGTCAAGGACTGGATCCGGATGACGCTGGACGAGGGGCGCGTGCGGCGCCGGGGCTATTTCGATCCCGCCAGGGTCAAGGCCCTGGTGGACGGCATGCTGCGGCACGACTTCGTGCCGGTCAAGCAGGTGATGTCGCTGGTCATCCTCGAACTCTGGCACCAGATTTTTATCGACCGGGAACTGAAGGTCTGAGGCCGGCGCGCGCCGAACCGCGCCGCCGGGCAGGGCCAGGAAGCATCTTGCGATAAACAGGCATGCCGTTTATCAACTTGACGCCCATTACCAAACACAATAGGCTTGTCGACAAGGATGTTAGGTAAGAGGGTTTAATGGCGATCAAGGAATTATTGAAAGAGGAACTGGCGAATTCCCTCCGCATGGAACGGGATTACCGGCGCGCATTGGCTAAACTGCCGCGCGGATGCGTGGTCAGGAAAGTTATCCGTGGCCGCGTTTACTACTACCTGGCCTATCGGGAAAAGAGCCGGGTGCGCTTTCAGTATCAAGGCCGCAAGATGGGGGAACGGGATCTGGCTAAGTATCGGGATGCCAAGCGGTTTCGAGTGCAGTACCGAAAACTCCTCTCCGATGTTCGGAAACAAGTGGTTTTCCTGAGAAAGGCGCTGCGTGCAAAGCAAGCAGTATGAGTTATAAGCCTGCTGGCTAGGTTTCCGTCCAGTTGGAAGAAACGCATCCTTGCTACCTTGTGCAAGGAACACATGGAATCGCTGGCCAAACTACTCGCATAAGCGTTTCCCAATAGCCTTACCCTATGTCGCGCAAAAAGGCTGGCATTATTTTGTTCGCGGCGGCGGCCGCCGCGGCCGGGGTCCTGGCCTGGCTGAGCGTGCTGCGCCATGTCCGCTTCGCCTCGACCCAGGACCTGGCCCTGTTCGACCAGCTGCTCTGGAATGTCCGGCAGGGGCACGGCCTGTGGACGACCCTGAGCGGCAACAGCTGGCTCCAGTTTCCCCACCACTTCTACGGCGAGCACGTCTCCCCAATCCTCTTCCTGCTGGCCTGGCCCGCCGGGCTGACGCCGGGACCCGAGGCCCTGCTGGTCCTCCAGGCCCTGGCCGTGATGCTGGCGGCCTTGCCCGTCGCCCGGATCGCGGCTGCCGAGACCGGGCGGCCGGAAGCGGGCCTGGCCGCCGGGCTGACCTGGCTGGCCCTGCCGGGGCTCTGGGGCGCCGTGCTGTTCGACTTCCACATGGAAGCCTTCGAGGCGCTGTTCCTGTTCGCCTTCTGGCTGGCTTTACGCGAAGGGCGCCGGGCCTGCTGGCTGTGGGCCCTGTTCTACATGGCGTGCAAGGAGGATGCCCCCCTCTACCTTGCGGCCGTGGCCTTGGCCGGCGTTTTTGTCACCGGGCATCGGCGCCTGGGGCTGGCCGTGTTCCTGGCGGCCGCGGCCTACGGCCTGGTCATCTGGCTCTGGGTCCAGCCGGCCTGTTCGCCCGCCGGCCGGCACCTGCTGGGCGAGCGCCTCGCGCTGCCGGCGGGCGCCGCGGAGCTGGCGCCTTGGCTGCGCCTGCATTTTCTCGAGCCTTCGCGCTGGCAGGCGCTGGGCGGGCACCTGCTGGCCTTCGGGTTGCTGCCGCTCCTGGCGGGCCCGGCAATGCTGCCGTGGGTCGGGGCTGTGGGACTCATGTGGCTCTCCAACGATTTCGAGCAGGCCCACGGCTTGCTGCATTATCCCCTGACGCTCTATCCCCTGCTGTTCCTGGCGGCCGCCGTCGGACTGCGCCAGCTCGAGCGCTGGGCGCAACGCCGGGGACGGGCAGTCCGGCTGGCCTGCTGGAGCGCCGCCGCCGGCCTGGCCCTGGCCGGCCTCGGCCTGGGCTGGTGGAACCACGGGCGGGCGGCGGTGATCACAGCCCTCGGCCGGAGCAACGCGGAGGCGCTCCGTCGCGCCCCGGTTCTTCTCTCCGCCATCCCCCCGGACGGCCGGGTGTGCGCCGCGCTGACCTTGACGCCCCACCTTTCCCGCCGGCGGCAGCTCGAGGTGCTGATGAATCCCGCGACCGACGCGGAATGGATCGCCACCCGGCTCGACGGCGTGGTTTATCCCTGCCTGGACCACCAGGAATGGCTGGCCGCGCTATTGCTGCCGGAGGGATCGGACTACGGCGTGGCGGCCTTCGAGCCCTACTTCGCCGCCGTGCTCCGGCGAGGCCATCCGTGTACTCTGAATGCCAGGGTCCTGCGCGACCTGCTGTCCACGGTCCAGTTGGAGGATCTCAACCACCGGTCCGGCCGCGTCGTGCGGGACGGGCGCGCCCTCGACGGCCTGGCCTTGCGGATCGCGCCCGGGGATCGCAACGAGTTCGCCGCGTTTGGGCGCTACCGCGATTTGCCCGCCGGGAACTACCGGGTTGCCTTCCGGATCCGGTCCCGGGCGGTTGCGGCGGGCGAGTTCGCCGTCCTGGAGGTCACCGAAAACCGCGGCCGCACCCTGCGCGCGAGCCGGTCGGTCAGTGAGACCCTGCCCGACTACACCGAGGTGGCGCTGACGGCGGTCCTGGAGGGGACGGGCGGCGTCGAGTTCCGCATCCGCAAAACGGGTCCCGGCTGGCTGTGGACCGATCAGATCTCCTGGAGCCGGCAGGAGGAGCCCGGCATGCCGGCGGACTCGTCGCCCTGACCGGCCGCGAAGGTTGGGGGACTCCGCTCGCGGAGGCCGTCCGCTCCCGCCGCCCCTGGGACAGGACGGCGCGTTGCCGTAACGGCCCTACGGGAATCCGGCCAGGCGGGCAGTCTCAGGACGTGCCCGCCCTACAACCGGAAAAGAGAAGCGCCCGTCCTGCCTGATAATTGTAGGGCGGGAATGTCCGTCGGCTGACGGATTTCCCGCCTCAGATGATTTTTACCGGCCGCCGCTTTTCACTTTGACATGCCGAAGCCTCCGCCTATCCTGTGGGCCATGACCTCAACCCCTGATGCCCCGGCCGCCGCCCGGCCGCCGCGCTGGCGATGGCTCGGCCGGCTGGCCGCCAGTTTCCTGGCGGCGGGCATGGCGCTCTGGATCAACGAGGAGGCCTTCCTCCGGCAGCCGCCGACCACGGACGAGAACAGCTACCTGTTCCAGGCCCACACCTTCGGCGAGCTACGCCTGCGCCGGCCCATGCCGAGGCCGCCCGAGATTTACGGCCGCCGGATGATGATCGTGGACGAGCAAGCCGGCTGGGTGTCGCGCTATCCGCCGGGCCATTCCCTCTGGCTGACCCCGGGTGTCTGGCTGGGCGACGCCCGCCTGGCGTCGGCCGCGGCGGCCGGCCTCAGCGTCTGGCTGCTGACCGGCTGCGCCGGGATGCTGGGGGGAGCGGTCTGGCCGGTGGCGTGGTTCCTGCTGATCTGCCCGTTTTTCCTCTTCATGCACGGCACGCTGCTGAGCCACACCAGCGGCATGGCCGCGGTCGCCGCGATGCTGTGGGGCACCCTGCGCTGGCGGCTGAGGGACCGGCTGGACGGCGCGGCCATCGCCGGGCTGGCCTGGAGCCTGTTCTTCCTGAACCGCACCTACACCGCCCTGCTGCTGGCCGTCCCGTTCGGGCTCGACGCGCTCATCGCCCTGTGGCGCGCTCCCAATCGCCGCCAGTGGCTGGGCGCCGGCCTGTTCGCCGGCTGCGCCGCCCTGGGCGGCCTGGCCTTCCTCGGCTATAACCAGCTGATCACCGGCTCGGCCTGGGTACCGACCTACGTGTATTACCACGACGACATGACCCCGGGCTTCGGCGGGCCGATGGGCCACACCTGGGCAGCGGCCTTCAACAACCTGGCCGCCAATGCGCGCCTGCTGGACCAATGGCTGCTCCTGGGCGGCGGCGCGCTCTGGCTCTTCGGCCTGCTCGCGCTGCTGGGCTGGCGCCGGCGGTGGAGTCCGCTGGCGCTGGGCGGGATCGCCCTGGTCCCGGCCGGCTACTTCTTTTTCGCCCACCCCGGGGTCAATACCTGCGGGCCGTTCTACTATTTTGAAACCCTGCCGTTCTTCGCCCTGGTCTGGATCCTGGCCGCGCAGCGGCTGCTCGGGATTCCCCGCCCGGCCCTGCGCCGGGCGGTGTTCGCCGCCGGACTGGCCGGCCTGGTCGCGGCGTCGTTTTTCTCCTTCCGCTTCATGCGGAACCAGGCCGGCCGCATTGTCGGCGAATTCGCCGAGCGCGCGCGCCTGGCCAGCGTCCTGCAGAGCGCCCCGCCCAACGCCTTCGTGATCGTGGACGATCTGGATCCCGATCTCTACACGGATTTCGTGGTTTTCAATCCGCGCGGGTTGGCCAGCGATCCCCTCCTCTTCGCCGGCCTCGGCGGACGGAACGCGCTGATCACCCGCGGCTTGACCAACCGCGCCGGCTTTTTCCTGCGTCCGCCCAACCTGGACCGCCTGGAGCCCATCACCGCCCCGTTGGCCTTCCTGGAACGCGCGGCCTGGGACGACCTGCCGTGCCGGACCGGACGGGGCAACGGCTCGCCGGAACTGGAAACCTCTGGCCGCCAGGCGGCGACCCCGGAGGATCCGCCCGGCTACCTGGCCATGGGCCGTTACCTGTGGATGCCGCCCGGGCGCTACCAGGCCTGCTTTGACCTGGAAATCGTCGCAGCGTCCCCGGCGGATGCGGCGGTCACCCTGGATGTCGCCGCGGACCACGGCCGGCGGGTCCTGGCCCGGCAGGACCTGGCCGGGCCCTCGGCGCGCACCAACTTCTGCTTACCGTTCGAGCTCGACGATTATACGGAAGTCGAGCCGCGGGTGCATTTCAACGGCGGGAACGTCGTCTTCCACGGGTTCGTCGTGGCCGACCGCGAGTGAGCCTGGAAAGAGTGTGTCTCGGAATTATCCGGATAGAAGGTGGCCCGCGCGCTCCCTGGCCGATGCTCGGGCAGGCCGTCGCGCGGGAAATCCCCTGTCAACCGGCCGGATTCAAGCGTGCTACCTCACGCGGCGCCTTGCCCGCCACTTTGTTTCAGACGTGGCAACCGAAGTGGTCCCCCTGGCCGGCAGACCCCCGCAAACAACGCTGGCTGGCGGACCGAAAGGTGTGACCCTCAGAACCCCGGTCAGCGGGGATCGTAATAGAGCGGCAGGTGATAGCGCTCGCTTTCCTGGATCAGGCGTTCGCCTTCCAGCTCGGGGTGATCGGAAAACAGCTCCAGGTCCATCCGTTGGGCGCTCCCGGGCCGGCGCCGGCCGGCGGCCAGGGCCTGGCCGTCCAGGATGATCCAATGCGCGACCAGGATGTCCCGGTGAGGGCAGTCCCCGGCGAGGACGCGGTTCACCCGGTATTCCCCCACCGCCAGGGCGCGCCGGTAGGGGGTAATGGATTCCGGCGTCGGACTCTTCGGCCCGGCCGTCAGCGTGGCCTCGACGGAAACGACGGGGGCCGGCGTCCGGCCGCGGAGCGCGGCGGCGAGGGCCCGGTGTTTCTCCCGGGCCTCGTCTGAACCGATCCAGCGCGAGTAGAGGGCGACGTGCTCCAGCCGGCCGCGCCAGCCTCGCGGCGCGATTTCACCATTGACCGGGTAAGCCTCCCGCCAGGCGTTCCCGAACACGACGGCGCCGCGTTCCCAGTTCCCGCCGGCGACAAAGTCGGCCTGGCCGGCGGGTTCGCCGTCCAGGGTGCAGGCCACGCTCATGGGCGAACAACAGATCAGGACGCTGACCGGCCCGTCGCCGGCCAGCTCGCCGACGGGGATGACGTAGTCGGGTCCGCGATTGGCAGCCCTCAAGGTGAAGACCAGCCGGCGGCCTTCCTGGCCGAGCAGGAAATTCCACGTTCGCGGCCCGGCGGCATACCCGAGGATCGGCTGCAGCCCTTCCCCGGGGTCGGGGTCCGGCGCGATGACCGCCTCGACCGCCAGGTGTCCGCTGGCGGCGCAGGCGTCCACCAGGTCCCCGGCGCGGCCTTCGGCGATGAAGGCGCCGCCCGCGGGCGCCATCTCGAAATAGCGCCCGTACCTGGCGAGACCCCGGGGCTCGGAGCGGCAGGCGTGGGAGCGCCCGGTGGCGGGGTCGGCGACCACGTTTTCCTTCGAGCGGTTCTGCCAGAGGAACACCAGGCCTTCCCGCGAGCCAGGCCAGCCGCCGGCGGCCCCCGCGTCCGCCGTCACGGCGTCGGCCTCGGCAGGGGCGGGGCGCGGCGCCGGGCGGTCCGCCAGCCAGAGGTCCGGGAAGAAATCGCCGAACGCGTTGCGGGTGACCCGCGCCCAGCGCTCGATGTTCTTGAAATCCGCTGAGAATTTCCCGATGTAGATTTCGACTTCCCGGCCGCCGCCGCCGATGCGGTTATCGCCGTCGCCTTCCTTGTAAGGGCCCGTCATGGTCATAAAGCGGGGATGATTGCTCCAGCGGGGGTGATAGACCTCGTAGCCGCCGATGCCGGGGGCGCGGTTGATGTTGACCGTCCAGCGTTTTCCGGTCGGGGCCCGGAACAGGGTCAGGTTGCGGTGGGCGCCGTCGAACATCCAGAACAGCGCCTCGTTGTCGGGCGCCAGCGACGGCCAGCAGCCGTCGCCGATTTTCTTCCAGCCGCGGTCGGGCAGGGCGGCGATGCCGCAGTGGGGCCAGGGAAACCCGCCGCCCGCGCGGCGCCCGTCGGCGGAGAGCTGGAAGTTGTCCAGGTTGAGGGCCGTCTGCCGCCAGACCGGCTCATAGACGCCCGGGTCGTTCAGTTGCCGCCGGCAGATGTCAACGAGGGTCGAGTTGAAGATCGAGTGTTCCCGCTCCGCGACCGTGCCGGTGTAGACCCAGTCCGTCCCGGTCTGCGGGTCCCGCCACACGGCCAGGGCCATGCCGGGGGCCAGGGCTTTCAGACCGGAGCCGTCGAAGTTGACGGCGTAAATCTTCTGCTCCTGGCGGTCCGAAAAAATCACGCGCCGTCCGTCCGGCGTCAGCATGGGCTTGGCGTAGTTGGAGACGTGGTCCAAAATGCGGCGTTCGCCGCGTCCGTCTTCCGTATCGAATCCCATCAGGCGCAGGTTGCGGCTCCGGGCCGCCACGTCGGCGCCGGCGCCGGCGTCCTGGCACCAGATCAGGCGGGCCGGCGCGGCCGTCAGGTCCCGGACTTCCGCTGCCGCGGGATTGGGCGCCGGCGGCCGGCATCCGCCGGGCAGGAGCAGGAGCAGGGCGCCAACCGCGCCGGGCCAACGGGCGAATCGCATGACGGCGTCCTTCATCCAATGCGGACCGGAACCCGCACCCCATAAAAAATTCACCGCGGCTTTGCGCCCCCGCGACCTTGTGTCGCGGGTCAGGGAGATTGGGGCGCCACCGCGCGCTGTTCCCCGCCAATCTCCGGCTCCTGCCGCGCAAGGCGGCAGGAGGCCGCCCCCGCCGACAAGATCGGTCACCTCGCATTGTGCATGACGCTCGCCGCCGGGCCAAGGAGAATCCCGCGTTGACGGCGGGCAGGAAGTCTGCTTGAGTAAGCGGCCATGACCTGGATGCCCTACGTCCGCATCTGCCGGCCGGACCACTGGTTCAAAAACATTTTCATCCTGCCGGGCATCCTGCTGGCCCTGTTCTTCAATCCGGCCCTGCTCTCGGCCGCCCTGCTGCCGGCCGTCCTGCTCGGCCTGGCCTGCGCCTGCCTGATCGCCTCCAGCAACTACGTGTTGAACGAGATCCTCGACGCGCCCACCGACCGGCACCACCCGGTCAAGTGCCGCCGGCCGATCCCGTCCGGGCACATCAGCCTGCCGGCCGCCTACGGGCTCTGGGCGGCGCTGGCGGCCATGGGCCTGCTCGGAGCCTTCCTGATCAACCGCCCGTTCGGCTGGTCCGGCCTGGTCCTCTGGATCATGGGCCTGCTATATAACGTCCCGCCGGTCCGGCTGAAGGACCTGCCCTACGCCGACGTGCTCAGCGAGTCGCTGAACAACCCGATCCGGCTGGCCCTGGGCTGGTATCTCACGGGCCTGGGCTCGGCGCCGCCGCTCTCGATGATCGTGGCGTACTGGATGTTCGGGGCCTTCCTGATGGCCGCCAAGCGCTTCGCCGAGTTTCGCATGATCGGCGACCGCCGCCGCGCCGCTGATTACCGCAGGTCGTTCTTCCGCTACACGGAGGAAAGCCTGATGGAAAGCCTCTTTTTCTACGCCACCCTGTTCGCCCTGATGAGCGGTTATTTCATCGCCCGCTACCGCTTCGAGCTGGTCCTGGCGACCCCCCTGGTGGCCCTGGCCATGGCCTACTACCTGCATCTGGCCTACAAGCCCGACAGCGCCGTGCAGTACCCCGAGCGGTTATACCGCGAAAAAAAGCTGGTCCTGATCGTCCTGTCCGCCTTCCTGGCCTGCGTCGCGCTGCTCTTCGTCAATCTGCCCGATTTCTCCGGGCTCTTCAGGCCCTGGATTCTGCCCCCGTCGGCGCCGTAAGACACGTTGCCGTAAACATCCACACGTTTGCGTGCAGGTTGGGTGCGGAGGCTGAACGCCTCCGAAGATCGCAGGGATTCCGCCCGCAGCGGATCCGCGCAGGCGAAAAACCCTGCGCTACCCGTCGGCTGACGGCTTGAGGGCGCAAGCCCGCCTGCATGCCTTAATCAGCGGGAACCGCTATCCAACACAAGAAAACGGAAAAAAGAAAGGGGACTAACCACGGAGGCACGGAGTTCGTCTCGATCTTTTTCCCTCTCCACACCGAGGGTCGCGCGCATCCCGATCCCCACCTGGCGGCGTGATCGGGATGCGCGCAACGATGGATCGTGAGGGGAAGCGTGAGGAGATATCCTGCCTCCGTGTCTCCAGCGAAGCGGGTGGTGAAACTCTTGGGTTGTGGGCATAACCCGCGTGAGACCCGTCCGGTCAGCCGCCAGACGCGCCCGGGATCGGGGGCATCCGCCTCCACGCCCCCAGCGGATTCTGGGCGCCGCAGTCCGGGCAGCGCGCCAGCTCGAAGCCCGTTCCGCAGCGCGGGCAGGCGCCGCCGGAATCGAACGGATCGAACAGCGCGCCGCAGCGGGCACAGCGCCAGGCGGCGAGAATCGGCGGGGCGGCGCCGCAGGCCGGGCAGGCGTAGCCGGGATGGCGCGGCAGCCGGTCCGCCCGCGCCATGGCCAGGGCCTGGCGCAGGCCCTGCCAGCAGTTCAGCAGCACGAATACGGCCAGGATCACAAACCAGACCGAGTGGAGCCACGCCCCGGCCAGGAACATCAGGCCCACGCCCAGGAACCCGACGATCGAGGCCGCCAGCAGGCTGCGCGCCCGGCCGAACAGGAACCAGAGCAGCGAGCGCAGAATCTGGCCGCCGTCAAGGGGATAGATCGGCAGGAGATTGAAAACCAGCAGCACAATATTGATGAGCGACACCGTCCGCAGGAGTTCGTGGAGGTTGGGCCAGGCCGACGCCAGGCCCGGCAGGTCCAGCGGGCCCAGCGCCAGGAGCACGGGGGCCAGGGCCACGTTGACCAGCGGGCCGGCGGCGATGCTCCAGAGGGTGGCGCCGGGACGCTGGGGCGGGTCCACGTAGGCCACCCCGCCCAGCGGCCAGAGCAGGATGCGGCTGGCCCGCCCGCCGACCGACCGGCAGGCCAGGGCGTGGCCAAGCTCGTGCAGGAGCACGATCCCGAACAGGCCCAGGTATTCCAGCACGTTCCAGAAAAACGACGTGTACTGGCCAACCCGCCGGGTGACCATGTAGGCCGCCACCAGGAACCAGGTCCAGTGCAGGAAGATGTCAATCCCGGCGACCCGGAGAAGACGGAAGGAGCCTGGATGGTTGGCGGGCATAACGTGAACGAACATTTACCAGAAGGCCGCGAAAACTCAAGGCATTCATGGGGACCCCGAATTGCACGAAGGCTTCCGCCGCTGGAACGGCGGCGACTGGGCGCGGGACGACGTCATGTCGCCTGCGATTGATTCCGGCAACCCGCATGCGGGAAACCAAATTCGATCCACACTGCCATCGCTGACGCGTTAATCACGGTTTCCTTGTTATCTGACTGGCGTCAACTTCTCCGCAAATGTGTGTCATGTCTTAACAGAACGGTCTAATCTCCTTCCCCCGCGACACGAGGTCGCGGGGGCCGCCGCATCATTGACCCCTGGCCGGCGGCGTGCTAGGGTTTTTCCCGCACGGGCGGAAGAGGGGAGGCGGCTATGCGAAGATGGAAAACCGGGTCAGGCGGCGGCCGGGCGCGTCTGCCCCGCCTGGAGCGGAACGACGGCCGGGTTCGATTGGTCGTTGACGGCAAGCCGTTTGTCGCCTTGGGCGCTGAGGTCCAGAACTCGAGCGGGTCGGACCTGGCTCACATGAAAAAAACCTGGCCGCGGCTGGCGGCCCTGGGTTGCAACACCGTCCTGGTCCCGGTCTCCTGGGAGCTGCTCGAGCCGGAGGAGGGCCGTTTCGATTTCCGCCTGCCGCGGGGCCTGCTCGCCGGCGCGCGCGCCCACGGCCTGCGCCTGGTTTTGCTCTGGTTCGGCACCTGGAAAAACGCCGAGTCTACCTACGTCCCCGCCTGGGTCAAACGGGACTTGGCGCGGTTTCCCCGCGGCCAGCCCGAGCCGGGCAAAAACTC
Source organism: uncultured Verrucomicrobiota bacterium (assembly GCA_964630555.1). Lineage (GTDB taxonomy): Bacteria > Verrucomicrobiota > Kiritimatiellia > JAAZAB01 > JAAZAB01 > JAHIJO01. The sequence goes on along the minus strand of CAZVVD010000033.1, from coordinate 5,944 downwards.
GCGCGCGGTGTCCGCGTTCTGCGAGGCCTGCCGCGAGGCCGACGCCCGCGCCTTTGCCCGCCTGATGCGCTGGCTGCGGGAACACGACCGCGCGCGCACGGTGATCATGGTCCAGGTCGAAAACGAGGCCGGCTTCCTGGGCGCGGCGCGGGATCAGGGCCCGGCCGCCGAAAAGGCTTTCACCGCGCCCGTGCCGGCGGTCCTGACGGAAACGCTGGCCGCCCTCGGCGAGGCGCTGCACCCGGAACTGCGCGGGCCGTGGGAGGCCGCCGGCCGGCGGCTGGCGGGAACCTGGGCCGAGGTGTTCGGCGCCGCCGCTGAGGAAGTCTTCATGGCCTGGCACACGGCCGGCTACATCGGGTGCGTGGCCGCCGCCGGCAAGGCCGAGTATCCCCTGCCGCTGTTCGCCAACGCCTGGCTGAATTACGGGGAGGCGACCCCGGGCAGCGGCGGACGCAAGCCCGGGGAATACCCGAGCGGCGGGCCCGTGGCGCGGATGCACGCGGTCTGGCGGGTCGCGGCGCCCAGCCTCGACGCCCTGGCGCCGGATATTTATTCGCCGCATTTCAAGGCGATCTGCGGGGAGTTTGTCCGCCAGGGGAACCCGCTGGTCATCCCGGAACACAGCGGCAGCTCCGCCGCCGTCAACGTGTTCTGGGCCGTGGGCGCCCACAACGCGCTCTGCTTTTCGCCCTTCGGCATTGACCGGTCTCACGTCTGGGGCCCGTCCATTCCCAGTAAAACCCCGGGGCTGGCCGAGAGCTACCGGCTCCTGGCGGAACTCCTGCCCGTCCTGGCCCCCCACCTGGGCACCGAGCGCGTGCGGGGCATCTTGCAGACCGAAGACCAGGGCGAGACGTTTGCCTTCGACGGCTTTGACGTCGCGATCGAGTTCGAGGCGCCGTTGAAGGAAGGCACGCCGCCCGGGTGCGGGCTGATCGCGGCGGTCGGGCAGCGCGAGTACATCGTCGCCGGCCGGGGTTTTTCCGTCCGTTTCAACCCGCCGGCGGGAGGCGCGGTCCAGGCGGACATTCTCCTGGCGGAGGACGGCCGGTTCCGCGGAAGGCGCTGGGTTCCCGCCCGGCGCCTGAACGGCGACGACACCGTGGACCGCAAGGTCCGTTTGCAGTTCGAGCCGGCGCCCGTCCTGCGGCGGGTTGTGATTTACACCCACGCCTGACCGCCGGGACCGGGGACGCCGGGCTTAATGCTTAGGAATCTAGCCGGGTCCGTTCTGAAACCGGCTGGGGAGCATCGGCCAGGAGCGTCGCTTTCTCCTTATCTTCTTGATTTTTAGATGGATTGCGACGGGCAAAGTTGTATGATGCCCCGGCCTGGTATTCCACGGTTTCCGGCAGGGAGCCGGCCGGCGCCATGGCATTTCGGATTGATGATTTCTGATTGGCGATTGAAAAGGAAATCGGAAGCCGATGTGATTGCACTGGGGTGCAGATACGGTGGCCGTCGCGCTTCGTCGCGACGATCAGAGTGTGCCCCTTCGGTCGCGATACCATCCGCGTCAAACCCAAAGGAGAGACATGAAGACCAAAATCGTGAAAGTGCACGCCCTCGAAATCCTGGATTCCCGGGGCAACCCGACCGTCCGCGTGTTCTGCGAGCTGGATAACGGCGTTCGCGTCTCGGCCTCGGTGCCCTCCGGCGCCTCCACCGGCGAGAATGAGGCTGTCGAGCTGCGCGACGGCGACAAGAAGCGCTACGGCGGCAAGGGCACCCTCAAGGCCGTGGCCAACGTGAACACGGTCATCGCTCCGAAGCTCGCCGGCTTGGATCCGTCCTGCCAGGCGCGGATCGACCAGCTCATGATCGCGCTGGACGGCACGCCCAACAAGGGCAAGCTGGGCGCCAACGCCATCCTGGGCGTTTCCATGGCGGTGGCCAAGGCGGCCGCCGCGTCCGCGGGCCTGCCGCTCTACGCCTACCTGGGCGGCGCCGCCGCGACCCGCCTGCCGGTGCCGATGATGAACATCCTCAACGGCGGCAAGCACGCCGACAACAGCGTGGACTTCCAGGAGTTCATGGCCATGCCGGTCGGGGCGCCCTCGTTCGCCGAGGCCCTGCGCTGGGGCGCCGAGACGTTCCACGCCCTCAAGAAGATCCTCTCGAAGAAGGGCTACGCCACCGGCGTGGGCGACGAGGGCGGGTTCGCCCCGAACCTGAAGAGCAACGACGAGGCCTGCGAGGTGATCGTCGAGGCCATCGCCGCCGCCGGCTACCGGCCCGGCAAGGACGTCGCCATCGCGCTCGACCCCGCCGCCAGCTCGTTCTTCGAGGGCGGCAAGTACAACCTGGCCAAGTCCGGCCAGGGCCAGAAGACCAGCGCCGAGATGAACAAATTCTACGCCAAGTGGATCTCGGCCTACCCGATCGTGTCCATTGAGGACGGCCTGGCCGAGAACGACTGGGACGGGTTCCGCGCGCACACGGCGGCCCTGGGCGGCAAGATCCAGGTCGTCGGCGACGACCTGTTCGTGACCAACGCCAAGTTCGTGGCCCGGGGCGTCCGGGAGCAGTCCGCCAACGCCGTGCTCATCAAGCTCAACCAGATCGGCACAGTCACGGAAACCGTCGAGACCATCGGGCTCTGCCGCGCCGCGGGCTGGGGCTATGTGATCTCGCACCGCTCCGGCGAGACCGAGGACGCCTTCATGGCCGACTTCGCGGTGGCCATGGGCGGCGGCCAGATCAAGACCGGCTCGGCCTGCCGCAGCGAGCGCATTGCGAAATACAACCGCCTGCTGGAAATCGAGGCCGAGCTGGGCAGCGCCGCCGTGTTCGGCTGCGAGGCCGTCCGCCGCCGGGCGGGGTGAGGTCCGGCGCCGTTAACGGTGGAGCGCGTTGTCCTCAACGCGCTTCTGATCCGGGAAGCGTCTTATGGATAAGCCGCTCCACCAGGGAAACTCAAGGCGGAGCGCGCCTGTCGGAATTCTAAGGGCAATTCCATGAACTACCGCCCCTTGCAACTCGGCGTGAACGTGGACCATGTCGCCACCCTGCGGCAGGTCCGGGGCACGGACTATCCCGATCCCCTCGAGGCGGCCCGTCTGTGCGTGGCCGCCGGCGCCGCCGGCATCACGATCCACCTGCGCGAGGACCGCCGCCACATCCAGGAGCGCGACCTGTGGGCCATCCGCCGCCGGCTTAAGACCCGGCTCAACCTGGAGATGGCCAACGTCCCGGAAATCGTGACCATCGCGGTCCGGGCGCGGCCGGACGAGGTCTGCCTGGTGCCCGAAAAGCGCCGCGAGCTGACCACCGAAGGCGGCCTGGACGCCGCCGGCCAGGCCCGCCGTCTGGGGCCCGCCCTGACCCGCCTGGCCGGGGCCGGGATCGTCGTCAGCCTGTTTGTCGCCCCCGCCCGGCGCCAGCTGGACGCCGCCGCCCGCCTGGGGGCGCCCTGCGTGGAACTGCACACCGGCGCGTTCTGCGACGCCCGCGGCCGGCAGGCCGCGGCCGAGCTCAAGCGCCTGGTCGCCGCCGCCCGGTATGCCCATGATCTGGGCCTGCAGGTCAACGCCGGGCACGGCATCAACCTGGCGACGATCGGAAGCATCCTGCACATCCCCTGGCTGGACACCTTGAACATCGGGCACAGCCTCGTGGCCCGCGCCGTGCTGGTGGGCATGAGGGCCGCGGTGGGCGAGATGCTCGCCGCCATGCGCGGTTACCGGGGTTACCCGGCTTTGACCAAGCGTGAACCGGTGCACGATTCCGAATGATGAAAGTCTGCGGCACAGCCCAGATCCGGGAGTTGGACCGGAGGACCATCGCGGACTTCCGGGTCTCCGGCGAAACGCTCATGGACCGCGCCGGCTACGGCGTGGCCCACGCGGTGGACGGCCTGTGCGACCGCTACGGCTGGCGCGGCACCTCCATCCTGCTGGTCGCGGGCCGCGGCAACAATGGCGGCGACGCCTTCGTCGCCGCACGCTACCTCAAGGGCTTCGGCTACGAGGTGTCGGTCTGGCTGGCCGGCGCCGCCGCCGATGTCCAGGGCGACGCCCGGGCGCACCTGACCCGGATGAAGAGCGCCAAGATCCGGCTGGAGGAGTTTCCCACCCAGGAGGATTGGGACCAACTGGCCGGCGACCTGGCCGACGGCGGCGGCCCCGGCGCCACCCTGGTCGTGGACGGTGTGCTGGGCACCGGCGCACGGGGGCCGGCCCACGGGCCCGCCGCCGGCGCCATCCGCTACATCAACGCCCTGGCCGCCCACAGCTTCGTCGTGGCCATCGACACGCCCTCGGGCCTCGATACCGACACCGGCCAGGCCGGGGGCGACACCGTGGCCGCCGACCTGACCGTCACCCTGGGCCTGCCGAAGCGCGGGCTGGTTGAACCCTGCGCCCTGAACTGGGTGGGGCGCCTGGAGGTGGTGGATATCGGCTTTCCTCCGGCTCTGGTCGAGAAGATCGAAACGGAAATCGAATTCATCGCCGCCGCCGATGTGCGCCGGATCATTCCCCGCCGGCCGCGCGACGCGCACAAGGGCGGCTTCGGGCATGTTCTCATCCTCGGGGGCGCCGCCGGCTACGCCGGGGCCGTCAGCCTGGCCGCCCGGGCCGCCGTGCGCTCCGGCGCCGGGCTGGTGAGCGTGATGGCGCCGCGCGGCGTCGCGCCGACCGTGGCCGGCGCGGTCCTGGAGGCCATGGTGCACCCGGCGCCGGAGACCGAAATCGGCTCCCTGGCCGCCGCCGGTTGGGAGGCCTGGCGCGAACGCCTGGGGCGCTTCAGCGCCGTTCTGGCCGGGCCCGGCATGACCCGCCACCCGGATACGCGGTCCCTGGCGGACAAGCTCCTGCGGGACTGCCCCCTGCCGCTGGTCCTGGACGCCGACGCCCTGAACGCGTTCGAGGGCCGGCTGGATGAGCTCGGCCGCCGGCAGGCGCCGCTTGTGATCACGCCGCACCCGGGCGAAATGGGCCGCCTGCTTGGCTGCCCGGCCGCGGCGGTGCAGGCGGACCGTTTCGCCGCCGCGCGCGCGGCGGCCAAACGGTCGCGGGCCGTGGTAGTGCTGAAGGGCGCGGGCACGCTGGTCGCAGCCGAAGGCCGGCTGCTGCAGGTCAACCTGACCGGCAATCCCGGGATGGCCTGCGGCGGCAGCGGCGACATCCTGGCCGGCCTGCTGGCCGGCCTGCTGGCCCAGGGCCTGCAGCCGTTCGACGCGGCCCGGGCGGCGGTGTTCCTGCACGGCCGGGCGGGCGACGACGCCGCGGCCCAGAAAACCGAGCACAGCCTGGCCGCCGGCGATATCCTCGACTCCCTGCCCTACGCCTTCCAGCAGATCGCGCCGCGCTGACCGCGCGCCGCGGTCGGCCTCTCCGGTTTGAGTTCTGTGGCTCTGCCGCCCTTCCTTCTCACCGCGCCCAGATCAGCGTGCCGACCTTCGGCAGCGAGCGCGTGGCCTCCGCGGTGTTGCCGTAGGCGCCTAAGTTGATCCGGTTTCCGCAGGGCTTCGGCTCGAGCGACCAGTCCGAGGCGGGATCCCCGGCGTCCAGGCACAGACTGTTCGCGCCATCCGGAATCCACGCCCCGCCGTGGTACGAGCCCTCTTTCCCCATCGCGTGGAAATCACCGCCCGCGGGGTCCACGAAGAGCGGGTCGGCACTGAAGTTGCCCGCGCCCATCCCCGCCGCCCAGGCGTCCTGGGAGTCGGTGTAGGTCAGGGTCAAGTTCTGATTTTGCCGGATGCCCCCCAGGGTATTGCCCCACAGAATTGAGTTCTTCAAGGACAGAGCGGCCGACGTCAGTCGGGCGAGCCCCCAGCCGACATTGTGCGCAATGGTGCAGTTGGCAACCGTGGCCGTGCCGGCGGGAATCAGGACACCGACACCGTTGTTATGTGCAACCAGGCAATTGGTCATCCCCAAGGTGGAACCGGCGGCGCCGACGAAGCTTATCCCTCCGCCCGCGGCGTTGTTCCGCG
>CAZVVD010000032.1:0-30448 GCA_964630555.1 uncultured Verrucomicrobiota bacterium | reverse complement strand
TTGAGGCCCATGCCGCCCAGGACGATCACGTCCACCTCGGCCTGCAGGGCGATGCGCGCCAGCAGGGGGTTGTAGGGCTCGCCGGCCACCGAGAAAATCGGCAGCTTCTGGGACTCGACCAGGGAGTTGAAGACGTCGATCATCGGCAGGCCGGTGCGCACCATCTTGCGCGGAATGATGCGCCGGGCGGGGTTGACCGCCGGGCCGCCGATCGCGATCCGCTCGGCCAGGATTTCCGGGCCGCGGTCGCGCGGGACGCCGGCCCCGGTGAACACCCGCCCCAGCAGCTCGTCCGAAAAGGGGATGTCCATCCGGCGGCCCAGGAAGCGCACCCGGGCGTTGGTGGCGATGCCCCGGCTGCCGGCGAACACCTGCAGGGTCACGGCGTTGCCGTTCAGGCGGATCACCTGGGCCAGCGATGCGCCTCGCGCCGAGCTGACCTGGGCCAGCTCGCCGTAGGCGATCCCCTCGGCCTGGAGGGTGATGACGCTGCCGGCGACCTGGTCGATCCGGTGGTAGACCTTATGCATGGACGGCGACCTCCGCGAGCATCCGCGCGATGCGCTCCTCGATCTGCTTGAACTCCGGGGAATCCAGGGCCGCGCGGTTCCAGTCCCGGGTGGCCTGGGTCAGGCGCTGGAAGAAATGGCGGGCGCCCTCCTTGTCGGCGAAGGCCAGGGGGGTCCGGAGGATGGCGGCGATGCGGCCGAAGACCCGCTTCTGGCGGTCGGCCGGCGTGGCGGCGTCCACCGCGTGGTAGGCATCCTGCTGCAGGTAGACGGCGTCCAGGTACTCGGCCTTCAGATAGGTCGTGAAGTCCTCCAGGGACGTGCCCTCCTCGCCCACGACCTTCATCATCTGGTTGACCTCGTGGCCGGCGCGCAGGATGCCGCGGGCGTGCGTGACCGCGGCCGGGTCCACCACGCCCGGATACTGGCTCCAGCTCTCGAGCGGGTTGATAGCCGGGTAGCGCCGGGCGTCGGAACGCTCCCGCGACAGGCCGTGGAAGGCGCCGACGACCTTGAGGGTGCTCTGGGTGACCGGCTCCTCGAAGTTGCCGCCGGCCGGGCTGACCGTGCCCCCGATGGTGATCGAGCCGACGCTGCCGTCGCGCAGGCGGACGGCGCCGGCGCGCTCGTAGAAGGCCGCGATCACGGATTCCAGGTAGGCCGGGAAGGCCTCCTCACCGGGGATTTCCTCGAGCCGCGCGGACATCTCCCGCAGGGCCTGGGCCCAGCGGGAGGTGGAATCGGCCAGCAGGAGCACGTTCAGGGCCATCTGGCGGTAATACTCGGCCAGGGTCACCGCGGTGTAGACCGAGGCCTCGCGCGCGGCCACCGGCATGGAGCTGGTGTTGCAGATGATCAGGGTGCGCTCCATCAGGCTCCGCCCGGTGCGCGGGTCCGCCAGGGTCGGGAACTCGCGCAGGGTCTCGACCACCTCGCCGGCGCGCTCGCCGCAGGCGGCGATGATGACGATGTCCACGTCGGCGTAGCGGCTGGTGATCTGCTGGAGCACGGTCTTGCCGGCGCCGAACGGGCCGGGGATGCAGTAGGTGCCGCCGCGGGCGACCGGGAAAAACGTGTCGATGATCCGCACCCGCGTGACCAGCGGCTCCGTCGGCCGCAGGCGCTCGGCGTAGCAGCGGATCGGCAGCTTGACCGGCCAGGTCTGGAGCATGCGGACCGGCGTGACCTGGCCGCGCGCGTCCCGCAGGCGGGCGACGACCTGTTCGACGGGATAGGCGCCCGCCGCGGCCGTCTCCGCGACCGTGAACTCCCCGGCCAGGCCGAAGGGCGCCATGATCCGGTGGGTGAAAATGCCCTCCGGCACCGTGCCCAGCGTGTCGCCGGCGCGCACCGTGGCGCCGGGCGCGACCGCCGGCGTGAAGTCCCAGGTCCGCTGCCGGTCGAGCGCCGGCAGGTAGACCCCGCGCCGCAGGAAAAAGCCGCAGCGCTCCGCCAGCGCCGGCAGCGGGTTCTGCAGGCCGTCGAAAATCTGGGAGAGCAGGCCCGGGCCCAGCTCCACGGTCAGGAGCTCGCCGCTGAAACGCAGGGCGTCGCCCACCCGCAGGCCGGAGGTGTCCTCGAAGACCTGCAGCTCGGCGTGCTGGCCGCGGATGCGGATGACCTCCGCCTTCAACTGCAGGTCGCCCAGGACGGCGAAGCCCACCTCGTTTTGCATCACCGGGCTCTCGAAGGCCACCGTGACCAGGTTGCTGTTGACGCCGACGATCCGGCCGGTATGGGTGCTCATGATGCCGCCCTGTCTTGCGCGCCGTCCCCCGCCGCCGTGCGGGCCAGCAGGGCGTCCAGCTTGGCCTTGCCCCCGGCCTCCGTCAGCCGCGCCCAGCGCTCCGCGATTTGCAGCTTCAGCCCGAAGGCCAGCACCCCGGCCAGCCCGAAGGGGTCCGCCTGCGCCAGGTCCTCCAGCGTCTGCCAGCGCAGCCGGTCCAATTCCCGCTCCCGCTCCAGGGGATGGCTCCGGGCGCAGGCCTCGGCCACCTGCTTTTCAAGGGCCGCGCTGAACCCGGCGTGGTCCCGCAGGAAGCCCTGGGCCTCGATGCCCCGGCGCGCCGCCCGCCGCCGGGCCAGCGCGTTGCGCAGTTGGGTGTCCATCCCCGCCCAGCGGCGCGCGAACTCCGTGCGCCCCTCGCCGGCGCGGCCGGCGAGCAGACGGTCCAGCTCCTCCAGTTCCTCGTCCGCGAGGACCCCGAGGCAGCCGAAGCGAAACGCCTCGCCGGTGACCGGCGGCGTTTCGCCGAACGTCAGCCGCGGCAGGCTGGCCGCCAGGTAGGCGTGCTTCACGGCCCGGCGCCTCCCGCTTGCGCCGGCGCCCGGGCGGCCTCCCGCAGGATCGCGGCCAGCCGGGGCCGCAGGAAATCGGACAGGGCCTCGGCGATGGCTTCGGCGCTGAAATCGTGGGTGATCCGTCCGTCGGCGAATGCCGCCCGGAATCCCCGGCGCAGGTCCGGGTCGACCCGAATCTCCACGCCGCCCTTGATCGTCCGGCCCAGCTCCCCGAGCAGCAGGGCCGCCAGCCGCTCGCGGTCCTGCTCGCCGAGCAGCACCTCGATCCGGGACTCCGCCCCGCCCCGGGCGGCGTAGGCCTCCGCCAGCTTCAGCAGCATCGGGCGCAGCGCCTCGGGCGTCAGGGCCTGCTCCGCGGCCCCGGCGGCCAGCCGCCCCAGGATCCGCTCCAGACCGGCGCCGACGCCGATCAGCAGGTCGCGCGCCGCCTGCTGCAGGGTCTGGCGGCCGCGCTCCGCGAACAGCCCGGCGTCCCGCTCGGCCCGGGTCAGCAACTCCTTGGCCTTCTGCTCCGCTTCCCGGATTCGGGCGGCGGCCTGCTCCTCGGCCCGGGCGGCGATCTCGGCCGCCCGCCGCTCGCCGGCGTCCACGGCGTCCTTCTGGATGCGATCGAGTAATGCCTGCAACTCTTCAGCCATGGCCTGTCCCTTTGTTGCGGCCGCCCGCGCGCCCCCGCCGGAAGCGGCGGCAGCGCACCCCCGCCTCCCGGAACAGGGCGGCCACCTGCCGGCTGCGGACATAGTCGCGCTCGTAGACGACCTCCTGGATGCCGGCGGTGATGATCATCTTTGCGCACAGCAGGCAGGGGCTGTCCGTGCAGTACAGCGCCGAGCCCTTCAGCGCCACCCCGTGGTAGGCGGCCTGGACGATGGCGTTTTCCTCGGCGTGGGCGCAGATGCAATCGCCCAGCCGCTCGCCCGGGGGCGTGCTGCCCGCGCAGCGCGGGCAGCCGCCCTCGTTGCAGTTCCGGATGCCGCTGGGGGTGCCGTTGTAGCCGGTGGAAATGATCCGCCGCCCGTTGACGATTACCGCCGCCACCTGGCGCCGCAGGCAGTTGCCGCGGCGCTTGACGACCTGCGCGATATCCATGAAATACGTGTCCCAGTCCGGACGCTGGCGGACGGTGGTATTCATGGGGACACAGGATACGTGTTCCCCGCCCGGCGGTCAAGCCCAACCGGCGCGGCTTGACTTTTTCCGGTCGGTCGGAAAGAATATGGGTCATGCCCCTCAAGCCCCATGATTTCTGGTTCGCGGTCAACAACACCGAGATCGTGGTGATGCCAAGCCACACCCTGGAAACCTTCGGCGCCACCCGCCTCCATTACCACCTGCTCAGCGAGCTGATGGACAGCGTCAACCGCATCCGGATCCGCGAGGGCACCATCCAGTCCCGGCGTCCGCAGATCATCACCCCAGCCTATTACGAGCAGGAGCACCTCGAGGGGTTTGGCGAGGAGGCCCGGCAATACCTCGAGTGGCTGCGCCAGCACGCCCGCGATGTCCGCATCCTGCAGTACGGCTTCATTGTCCAGAAAACCGAGCTCAACGAGCACCTGGTCACCGGGTCCATGGCCGAAATCCTGGCGCGCGTCAAGCAGGAGGTCGAGGGCAAAAAAGACCCCCTGGCCGCCGTGATCCAGGGGGTGGACCAGCCCTGGGACGTCTGCCTGCTGAAGCTGATGGTGGACATGATCCGCCACTCGGCGCCCGCCAACATCAAGGACCTGAACCGCCGGCGCCTGCTGGATGACGTCAACGGCGCGCCGCGGGCGGTGCGCGAGGAGATCGAAAAGCTGTTCCTGCAGGCCAGCCGCAACCCGGCCCTGGTCAAACCCCTCGGCGCCCGGCTGCGCCAGTATGGGTTGTTCGAGGAATACGAGGACCGCTTCTTCGCCCTGGTCCGCGCGCGGTCGCCCTGACCGGGCCGCGCGGCCGGGTCAGTCCTCCCGGCGCCCGCCGCGGAAGGCCATGCCGAGGAGGGCGAAGGTGAAGACCAGGATGCCGAAGACCAGGTAGCCCGCCGAAAACGCGCTCTGTACCGCGGGGTCCGAGGTGAAGCGCTGCACCTGGACCGTCCACCCCCAGCGGTAGAGGAACAGGAACGCCAGGACCAGGCCGGTGCGGGAAAAGCGGAACAGCAGGCAGACGGTGATGGCCAGGAGCAGGATCGTGGTTTCCACCAGCGGCACCGCCACCGTAGCCTGGCTGAAGCCGGCCTGATGATACCAGGTCCACCACGTTTTGACGGCATCCATCCTCGGCCCTCCCCGCCGCCAGGCCAGAGAGTAGACGCCGCCGGCCGGCGGCGCAAGCGCGGAAATCCTGGAGTTATTCCTTGATTCCGCGGGGGGAGGGGTCATAATGCCGCGCGGATCAGCCCCAGCAGGGGGGAAGCCTCCGGGCCCCTAAGGCCCGGCCGTGGCATGGGGGATACCGACATGAAGGTGCCGTTGCTCGACCTGAAGGCGCAGTATGCCGCCCTGCGGGAAGACCTCCGCCGGGCGATCGACGAGGTCTGCGACTCCCAGGTGTTCATCCTCGGCCCGCGGGTCCAGGCCTTCGAGGCCCACGTCGCGGCCTACTGCGGCGCCGCCCACGCCGTCGGCCTGTCCTCCGGCACCGATGCGCTCCTGGCCGCCCTGATGGCCCTGGAGGTCGGGCCCGGCGACGCCGTGGTCACCAGCCCCTACACCTTCTTCGCCACCGGCGGCTCCATCGCCCGCCTGGGGGCCGTGCCCCTCTTCGCCGACATCGATCCCGTCACCTTCAACCTCGACCCGGCCGGCGTTCGGAAGGTTTTCGAGGCGCCGCCCGCTCGGTTCCGCGACCGCCGGCGCCGGGCGCTGCTGCCGGTGCACCTCTACGGGCAATGCGCCGCCATGGACGAACTGCTGGCCCTGGCCGCCGAGTTCGACTGCCCGGTGGTGGAGGACGCCGCCCAGGCCATCGGCGCCGAGTATCCCTCTAAAAGCGGGACAAAAAAGGCCGGCGCCATGGGGCGGATCGGCTGCTTCAGCTTTTTCCCCTCCAAAAACCTCGGCGGCTTCGGCGATGGCGGCCTGGCGATCACCGATGACCCCGCCCTGGCCGACAAGCTCCGCGCCCTGCGGGTGCACGGCTCGACCGTGAAATACCGGCACCACACCCTGAGCGGCAACTTCCGGCTGGATGCCCTCCAGGCGGCCGTGCTGGACGTGAAGCTGAAACACCTCGACGGCTGGCACGCGGCCCGGCGCGCGCACGCGGCCTTCTACGACCGCGCCTTCGCGGGCACGCCGGTGCGGACCCCGGCGGCGGTCTACGCCGGGCGCGGGCTGGCCCAGCCCCATATCTACAACCAGTACGTCATCCGCGTTCCCCGCCGCGACCGGGTGAAGGAGCGGCTCGCGGCCGCCGGGATCGGCTGCGAGATCTATTACCCGATCCCCCTCCACCTCCAGGACTGTTTCGGCACGCTTGGCTACCGCGCCGGCGATTTCCCCGAAAGCGAAAGAGCGGCGGCCGAAACCCTGGCGCTGCCGGTGTACCCGGAGCTGACCGAACCCATGCAGCAGGCGGTCGTCGACGCCGTCCTGGGCGCGCTCTGATCGGGACACGGAATAAGGCGTCAGGGTTCGGGGTTCAGGTGTGAGATAAGGGGCACATGCGAATGGCGCTAGGTTAAGCCGGTTTTCATGTCCCCAACGGCGGCGGAGGCCCGCCGCTCTCCCAAAAACAATGAACGAAGGGAAGGTCGGAACGAGGGCGAGCGCTTTCATCAATTTCCTGAACCCTGAACCCCGAACCCTGAACCCTGAACCCCGATCCCCTTCTCATGCTTGCCACCTCCCCAGCCACCCCCGCCGGTGTCCCCCGCCACGTCGCCATCATCATGGACGGCAACGGGCGCTGGGCGCAGCAGCGCGGGTTGGACCGCCTGGCGGGGCACGCCGAGGGCGCCAAGTCGGTGGAGGCCGTGCTCCGGGCCTGCCGGCAGGCGGGCGTCCAGATCTTGAGCCTTTATGCCTTCAGCACCGAAAACTGGGTGCGGCCCCGGTCCGAGATCAACGGGCTGATGAGGCTCCTGGCGCAGTTCCTCCGGAAACACGAGCCCAGCCTGCGCCGGCACCGGATCCGCCTGCGGGCCATCGGGCGGCTGGACGATCTGCCGCGCGCGGTCCGGACCGTCCTGGGACATGTGATCCGGGCCACCGCGGCGAACGACGCCGGCCAGCTGGTCCTGTGCCTGAGCTATGGCGGCCGCGCCGAAATCGTCGACGCCGCCCGGGCCATCGCCCGGCGGGTGCAGGCCGGCGAGCTGGCCGTCGCCGGGATCGACGAGGCCGAGTTCGCCCGGCACCTCTACGCCCCCGACCTGCCGGACCCCGACCTGGTGATCCGCACCAGCGGGGAAATGCGGCTCAGCAATTTTCTGCTCTGGCAGCTTTCCTATGCCGAGCTGTTCGTGACCGACACGCTCTGGCCGGATTTCCGGGAGGAGCAGTTCCGCCAGGCCCTGGCCGAGTACGGCCGCCGCCGGCGCCGGTTCGGCGACAGCCGTTGAAGGGATCCATGACCAATCTTAACCAGAGGCTGATCGCCGGGCCGCTGATCCTGGCGGGGGTGGCCGCGGCCGCTTTCTGGGCGCCCTCGGCGGTGGACGGCGCCCTGCTGGCCGCGATCGCCGGCCTGGCGATCCTGGAATTCTACCGCCTGCTGGACCGGGCCGGCATTCCCAGTTTCCGGGTCCTGGGGGTCGCGTTCAGCACGCTCCTGGTCGCCGTGACCTGGGCCAGCTACGCCTTCGGGGCGGTGTTCCTGTCCTGGGAGCTCGAGCAGGCGGTCCTCTTCAGCCTGGTGATCGCCATCCTGGTGCGCCAGTTTCCGCAGAAGCACAACGACCAGCCGCTGGCCACCATGGCCTGCACCCTGCTGGGTTTCCTCTATGTGCCTTTCCTGTTCAACTATTTTACCAAGCTGGCCTTCGCCTGGGAACCGGTCGGCCCGCTCGACGTCGCCAGCGCGACCGGCCGGCTGCTGGTGTTCTATCTCATCGCCGTGGTGAAGTTCACCGATGTCGGCGCCTTTGCCGTCGGCCTGCGCTGGGGCCGGCGCCGGCTGATTCCCCGCATTTCCCCGGCCAAGACCTGGGAGGGACTGGCCGGTGGGATCGCGGCGGGGCTGGCCACCAGCCTGGTGTTCTGGTGGCTGGCGGGCGGACGCTTCGGGGTCCTGAGCCTGCGGCTGCAGGACGCGGTGGCCCTGGGCCTCCTGCTGCCGGTCGTCGGCACCTTCGGCGACCTGACCGAATCCATGCTGAAGCGGGCGGCCCAGGCCAAGGATTCCGGCGGGCTGGTGCCCGGCATGGGCGGCCTGCTGGACGTGCTCGACAGCCTGCTCTTCGCGGCGCCGGTGATGTTCATCTATACGAAACTGTTTTTGGCGGTGGCGCGGTGATGGATCCGACGGTTGGCCTTACGAAAGGTATTCAAGGAAACAGGATCAACCAACCGTTGGCCGTTGTTTGTGTTTTAGATGACAAAAAGCCGCAAAGGACTACGGTGTTCACCTTGAAGATTATTCAGATGGCCCGCGGAGTTCTCAACGCGGGCAGTTGCCCGGCGGCTGTCGGTCCTCATTGAATTTGATAGGAATTTGTTGTTGGTAGGCGCCACGCTACGAGTGGCGCCAAGTGTGCCGCTCGTAGCGCGGCACCTACTTAAGGTCCGCCCCGCGGCAGGGCCTGGTTGCTTTGCAGATGGGTTCATATGCGCCTGGCCAGCAACACATCGGCCGCATCGCCCGTGAAACGCCTGGTGATCCTGGGTAGCACCGGCTCGATCGGGGAAAGCGCCCTGCGGGTCGTGGAAAAATTCCCCGACCGGCTCCGGGTCGTCGGGCTGGCCGCCGACCGGCGCGTGGAGCGCCTGCTCGAACAGGCGCTCCGCTTCGGGGTCCGGCGGATCGCGGTGGGCGATCCCGCCGCCGCCCGGCGCTGCGCCGGGCTGGCGCCGCCGGAGGTCCGGGTGCTGGCCGGACCCGCCGGGCTGGCCGACCTGGCCGCCGACGCCGAGGCTGACCTGGCCCTGGCGGCGATCGTGGGCCTGGCCGGGCTGGAGCCCGTGCTGGCGGCCCTGGAGCGCGGGATCGATGTCGCCCTGGCCAGCAAGGAGGCCCTGGTGGTCGCCGGCCCGAACGTGCTGGCCGCCTGCGCCCGGACCGGCGCGCGACTGCTGCCGGTGGACAGCGAGCACAGCGCCGTTTTCCAGTGCCTGGAGGGGCGGCCCGCCGGGCAGGCGCGGCGGATCATCCTGACCGCCTCCGGCGGCCCGTTCTTCAACACGCCCCAGGTCGACTTCGACAAGGTGACCGTGGCGGAGGTTTTGAAACATCCCCGCTGGAAGATGGGCCGGAAAGTTACGGTGGACTCCGCCACGATGATGAACAAGGGCCTGGAACGCATGGAGGCGCGCTGGCTCTTCGGGCTGGACCTGGAGCACATCGACGTCCTGGTCCACCCGGAAAGCGTCGTGCACTCGCTGGTGGAATTCGCGGACGGCGGCCTGCTGGCCCAGCTCAGCGCCTCCGATATGCGCTTTGCCATCCAGTATGCCCTGCTGTACCCGGACCGGGCCGAGGGCGGTCTGCCCGCGCTCGATCTGGCCGCCCTTGGCGCCCTGCACTTCGCCCCGGCCGACGAACGCCGCTTCCCCTGCCTGGCCCTCGCCCGGGAGGCCGGCCGGGCCGGCGGGACGATGCCGGCGGTCCTGAACGCGGCCAACGAAATCGCGGTCCAGGAATTTCTCGGCGGGCGGCTGGCCTTCTCCGGCATCGGGCGCCTGGTCGAACGGGTCATGGGCCGGCACGCCCCGGCGGCGGATCCCGGCCTGGACGCCATTCTCGAAGCCGACCGCTGGGCGCGGCGCGCCGCCGCCGATATGAAGGGATCGCTATGATGTGGGACATCGCCATTGACGTCGTCAAGGTCATCCTGCTGTTCAGCGTGACCATCTTTGTCCACGAACTCGGCCATTTCATCGCCGCTCGCTCCCTGGGGATGACCGTCGAGGTGTTCTCCATCGGGCTTGGCCCGGCCCTCTGGAAGCGCCGGGTGCGCGGGGTCGTCTATAAGCTCGGCTGGATTCCGTTCGGCGGCTACGTGGCCCTGCCCCAGCTGGACCCGTCCCTCGGGGGCAAGGGCGGGGAACCCCCGTCGCCCAACGGCGCCAGGCCGGGCGCAGCCGAAGACCAGGCGCCGGCGGCCCTGGCCCCGGCCCCGCCGGCGGCCAAGATCGTCGTGGCCCTCGCCGGCGCCGCCGGCAATATGGCCCTGGCCGTGCTGTTGGCTTGGATCATTTTCTGGACCGGCAAGCCGTCCACCCCGGCCGAGCGCTGCGCGGTCATCGGTTTCGTGGAAACCAACTCGGCCGCCTATGCCGCCGGGTTGCGCCCGGGCGACGAGATCGTCGCCGTCAACGGCCGGAGCGTCCGTAACTGGACCGACGTGCTCCAGGAGAACGCGCGCCACGCGGAGGTCGCCCTGGACGTCCGCGCCGGGGACGCCGTCCGCGCCGTGCGCGTGCCGACCGAGAAGAGCCTGCTGGGGTTCAACATGGTGGCCGGCCTGCGCGAGATGAACTTGTGCCGGGTGATGGCGGTCGAGCCGGATTCCAACGCCGCCCGCGCCGGGGTGCGGCCGGGCGACCTGATCAGGACCTTTGACGGCGTGCCCGTGCTCGGCATCGAACACCTCATCACCCTGGTCGCCGCCCGCCAGGACATAACGGTCGTGATGACCGTCGAGCGGCGGGGAGCGCGGGTGGAACTGCCGGTCACGCCGCGGCCGGACCCCGCCCTGAACCGCGCCCGGATCGGCATTCGCTTCGATCCCATGGCGGTGGACACCGACCAGGTGGTGTATATTCCCCCCGGCGTCCAGTTGAAATCCCACGCCACCGCCATTCTGCGGGTGGTGGCCTCGCTGCTGACGCCGGCGGAGGCCAAGGCGACCTCCCAGGGGCTGGGCGGCCCCTTCATGATCCTCTACATGCTCTTCGACATGGTGCGGCGCGGTCTGATCATCGCCCTCTGGTTCACGTGCTTTCTCAACGTCAACCTGGCGATCCTGAACCTGCTGCCGATTCCCATCCTGGACGGCGGGCACGTCCTGTTCTCCCTGATCGAAGCCGCCTTCCGGCGTCCGCTGCACCCGCGGATCGTCAACGGCGTGAGCCAGGTGTTCGCCGCCCTCCTGATCGCCGTGTTCGTTTTGCTCTCGGGCCGGGATGTCCTGCGCATCAGCCGGCTCCGGCAGCTGTCGCGTCCGCCGCCGGCCGCGACCACGAACAGCGCGGCGGCCGAGACCAACGGGCTCGGTTCGGAGAGCGGGGATTCCGGGAACCATCAATGAAGTCGGCTTCACCGTCCGCCAAGGGGAACGTCTTCCCGCGGCCGCGCCGCGCGACGCGCCGGATCACCGTCGGCAGTGTGCCGGTCGGCGGCGGCGCGCCGGTGTCCGTCCAATCCATGACGAAAACGGATACGCGCGACGCCGCGGCGACCGTCGCCCAGATCCGCGAGCTCGAGGCGCTGGGCTGCGACATTGTCCGCGTGGCCGTGCTCGACGCCGACGCCGCCCGCTCCCTCAAGGCCATCCGCCGGGCGATCCGCATCCCCCTGGTGGCGGACATCCACTTCGATCACCGCCTGGCGCTCCTGGCCCTGGCGTCGGGCGCCGACGGGCTGCGGCTCAATCCCGGCAATATCGGGCCGGTCGAGCGCATTCGGGAGGTCGTCCGCGCCGCCCGCGAGCGGCGGGTTCCGATCCGGATCGGGGTCAACGCCGGGTCGCTCGAGAAGGACCTCTTGGCGCGGCACGGCGGGGCCACCGCCGAGGCCCTCGCGGCCAGCGCCCTGCGCCATGTCCGCATCCTGGAAGACCTCGATTTCCGCGAAATCAAGATCTCGGTCAAGGCCTCGGATGTCGCCCGCACCGTCCGCGCCTACCGGCTCCTGGCCGCCCGCACCGATTATCCCCTGCACCTGGGCGTAACCGAGGCGGGCACCCTGCTCTCCGGGACCGTCCGCTCCAGCTGCGCCCTGGGGATTCTCCTGGCCGAGGGGATCGGCGACACGATCCGGGTGTCGCTGACCGAGCCGCCGGCCCGGGAAGTCCGGGTCGGCCTGGAGCTGCTGCGCGCCTTGGAACTCAGGCCGCCGGGGCCGCGGGTGGTCTCCTGCCCGACCTGCGGCCGCGCCCGGCTGGATGTCTGCGGCCTGGCCCACCGCCTGGAGGACGAGCTGGAAAAGCTGGCCCGCGCGTTTCCCGGGGCCGCCTGGCCTACCGTGGCGGTCATGGGCTGCGTGGTCAACGGACCCGGCGAGGCGCGCGCGGCGGATATCGCCGTCGCCGGGGGTGGGCGCAAGGCGGGGTTGTATCTCCGCGGCCGGCTCCTGGCGACGGTGGCGGAACGGGATATCGTGCCGGCCATCAGCGCGCAGGTTCGCCAGTTCCTGCGTCAACACGGGAGGGCCAAGCGATGCAAATCAGGACTGCGCCCGCGAAGGCGCTGAACCGGAAATACCCGGAAGCGGTGGTGCTGGTGACCACGCGCAGCCGCGGGGGGCGGGCCAATGTCATGGCCGCGGGGTGGGTGGCCTGCGCATCGGACGAGCCGCCCATGTTCGTGCTGGGCATCGATGCCGGCGCCTTCACCTGCCGGCTGATCCGCGAAACCCGCGAGTTCGTCGTCGCGTTTCCCAACGAACAGATGGGACCCAAGGTCCTCTACGCGGGAAGCCACCACGGCCACAAGCTCGACAAGTTCGCCGGCCTGGGGCTGAAAACGCAAGCCGGCGCCGTGGTCAGGGCGCCCTTGATTGCCGACGCCGTCGCCAATTTCGAATGCAAGCTGGTCCGGATCATCAAGCCCGGCGACTGCCCGCTGGTCATCGGAAGGGTGGTAGCCGCCCACTGCCATCGCAACCCATTGGTCCGACGGCTGGTTACGGTTGGACCCGGCCACCGGCTTGGCGGCGTGCGGGCGGTGCGCGACGGCTGAACCCGCCTTTGGGTCAGGGAGAGCTCCGCAGGAACGGCCGGATGCAGAGCCAATAACCGTAAAAGATCTTGTTGAGCACCGTGTTCAGCGCCCGCCCGGCGCCCCCGGCCGCCAATCCGCCCGGCAGGTCGAACCGGTCGCCGCGCAGCAGGTCCCGGTCCGGGACCGTCTTCAGCGCCTGGACCGCCCGCCGCTTGGCCCGCAGCGCCGGCCAGCCCGCGAAGGCTTCCGCCGTGCCCCGCAGAAAGGCGCCTCCCTGGCCCTTCAGGATCAGGAACAGGCCTGCAGCCGCCTGGAAGCCCGCGATGGCCGGCCAGGCCAGCCACAGGGTCCGCCGGTCGTAGTTTTTCAGGATGAACCACCAGCGGTTGCGGGTCTGGAAGCGGATCCACTTCATCCCCCGCGGCGCGCGCGCATGGTAGGCCGCGGCGGCGGAGACCATGTAGCAGGGGTGGCCCGCCAGGGAAAGACGGAAGCTGAGGTCGCCGTCCTCCCAGCCCATGAAAAAATCCTCGTCAAACCCGCCCACCCGCTCCACGGGGCGCCGGTCGAACAGGGCGGCGCCGGCGGAAACACAGCTGACCCGGACGGTGTCGCGGGCCGCCAGGGAGCGGGCCGCGATCTCGCCGGCGTAGTGGATCTCGAGGCCGTTATACTGGACCGTCTCCGGCTCGCCCTGCACCCGGATCTGCCCGCTGGCCGCCCCGGCTCCCGGGTGCGCGCGCAGCACGGCCGCCAGCTTGGCGGCGTAGTCGGGCTCCAGCTCGATGTCGTTGTCCATGACCAGCACGAGGTCGCTCGCGGCGCGCCGGAGCCCCTCGTTGCGGGCGGGGTTGGGTCCGCGGTTCTCCGGGAACCGGCGCACCTCCACCCCGGGAAAGTCGCGCTCGAGCAGCGCGAGGGAGCCGTCGGCCGAGGCGTTGTCCAGGACCGTGATCCCGGCCAGGCGGACGCCGCGCTGGGCCCGGACCGAGCGCAGGGTGGCGGCCAGCGTGGCCGCGCCGTTGTGGTTGATCACGGCCACCGAAATCTCGGGAAGGGGACTGGAATGTTCGGATGGCATAAGCGCACACCGGCAGCGCCACTCGTAGCGTGGCGCCTACTTTTCCGCGACCGCCGGCTTTGTTAATTTCTCCCCGACGTCCAGAAAGTCCGGCAGGATCACGGCACCCTGGCGCTGGGGCGCCGCGGACCAGCGGATCGGCGTGCGGCGTCCGATCTCCGGACGCGCCGGGTCGAACAGGCCGATCCGGGCCTCGTAGCGGCCCAGGGGCGCGTTGCTCGGGATGCGCAGCACGCGTTCGAGGGTCAAATCCCGTACGTCGCCGCGGGGCGGGAGCGCGTGGTCGTCCTGGAACCGGAACCCGGCGGCGGTTTCGAAATGGACGAACGCCGAGGCCGAGGCGGGGCTCCAGCCTGCGGGCGCCTCCCAGAAGTAGCGGAGGTAGCGGGCCGCCCCGGGGGTGGGCGGGTCCGCCTGGAGGTGCAGGCCCAGCAGGCGGACCCCGCCGGCGAACTCGGCCAGCGGCGGCCCCGCGCGCCGCCGCAGCTCGGAGAGGGTCACAAAGCGGTAACCTTCGCGGGTCAGCCGCTCGAGGATCAGGAAGACGGCGTCCACCGTGCTCCGGCGGTCGCTGTCCGGCCGCGTCTCCCAACCGTCGTGCAGGAGCAGGATGTCGCCCGGCGTCGCCTGGGTGATCATGCGCTCGGCGATCTCCACGGCGCTGTGCGGGTTCCAATCGCCGGCCTGGCCGGACCAGCCGGCGATGGCGTGCCCCTGCAGGCGGCAGACCTCTTCCAGTCCGTAGCCGTTGATGCCGAAGGGCGGCCGGAGCCAGAAGGTCCGGACCCCCGTGGCTTCGCGGATCGCCTCCGCGCCCGCGCTCACCTCCCGGGACATCTCCCGGAAGGAGATCCGGTCGAAGCGCGGATGGCAAAAGCTGTGGTTGCCCAGCTCGTGGCCCTCGGCGACAATCCGCCGGGCAAGCTCCGGTTGGCGGACGGCATTCGTGCCGATGAGGAAAAAGGTGGCCTGGACATCGCAGCGCTTGAGGGTGTCCAGCAGGGCCGCGGTCATCGCGCCGTTGGGCCCGTCGTCGAAGGTCAGGGCCAGCAGCCGGTTCGTGTTGGGGACGAAATAGACGGTGTCCCCGGGCTGGACGGGCCGGACGGGCGCAGGCCCCGGGCGGCAGGAGGACAAGCCGGCCGCGAGCGCGGCCAGGGCCGAGACTGCCAGCCAGCGAAACATTTCAACCCAGCAGATATTACGGTTATTTAGCATCGCGAGGTTGTCGCAGCGCGTGAATCATCGCCGCCTAAAGCAACGGTCTCGTGGAAGCGGCGCCCACGCCGCTTATTGTCTATCCGGAAGCGACGAGGGCGTCGCTTCTACATCCGCCCCGGATTGTTCTTCAGGGCCATCATCGCCCGCCGGCCCGCCGTTCCGCCGCAAACTGCCCGGCCCGCGCCTGGTCTTCCGGTGTCAGCTCCGCCGCGAGCCGGCTTTGCCGGCGGAGCGCGTCGTCGCGCAGCGGGCCTTCCGGCAGAGCGTCCAGGGCCAGCTCGGTCCAGGCCAGGGCCAGGACCGGATCCCGGGGGCGGCCGTTGCCGGTTTCGCACAGGCCCCCGAGCAGCAACCGGGCGCCGGCCTCGCCGTGGTCCGCCGCCGCCTGCAGGTGGCGAACGGCCTCGACGAAGTCACGGGACATGGGCGGGGGCTGGTCGGCCAGTTTTGCGAGCAGGGCCTGGGCGGCCGTGTCGCCCTGCGCCGCCGCCAGCTTCAACCAGCGCGCCGCTTCCTCCGAGTCTTGCCGCACACCCAGGCCCACCCGGTGCATGTTGCCAAGCTGAAACTGGGCGGCGGCCTGGCCCTGGTCGGCGGCCCGGCGATACCAGTCGGCGGCCGCCGCGTAGTCCTGGGGGAGGTCCTCGCCGTTGTAATACAGGTCGCCCAGGCGCGCCTGGGCCGCCGCGTCGCCCCGCCCGGCCGCCCGGCGCAGGGCCACGACGGCCTCGGGCTCGGGGACCGGCTCGTCCGGGATGTCCTCGCCCAGCGCGCGCTGCAGCTTGTTCCAGAATTTTGACATAGCGCACCCGTGTCAGCTCATTGGTTTTCGTCTGTATTCCCGTTCCGCGTGCATCATGTTTCGCTGGGGCTTGCCCCGAAGCGAGCAGCGCGCGGCTTCAGGGCGCCGTGCGCGCGCCCCTCCAGCCGACGTCGCGGTACCGAACCGCATAATTATCGTCGGCCCAACCCCGGTCCGCCAGGCGCGCGCCCGTGGTTGCCCCCCGGTACCAATCGCCGCCGCGCCGCCCGACGCCGGTGGCGCCGATGACCTCGCCGCCCGTCAGCCCCGGCCAGTCCGCCACATCCGCGTTGCCACTGGCGGTCAGGGTCCCGTCCCCGTGCAAGCCGGTGAAGGCATGCCCCACCGTCACCGGACGCTCCCACAGGTTCCCCGACAAGTCCAAGGCCCCGTAATAACCCGCCCCGGCATTGGTCCGGCCCGAACTGGCGTTCGCATAGCTCCCGCAACGATACGGCCCGCTCCCGCCATAATTACAGTTGCCCTGGTTGGGGGCCTCCGCCGCCGTGTACGGGTTGACGAGGCCGGTGGCCTGCGCCTCCAGGGTGGCGTCGCCCCAGGCGTATTCGTTGGCCACCGGCGGCTGGGGACCCCGGCAGGCCTTCTCGAACTCCAGCTCCGTGAAGGGACGCAACGCCGCCCAGTCGGCATAAGCCGCGCCATCCGACCAGGAGAGCATGTTACAGGCCACCCATTCGCCGTCGTCGGTTTCGTTCAGATTGGCCACGTTGGTCGCCGCCGTGCTCGGACCGGCATTGCCGTTCGCGTCGCACCCGAACACGGCCGGGCTCCCGCCCGTTTTCTTGATGACGTTCCGGTAGTTGGCGGTAATGCTGCCCCGGGTGCCCTGCTGCACCGCGGTGAGGGTGTTCAGGAAATCGCAATACTGGCGCTGGGATATTTCCGTCTTCATGATGTAAAACGCGGCGTGCCCATTGGGGAACGTGTCGGGCACCGCCGCGCTGCTGCCGGCGCCCGGGCCGTAGTAGATCGTGAACGTGTTGGTGGAGTCAATATAAACCGGCGAATTGGTGTCAGCCTGGGCGCGGAAACTGCCGCTGATCACCCCGTTGGTGTTTCCCGCCCAGAACGGGCTCTCCGCAATATAGACCATCTCGATGGCGAATACCTTCGCCAGCGCGCTCTTGGACCGCGAGACCCCGTCGGCCGCGAAATCCCAGAGCAGTGCGACCCCGGCGTTGGACACCGCGCCCGCCCCCGCGGCCGCCCGCTGGAGGAATGCGCCCTTTTGATCGGAGGGCACCACGAGGTCCAGGTTGGTCCCGGTCCCCCCGCTGAACCCGGCCGGATTGGTCCCGCTGCCGCCCAGGGTGGCGTGGCGCCAGTTCGTGCCCCCGTCCACGGAATATTTCACGAATACCCAGGCGGCGTCCCAGTTGACCCCGTCCCGCCAGGAGTTGTCCCAGGAAATGTCGAAGCGCACCTCGACCTTGCCCGCCGCCGGCGCGCGCAGGAGCGCGTTGGCCACCGTCAGGTTGTTGGCCGGCGCCGCGACCGCCGCCAGCAGGCCGGCGAGGAGCACGCTGCTGCCCGTAACCGGATGGCTGCACATGCCTTGCCGCCTCTGTGAATGAAACAATGGGGGTTAGCGCAGGGTCTTCAGGAACGGGGCCAGCCGCCGCAGGACGGCCACCTCGTCGGCCTCCTCGCCCTCGTATTCCACCGAGAGGAAACCCCGGAACCCGGCCCGGTCCAGGAGCGCGCGGATTCGCACCCAGTCAAAGTCGCGGTCGCGTCCATCCGGCAGGACGTTGAAGAATTTCGCGTGGACAATGGCGGCGTGCGGGGCGCAGCGCTCAATGGAGTCGTAGGTCTGGGGACCCACCCGGCTGGCGGGTGGGAAGTTGCCGGTGTCCAGGGTGAACTTGAAATACTCGCTCTTGGCGTCCTTCTGCAATGCCAGGAGCTGGTCGGCGGTCACGTTGCCGTGGTTTTCCATGGCCATGACGATGCCCCGCTTCGCGCCGAGCCGGACGACCTTGCGCACGGCCTTGCGCACCTTCCGGTACAGCGCCTTGCCGCCTGCCTCCAGTTCCTGGCCGCTGCCGCAGAAGAACCGGACGCAGGGCGCGCCCAGGAACGCCGCCACCTTGACCCATTCCCCGATCTTTTCGATCTCCTGCTCCCGCTGGGCGTCGTCCGCCACCGTGAGGTGGCCGTCGGCGGAGACCATGGCGATGGTCAGAAAGTTGTCGGCGCAGGTTTTCTTGAGCTGGATTAAATAGTCGCGCTCGGTGGAAGGGAAGTGATGCCCCAGCAGCTCGACGCCGTCCAGGCCCAGGGCGGCGCATTCCCTGACCCAGCCGAGCTGGTCCAGGGCCTTGGCCTCGATCGTGCGGTGGTAGCTCCAGGAACTGCAGGAGGTTTTCATGACAGCCCTTTCCTGTGTGGTTGCCGCCCCTTCCCTTGACCCGGGGGCGCCGATGGGATCAAGACTATCCCCGGAGGCGGCGCACTGCAACGCCGAAATGGGGGGGAGCGGGGCCGGCAATTAGCCCCCTTGCCTTGAGGATTGCCGTTTTCCAGGGCGGGCGGTCATGGGGGACCGCCGCATTCCGTTTCCGGCCGCGGTCCCGCATCCGGGCTGGCCCCCCAGCAGAAACGCACAACGGCATGTTTTTGAAAATGGAGGGACGCGCTCCGTCGCGTCCGCTGGAGTGTTGCGCAAACCTCCGCGTGGTTCCCTTCCCTGATTTGGGATTCCCGGATCTTGCGCACGATCCGTGCAGCATTCGCCCGAAGGGTTGTCGTCAGCCCGCCACTGCGGAGCCACCTTTGCGCCCATGCCTTGCCCGCCTTGGCGAAAAGTGAATCGGGCGCGAAGATCGCGCGCTGATCAGGCGATGGCGGAAGGCGCTAGTCGGCGAGCCGGTAGGCTGGTCGCAGGGTAAACAGGCGCGTCAGGATCCAGCGCAGCGGCGAAGGCAGCATCGCCTCCATGGTCACAGGCTTCAGCCGGCCGGACCGGATGGCCCTGGCCATTTTCTCGCCCAGGGCATACGCCTGCTGCTTCTGCCGCGCGCTCAGGCGCCGCAGGAAATAGAGCCGGGACCAGTCCGCGGCGCTTTCCGGCAGGCGCTCGAGGTCGGCCCCGGCATAGACATCGCCGATCCATTGTCCGTGCAGGATCAGGCTCGCGTTGCTCTTCAGCCAGGGCGTGCCGTCGTCGCAGTATTTTCTCAGGCGCTCGCTCATGCCCCCGGCGCTGGCAAGCGAGCCCAGGGCCCGCGGCTTGCCGGCCATCCGGGAAATAAGGGCCATGCCCCCCAGGAAGGGACCACCCGGCCGCGCCGCCCGCCAGGACAGGCGTTCCCAGAAGTCCGTCATCAGCCCGGTCACGAACCCGTTGTGCACGGGCGAGGCGAAGAGGACGCCGTCCGCCGCGGCGATCCGGGCGAGGATGGCGTCCATGTCGTCCTTGAGACCGCAGGGCGCGATCCCGTCGCCGGGGGTGGCGTAGCATTTCAGGCAGTTGGTGCAGCGGCCGATGGCCCGGTCGCGGAGCAGGATCATCTCGGTCTCCGCGCCGGCGGCGCGCGCGCCTTCCATGAAGGCCCGGGCGAGCGCGGTGGTCGTGCCTTCGGGACGATAGGTTCCGTTCAGGACCAGGATTTCCATACCCGCCTCCCGCTGTGCATCTGCCGCGCTACGAGCGGCAGGGCTTCGGATCCTTCGCCGGCGCCGCTCGTAGCGCGGCGCTTGCCTTGATACACCCGCTGCCTGCGCGCGCTATGGCGTGATGCCCGCGTCCACGTAAATGATCTTGACCGGATCTCCGTCCGTCAGTTCGATCCGCAGGGTGTTCAACCCGTCCTTGATTCCGTCCCCGGGCAGAACCCAGGCCCGCCGGTGGCCGGGCGGACTGATCATGCCGTCAAAGGGGTTGTCGAAAAATCCGGAGTCGTCCGCGCACGGCGCCAAGGGCCGTCCGTTGAACCGGGCGGCCACCCCCCGCGCCGCCGTCAGCGCGCGCTCGGTGTGCACCCGCAGGCGCCCGGCCGGCGCCGGCGCGCCGGTCAAGGCCGGGCCGAGCATCTCCAGGGCGAACTCGGCCGGCCGGTCCGCGGTCACGTCCCGGGGGACCTGGCGGAAATAACAGCTGCCGCCCAGCAGGTAATAACGCCCTTGCCGCGCCAGGAAGTCCAGGTCGTTCAACCTCGGCAGAACGTGGAACGGCGGCTCTCTCACCGGCACTTCCCCGGGCTGGCCCGAGCGGTAGTAGACGAAATTGAACAGGCTCAACCCGTCGGCGCCCCGCCGGCGGGCCAGCAGGGCGGTGGTATAGAACTGGGCGTCGCTGGTGCGCGGGTCGCCTTGCGGACTGTATAAGCCCGGCTTGATGAAATAAGGATGCCAGCCGGTGGAATGCGTCATTTCCAGGAAAATGGCGGCGTCGGCGACCTGCGCGCGCACCGCCGGGATGTCGGCGCGCTGGGTGGTGTGAAACCAGCCCGAGAGGTTGAACAGGTCCACCCCGGCCTCCCGGAGCCGCCGGACGTCCAGGCCGATGGCGGGATGGGCGGACAGCTCCAGGGGGATGCGGACGCCAAGATAACGCCGTGCTTTTCCGCGCCGGCCCCGGTCCAGCGCCGCGCGGACCTGCCCGACGAACCCGGTGATGATCTCCACCCGCTGCGCCGGGGAGGTTGCGCCGTCCCGGAAGAGGGTGTTGTCCCGCAGGAAATCCAGCTCCAGCCCGGCCAGGTCGTAGTTCCGCGCCAGCTCGCTCAGCAGCGCGAGCTTGTAGGCCCGGACTTCCGGCACTGCCCAGTCCATTCCCCGCCGGGAGTAATACCCCTGGACTCCGGGATGGTTCGGATCGATGTGCCATTCGGGGTGCTCGACGTAGAAACGGCAGGAGACCAGCGATTCCGGGCGCTTGTGCGCGTAAAATTCCTGCCAATGCACGTCGTTCAGGCGCAGGCTGACAAAGGGCGCCAGGCCCAACCGCCGGCAGGTCTCCACCAGCACCCGGACCATGTCGCCGCCCCGGGCCACGTAATGCTCAAATCCCTGCCCGAACGTTTTTTCGCGCGCGTCCAGGCCGGTGCGCTGTTGCCACCAGTCATAGAAATCCTTCTCCACCTCGCTCTGCCACCAGGGTACCCAGCCCATCCCCGGGCTGAGCAGGTAGGCATCCACGCCCGTGCGGGCCACCTCCTCGATCGAGGCGACCAGCATCTCCTCCCGGAATGGTTCCCCGTTTTTATGCCAGGGACTCGGCACGCCCGCGGTGTTGGTGGCGTCGTTGTTGTAGAGCAGTCGGAAGGGGGGGTGGGATGTCAAGGTGTGGCTCCTGGCGCTGGCGCCTCCGGTCCGCTCAGGGCGAAGAGCGCGATCCCGGCCGCCACCGAGGCGTTGAGCGATCCCACCTGTCCCCGCTGGGGAATGCCCACGACGTGCGCAGCCTGGTTGAGGATGAATTGGCCCACCGAGCGGTGCTCGCCGCCGATCACCAGCAGTATTTTGTCCGGCGGATTTTTCCGGATGGCCTCGATGGATTCCTTTCCGTCTTCGTCCAGGGCCACGACGGCAAAAGCATCCTCGATCAGGCGCCGGACGTAGGCGTTGGCGGGACGGTCCCGGCAAATGCGCAGGTGCTCGGCGGCGCCGGCCGAGGCCTTGACCACCGAGGGATAGACCTCCGGCACGCCCCGGGCGGAGAGCAGGACCGCGTCCCAGCCGAAGGCCTCCGCGCTGCGCAGGATGGCCCCGACGTTCTGGGGGTCTTCCACGTTGTCAAGCAGCAGCAGGCGGGGACAATCCAGCAGGCTCTCGAAGGGGACATAGGGGTAGGGGTCGGCCGCCAGCACGACCCCCTGGTGCTCGGCGCTTCCGCAGAGCTGGAACAGTTTTTGCCTCGAGGCGCGCTCCACGGGCACCGCCGCGCGGGCCAGCGCTTCGGCCAGTTTTCGCATCCGGGCGGAGGGCGCCGCCGCGCCCTCCTGGAGCCAGGCCCGGTGTATCCGGCGCCGGCGGGCGCGGAGCGCCTCGAACGCCGGGTTCATGCCATGGAGGTGTTCTTCCGCCATTGTGCTCCGGTTCCTGACTTGTCCGCGGATGCCTCCACTCCCCGGCCGCGGGGGATGTGGGGGTCCCTGTTCCGCAGAAAGCATAGTCTATCCCGCCTTCCCGAAGCTCAAGCGAAAAAATTACGCCCGGGCGGCCTCCCCCCTTCGGGCGCCTGCCCGGTCGGTTGCCGAAAACACGGGGTTGCGGATCCGGTCGTTCATGCTAGACTGCCTGATATTACCCGGGTCCGGCAGGCACGTCGGGAAACCGGTCCGCGGGTCGCGCCTGGCGCCTGGAAAACCAACGGCGGCGAGCCGGCCGCGGTCCCCGACAACCCGGGGATGCCTGGACGCGCCCGCGGCGCCGGGGGAGGAAAAGATGCGCGATCCGTCTGCAGCGGACCCCGTGATCCGGGCCGAGCGCCTGACCAAAATTTTCAGGGATTTCTGGCGTCGCCCGAAGGTCCGGGCGGTGGCGGGCGTGGATTTCGAGGTGCGGCCGGGCGAGATTTTCGGCCTGCTCGGCCCCAACGGGTCCGGCAAAAGCACGATCCTGAAAATGGCCCTCGGCCTGCTCGTCCCCAGCAGCGGGCGCCTGCGGGTCTTCGGATGCCCCCCGCGCCACGTGCGCTCCAAGGAGCGGATCGGCTACCTGCCGGAGGAGTCCGACCTGTATCCCTTCCTGACCGCCGGCGAAACCCTCGACTTTTACGCCAGCCTGTTCGAGCTCTCCTGCGCGGAGCGCCGGACCCGCGTGGACCAGTTGCTCGACATGGTCGGCTTGCGCCACGCCCGCGACCGGCGGGTCGGCGAGTTCTCCAAGGGCATGCTGCGCCGTGTGGGCCTGGCCCAGGCCCTGGTCAACGATCCCGACCTCGTGGTGCTCGACGAACCGACCTCCGGCCTGGACCCCGTCGGCTGCCGCCAGGTCAAGGATTTGGTCCTGGCCCTGGCCCGGCGCGGCAAGACCGTCCTGGTTTCTTCCCATCTCCTGGCCGACGTCGAGGATGTCTGCGGTCGGGTGGCGATTCTGTGCGACGGGGTCGTCATCGTCCAGGGCGCCGTGCGCGACCTGCTCGAGCGGCGCCAGGATCAGCGCCTGCTCTTTCCGGGCCTGGCCCCCGACCGCCTGGCGCGCGTGCTGGAGGTGCTGCGGCGCGAAACCGGCCTGACCCCCTCCGTGGACCATCCCTCGCGCACCCTGGAACAGTTTTTCCTGGAGGTCGTCGAGTCCGCGCGGCAACAGGCTTCGCGCCCCTCGGGGGTGGGGCCGACCGCGGGAGTCGCCGATTACCTGTCGCATCATGAATAGGATTTTGGCCATTGCCGGCCTGACCCTGCGCGCCGCCGCGCGCTCAAAAGTGTTCGCCCTGCTGGCCGTCCTGGTTTTGGGCGGGATCCTCGGCCTGCCGCTGGTCATGCAAAGCGACGGCTCCCCCGCCGGCCAGGTGCGGCTGTTCCTCGAATACACCCTCGGCCTGACCGCGGCGCTCCTGTCCGTCCTGGCGGTTTGGACGGGCGCGGGCGCCGTGTCCCTGGAAGTCGCCGGCCGCCAGATCCAGCTGGTGGCGGTCAAGCCGGTGCGCGCCCTGGAAATCTGGGCCGGCAAGTGGCTGGGCCTGATGGCCATGAACGCGCTCCTGCTGGCCGCCGCCGGCGCGCTGGTCTACGGGCTCCTGGCCTGGACCCTGCGCGCGGAAGGCTTTACGGATGAGGACCGGGCCGAGCTCCGGCAGGAAATCCTCGCCGCCCGGCGCGGGGTCCTCCCGACACCGGCGGACGCCGCCGGCGCGCGGACGCTGGCGCCGGGGGAGACCGGCCGGTGGCAATTCGAACTGCCCCGCGGTCTGCGCGCCGGCCAGGGCGTTTTTCTGGCCTTCCGGCTGGTCAGCTCCCGCCCGGACCTGCAAGACCCCGTGGCCGTGCTGTGGACCATCGCCGCCGACGGAGGCCCGGGCTCGGAACCCGCCCGGGTCTTCGTCGCGCCAAACCGGGATTGCTCGCTCCGCCTGCGCCTGCCGGAAGGCGCCCGCCGGATCGAGGCGCGCTGTCTGAATGCCGAAGCGCGCGTTCCGGTCACCCTCCTGTTCGACGCCGCCGACAGCGTCAGGCTGGACGTCAACGAAAGCCGGTTCGAGGCCAATTACCTGCGCGCGCTCCTGATGATCCTGGCGCGCCTGGGGTTCTTTTCCGCCCTCGGCCTGACCGCCGGGACCGCGTTTTCGTTCCCGGTGGCGGCGTTCGTCTCCCTCGCCCTGCTGCTGCTGGCGGCCGTGAACCGCTGGCTCCAGCCGGCCCTGGCCGGCCTGATCGCCGCCGACGAGCCCGGGTCCGCGGCGGCCCTCTGGGACCAGGTGATGCGGCGGGTGGGCGTGGCGCTGAACGCGATCCTGCCGCCTCTCGACCGCCTGAACCCGATGGACTATCTGCCGGCCGGCAGGTTGATCGCCTGGAGCCTGGTCGGCCAGGCCTGGATTCTCCTGGCAGTGGCCTACGTGGCCGCCCTGGCCCTGCTGGGCGCCGGGTGGCTGAGCCGCCGGGAACTCGGCCTGCCAACGGAGTGAACGCAAGTTTTGAACCCTGAACCCTGAACCCTGACTCATGCGATCCTGGTTTTCCATCAGCTTGCTGCTCCTGGCCCTGGCCTGCCTGTGGGGCGCCGCCCGCGCCCATCGGCCGCTCCTGGCCTGGCGGGTCGGCCAGACGCAGGAGGTCTCCGCGGCCCTCGACCGGTCGCCGCCGCTGGTGGTCTTTACCACCGTGGCCATCGGCGGCTTCCGCGGGATGCTGGCCGATCTGCTGTGGATGCGCGCCATCCGCCTGCAGGAGCAGGATAAGGTCTTCGAGATGGCCCAGCTGGCCGACTGGATCTCCAAGCTCGAGCCCCGCTTCGTCACGGTCTGGGCCTTCAACGCCTGGAACCTGGCCTATAATATCAGCATCCGCTTCCCGGAACCCGAGGACCGCTGGCGCTGGGTGGAGGCCGGCATCCGCTTGCTGCGCGATGGCGGCCTGGCGTATAATCCCCGCAGCGCCACCCTCTGCCACGAACTCGCCTGGATCTACCAGCATAAGATCGGCTTCTACCTGGATCCGGCGCACCGGGTGTATAAGTGCAGGCTGGCCCAGGATATGGCCGCCCTGTTCGACGGGCCCCGCCCCGAGTACCACTCCGCCGGCTCGGACCCCCGCCTGCTCCAGCTGAAGGCCGATACCAAGCTGGAGCCGGCGCGCATGGAGGCGTTGGACCGGGAACGCGGGCCCTTCGATTGGCGCACGCCGGCCGCGCATGCCGCCTACTGGGCGGAACGCGGCCGGGCCTGCGCAGTCAATGCCCGGGAGAAGCTGGTCTGCGACCACCTGCTCTGCCAGTGCCTGGCGGAGTCGTTCCGGCACGGACGCCTGGTCCTGGATCCCGGAACCGGCCTCTACCTGGCCACGCCCGACCTGGCCTTTCTGCCGCGCACGCTCCAGGCCTACGCGGAAGCCCGGGCCGAACACCCGGACGAGGCTCTCCTGCGGTTTTCCTACGCCAACTTCCTCGGTGAGGCCGCCGTGATCCTGTTCGCCTATGGCCGCCTGGAGGCGTCGCGCGAGGTCTACCGCGAACTGGCCCGCCTGCTGCCTCCGGGCGTGGATCCCGGCTACGAGGTTTTTTTGCTGGGCAGCCTGCGCTTCGCCTTCGACGATCCCCCCCTGCCGTCCGCGCCGGCGCTGGCGGAAGGGTTTTGGGTCCAGGCGTATGCCTGGGCGGCCCTGGGGGAGGACGAGCGCGCCGCCGCCTGGGAGCGGCTGGCGGTCCTTTTCTGGGAACGCGTGCTGGCGGTCTGCCCGGATACCGCCCGCTGGGAACGCTTCGGACTGGCGCCCCTGGAGATCATGCGCCGGGAAGCCTGGCGGCGCGCCGTCGCCGAGGCCCCGGATGTCGAAAGCGCCGTCCGGCTCATGCAGTTGGCGCCGGGGGAGGAAGGGGATCAATAAACGATAGCAGCGCCGGAGAACATCCAACATCGAACGCTGAACATCGAAGGAAAAACGATCACAGGCAGTGATTCCCTGGCGCGCTTAATTCGCGGTTGTCTCGTCCGTAAACCGACGGATCGGGGGGGCTTCATGAAGATGCAAAACATGGTTGAACGGGGTTTCCATCCATGGCTTGGACCGCGCCGGCTGTGGGTCTTGATGGCGTTCTGCCTGGCGGCCGGCCCGGCGCGCGCGGATGGAGACAGCCCCGCCGCCGGAGCGCGCGGACTGGAAAACATCATCCTCGCCCCGGGATTCTGGGGGCTGGCCCCGGACGATTTTGCGCGCCGGGCCGGCGGGCTCCAGTTCTACTGGGTGTCCCAGGACAAGGCCGCCGCCCGCTCCCAGGCCCGCGGCCTGGCCTTCCAGGACCTGCCCGTGGTGGAGGCCATCGTGCGCTTCGACCGCGAGGGGGTCTCGGAGGCGATGCTGTCGTTCTTCAACCGCGGGGACGTGGGCGGGATCGGCGAAAACGAGTTTTTCGGCAAGGTGGCGGCAGTCAGTAACCGGGTCGCCGCCTTGGCCGCGGCCCCCGGCCGGGAGGTCACCCGCCGGGAGGACTCCGGCCCCACGCGCAAGTCGCAGACCTGGGTGTGGACCGGGTCAAACACTGCCTACCGGCTCGAGACCGCCTGGACCCTCGTCCGGGACGGCGGCGGGTCCGGCCGGCGGGTGCTGCCGGAATACGTGAATCTCACGCTCCGGCCGGAACGCGGCCAGGCGGCCCCCGGCGGCAGCATGGCCGGCAAGGCCCGGGCCGGCTTCGCCGTGCTGCGCGAGAAAATCCGCCGCCTGCCCAACGGCGATGTCTACCTGGAGGTGCCCATGGTCGACCAGGGCCAGAAGGGCTACTGCGCCGTGGCCGCCGCCGAGCGCGTGCTGCGCTACTACGGGCTGGACGTCAATCAGCACGAGATCGCCCAGCAGGCCAAGACCTCCACCGCCGGCGCCATGGGCACGGACTCGAAGTCGTTGCTCGCCGCCCTGAAAGCCATGGCCTATGCCGCGGACCTGCAGGTCAGGGTGGTGGACAAATTCGACGCCGACGATTTCCTGAAACAGCTGAAGGCTTACAACCTCGAGGCCAAGCGCGCCCGCGCGCCCCAAATCAGCCTGCCCCAGTCGGGGGTGATCAATGTCGCCCAGGTCTATGCCCGGATGGACAAGAGCCTTTTCCTGAAAAGTCGCGCCAAGGGCGGCAACGCCCAGGCGCGCTTCTCCGGCAACGTCCAGGACAAGATCAACAGCGGCTACCCGCTGTTCTGGGGCGTGACCCTGGGCTTCGTCGAGGAGGCCGTGAAGCTGCCCCAGGTCGTCGGGGGCCACATGCGCCTGATCATCGGCTATAACAGCCGGTCCGGAGAGATCCTCTACACCGACAGCTGGGGGCCCGGCCACGAACTCAAGCGCATGCGCCAGCCGGATGCCTTCGCCATCACCGCCTGCCTCTACAGCATGGAGCCGTAGCCGGCGCCCCGCGCGGGAGCGGAGGTCAGAGCGCGTCGCCGGCTTGCCGGCAGAGGGTCACCCAGCGGCGGACGCGGTCCGGATCGCCCTGCACGGTTTCCACGTCCTTGAGGGTGATGTCCACCCGGCACCCCCGGCAGGCCTCGAGATCGTGTTTCAGAATGCGGCGGATGCGGTCGGGATCGAACCCGTAGCCGACCATGTCGGACGGGCTGGGCCGGTAGCTGAGGACGTAGTCCGCCCCGATCTGCTCGGCGCAGCGGGCGACGTCGGCGGCGGGCGCGACCGCGATTCGCCGCAGGTTGGGAATCTGCCGGAGCATTCCGATCTTGCGGGTCAAATCCTCGCAGCAGCCGTAGGCCGCCAGGCCGAACGCTGCGAGGATCGGCAGCTGGTAGCGGAGCAGGAACTCCTCGTGCATGGCCGGGGAGACCGCCGTGAATTCCTGGGAGGCGCAGAAGGCCCACAGCTCGCGGCGCTTGACGCCGCGGACGTTGGGCGCGGGATCGCCCAGCTCCCCGGCGTAGGGCATGGCCTGGTTGAAGTGATCGTCGCGCCCCCAGTCGCCGGCGGCTTCCGCCTGGGCATGGGTCCGCAGGATGCCGTCCCGCAGGAAGGCCGCCAGGCGATGCAAGCCCTCCGGGTTGTCCGACATGTCCAGCATGATGTGCTCGATGCCCCGCAGGCAGCCGAGGTAGTAGGAGAGGTCGCCGTCCCAGCGCCAATAGGCCGGCGCCCGGTTCACGCTGATCGGGATCAGGTCCCCGACAGCCTCCCGCAGGCGCGCGGCGCGCTCGGCCGTGGCGGCCTCGTCAATCTCGTGCCGGGGGGGGCGCAGCTTGCCGAGATCGGTATCCAGGTTCTTGAGCGGGTAGTCCAGCTTGTAGGAGCCGCGGGGATCGTCGCTGACATGGCGCGGGATGTCCACCCCCCAGCCCGAACAGCGGTGCGCGGCGCCGACGGTGAGCCAGGGCTCGAAAATGGAGTCGTCGCCAAGGCGGTCCCAGAACAGCCGGTAGCGCAGTTCGTATTCGTGGGCGCGCAGGAAAGGGTCCCGGCACCGGCAGCGGGCTTCCGGCATCTCGTGGAAGGCGAAGGCCCGGACGTAGATCAGGGGCCGGGTGGGCTTGAGGCTGTTGTGCCGGCGCCAGAGGTCGCGCCGCTCGCGCTGGATGTCTTTCCGGCAGACGTCCAGGTAGCGGGCGGCCAGGTCGCGCAGAATGGCGGCGTCGGATGTGGGCATGTTCACCTCATTCCGTATCCCGGTGGGAGGCCATGGTTTTCAGGGTTCAGGTTTTGCTCAATACCAGCGCGGTGCGGCTGGGGAGATACACCTTGACCCGGTGGCGCGGGGCGGACGCCGCGCTTTCGGGCTGGGCCGCGTAGACCTGCGGGTCGGCCACCCGGCCGTGCCCGCCGAAGCGGGGGGCGTCGGTGTTGAGGGCGAGCGCGTATTCCCCGGACGGGGTCTCGATTCCGTAGTCGGTGTAGGAGCGGGTGGGGTGGAAGTTGAACAGGAACAGCAGGCCGGCCCGCTCAAACCCCAGGACCTGGTCGCCGCCATGCTCCGCCCGCAGGCGCGGCGCGGGCTGGTCCAGGAGCCGGACCCGCCTCGCCAGCTCGAGCATGGCCTGGTCGAAGTCCGCCAGGAACCGGTAGACGAGGGCGGGATCGTCCCGCAGATGCCACTGGCGCCGGGCATAGTGGTAGGACCACCCGTTGCCCTCGCGGGGGAAATCAATCCACTCGGGATGGCCGAACTCGTTGCCCATGAAGTTGAGGTAGGCGCCGCCGGCCGTCCCCAGGGTCGCCAGCCGGATCAGCTTGTGCAGGGCCAGGCCGCGGTCCACCGCCAGGTTGCGGGTGGCCAGCGACATGTGATGGTACATGTCCCGCTCGATCAGCCGGAAGATCAGGGTCTGGTCGCCCACCAGGGCCTGGTCGTGCGATTCGGCGTAGCTGACGGTCCGCTCGTCGCGGCGCTTGTTGGTCAGCTCGTGCCAGATCCCGGCCGTCGGCCAGCGCTCGTCCGGGACCTCCTTGATGAGCTTGATCCAGTAGTCCGGCACGCCCATGGCCAGGCGGTAGTCGAAGCCCGCCCCGCCGTGCGCGAGCGGCGCCGCCAGGCCCGGCATGCCGCTGACGTCCTCCGCCACCGTCAGGGCGTCGGGCCGGACCGCGTGGATGACCCGGTTGGCCAGGGCCAGGTAGGCCAGGGCCTGCTCGTCCACGCTGGCGTCGAAGTAATCGGCGTAGGAGCTGAAGGCCTTGCCCAGCCCGTGGTGGGCGTAGAGCATGCTGGTGATGCCGTCGAAACGGAAGCCGTCAACGCGGTATTCGTCCAGCCAGAACCGGCAGTTGGAGAGGAGGAAATGCAGGACCGGGATCTTGCCGTAGTCGAAACAGCGCGAGTCCCAGAGGGCGTGGACCCCGCGCGGCCCGCCGTGAAAATACTGGTGCAGCGTGCCGTCAAACCGGCTCAACCCCTCGACCTCGTTGCGCGCGGCGTGGGAATGGATCAGGTCCATGATCACCGCCAGCCCCAGCCCGTGGGCGGCGTCCACCAGCTCCTTGAACTCCTCGGGCGTGCCGAAGCGCGAGGAGGCCGCGAAAAAATTGGTCACGTGGTAGCCGAAGGATCCGTAGTAGGGGTGCTCCATGATAGCCATCAGTTGCAGCGTGTTGTATCCGCAGGCGACGATCCGCGGCAGGATCAGGCGCCTGAACTCCTCGTAGGTTCCAATGCCTGGGCGCTCCTGCGCCATGCCAACATGGGCCTCGTAAACCAGCGGTGCCCGCTGCGGCACGCGCCACTCGGGGTGCTGCCAGACGTAGGGCTCGGGCGGATCCCATATCTGAGCCGAGAAGAGATTGGTGACGGGGTCTTGCACAACGCGGCGCGCGTAGGCCGGCAAACGCTCGCCCTGACCTCCGTTCCAGTATACCAGCATGTGGTAGCGCTGCCCGTGCGCCATGCGCTCCTTCGG
>CAZVVD010000031.1:0-31161 GCA_964630555.1 uncultured Verrucomicrobiota bacterium | reverse complement strand
CCAGGATCGCGACGCTGCCGCTGTTGGTCGCGTACACCAGCTCCGGCGCCGTCCCCGAAAGCAGCCCGCTGCCATCAAACGCACAACGGTTCACCAGCGTGTTACTGCAGGCGTTCACATACAACGCCCCGCCGCCCCTGGGGGTCCCCGACACCCAATTGCCATGAAACACATTGGAGACTACTTCCAAGGTCAGAAGTCCGCCGGCATAAAGACCCCCGCCGACCAGATCTTTACGTCCGGAAACGTAGTTGTTCGTGAAGGTGCAGCCCGCGATGGAACCCGTGGCGCTCGCCAGGCACACCGCCCCGCCCTGGCCCGTGTCCAGGGCTCCGCTCTGGAGAGCATTGGCCGCGAACCAGCAGCCGGTGATCGCCGCCGCCATCCCACTGCCCGCATGATACACCGCCCCGCCATAGGCGGCGGCGCCATTCATGCCCGAGAGCACGTTCCCAATCAGACGGGCGCTGTCCATGGTCAAGGCCGCCCCGTTGACATAGACGGCGCCGCCGTAGGCGCTTTGATAGCTGCGCGTGGCGGTGAGCGCGTTATTGCTGAACACGCTGGCGCTCCCCCGGATGTCCAGCGAACAGTTCACTGCGGCCACGCCCCCGCCATATATGGCAAGGCCATTTACCTCCCCGCGAATGGTGTTGTTGTTAAAAGCGCTTTCAAGAATCGCCAGCGAACCGCCATTGGCATACACACCGCCTCCGTACGACGTGCTGGTACAAATGTTCGTGTTGTCCCGCACCACGCAGTTGGTCAGCATCGCCGCGCAGTTCGTGAAATACAGTCCCGCCCCGTTGTTCGTGCCCGAGGCGAAATAACCCCCGCTGACGGTCACCCAGGCCAGGGTCACCACGGAGTCGCAGCCGTAGACGATCCGCATCATCCCGCCGGCGCGCGTCAGGGTGCTGTTCGTGCCGGAGTAATCGTTGGTGCCGGACCCCACACATCCGCCCACGACCGTCAGCCCCGCGGCGTTGGAAATCACGATCTGGCTGGCGTTGGAATAGACGCCGGCCTGGAGGTATACCCGATCGCCAGCGTTGGTGGCCACGTCCGCCGCCGCCTGCACACTGCCGAAGGCATTGGCCCAGTTGGTCCCGCCCTGGTCGCCCGCCCCTTCGGTCGTGACAAACCACTCGGCCGCCGTGGCGGAGCCGCCGGCCAGGACGCCGAGCGTCACGCCGGCGCACGCGGCCAGCCAACGGATTGAAAACATCTTGGCTATCGCGGATTTCACAAGAATTCCTATTTCTAAGAAAGCAATATATCCTGGCGCCGCGGATACTGGAAAGGATAAAGAGTACTGGAATCGGCCGCGCTGGGTAAAGCCCCCTAACTTCAACCCGGTTTTCGTCTTGATTTTCCAGCGGAAAATGGTATTCTGTTGGCGTTTATTTATGAGAAGTTTTTTTCTCCCCCTACTGCTCGCGATGGCCTTCTTGGCCCCGCGGATCGCGCCGGCCAGCGGCTTGATCGCTATCCAGGTATCACCGACCGGCGGGGCCTGGCGGCTGACATCGCATCCGGCGGCCTATTCCAACGCCACCGTCGGCACCGGCGACCTGGCGGCAGTGGAGGCGCCCACCGGAACTTATGCGGTTGCCTTCGACGACCTGCCCGGCTACCGCGCGCCTGAGCCCCAAACCAATACCGTGATCTTCGGCGAGCTGACCACCTTCACCGGGACCTACCTCGGGCTGGGCTCGCTCGCCATCCAGGTGACGCCGACCGGCGGAGCCTGGCGGCTGACGTCGCACCCGGCGGCCTATTCCAACGCCACCAGCGGTACCGGCGACCTGGCGGCGGTGGAGGCGCCCACCGGCTCTTATGCGGTCGCCTTCGACGACCTGCCCGGCTACCGCGCGCCCGCGCCGCAGACCAACACCCTGGCCACCGGCGAGACGCTGATCTTCGAGGGCGTTTACCTTCGCCGTCCTGCGCCTTTCGATTTCGACGGCGACCATAAAACCGACGCCGGGGTTTTCGACGCCGATAGCAGCTATTGGTACATCCTGCTCAGCGGTAATGCCGGCCTGCTCTCCGGCCCGCTCGGCTGGAATGAAACCCGGCCGGTGGTCGGCGACTTCGACGGCGACGGCAAGGCCGACGCCGGCGTGTTCCACCGTCAGTCCGGCTGGTGGTTTATTTCCCAAAGCTCGAATGGCCTGCTGTTGAGCGGTCTGTTCAGCTGGGGCGACGCCCGGCCGGCGCCCGCGGACTACGATGGCGACGGCAAAACCGACGCCGCGGTCTTCGATCGCGACACCGGCGCCTGGTGCATCCTGCAAAGCGCCAGCGGCCAGGCGCTGATCGGACAATTCGGCTGGGGCGACGCCCGGCCGGTGCCCGCGGACTACGACGGCGACGCCCGCGCCGACGTCGCGTTTTATGAGCGGGGCAGCGGCGCCTGGCAGGTGTTCCTGAGCGGCAGCAGCAACATCGTCAGCCATACCTTCGGTCCCAATAATGCCCGGCCAGTGCCCGGCGATTACGACGGCGACGGCAAGACCGAGGCCGCCATGTATTACCGCGCCTTCGGCCTGTGGTATGTCCTCCAAACCAACGGCGCCCTGGCAACCCTTTCGTTCGGCGGGCCGGAGTTCAATCCGGCGCCCGGCGATTACGACGGCGACGGCAAAACCGACGCCGCCGTTTTTGACCGCACCACGGCCAACTGGTATGCCTGCGCCAGTTCCTCCGGCGCCACCCTGTCCGGCCAGTGGGGTCAGCCGGGAATGTGCTCCCTGCCCAGCTGTGATAACGGGGCCATCGCCGGCCTGGTCATGCTGGCCTTCGGCGACAGCATCACCTACGGCTGCGGCAGCAGCAGCGGCGGGCCGGCCACCGGCTATCCCGCCCTGCTGGAACGGATCCTGGAGCCGGCCTTCGGCGGCCATTTCGTCTCCGTCAACGAGGGCTATCCCGGCGAAACCACCGAGGAGGCGCTCGGCCGGTTCGAAGCCACGCTGCTCGCCGTCCGGCCGGACATCCTGTTGCTGATGGAAGGCACCAACGATGAATTTGACTCCCTGCCCTACGACCAGACCGAGGATAACCTGCGCTACATGGTGCTCACCGCCCAGCGCCACGGGGTCCAGGTCGTCATCGCCACCATCCCGCCGGTCATCAGCAACCAGTACCACGACCGGAGCGACCAGCAGGCGCGCATCCAGGATTTCAACCCGCGCATCCACCAGATCGCCGCCGATTATGGCATCCCCCTGGCCCCGGTCTTCGAATCCATTACCGCCGTCCCCGGCTGGGCGTCCGGGCTGATGGACCAGCCCTCCGCCAACCATCCCAACGACGCCGGCTACCTGGTCGTTCGCGACGCTTTCTTCGGCGCCATCTCCGAGGGTATCAATTCCGGCCTGTTCTACTAACACGGCGCCTTGGCCACAGTTGACACCCCTGCCGGCATCCCCCGCTGACGACGGGCATGCCCACCGCGTTAGACCCTTTCCCGTGAACCTACACGCTTTTGCGTGTATGTTTTGGGAGGGCTGGCGTGCCGTCGGCCGCAATCGGCGCGCAACATGCGCGCCCTCCCTGGGTTACGGGCACAGACCGCCTTAACTTGAAAAACATCTCTGGCACGCTATCGCTCCCACCCGCCGCCCCCGCGACTCTTTGTCCGGCCGGCGCGACAAGTTGTCCGGTCGCGCCGTCCCCGGCCGGCCCCCTCCGCCATGCTCCGCGGGCACGGAGGACCGCACCGACTTCCGGGAGGTCGGCATGCGCCGCCTGGCAAAACCCGGGGTCGCATGCGTCTCGCTCTTCAGAACCCGTCCGGATTATCCCGTCCATTTCCGGCGGCTTGGCATGATCCTTGCTTATATGTCCTGAACAAAGCCGCGAAGTCCGCGGCGTGGTTGCCCATGAATTCCGGTCATTCAACGCGGAGCCGTGTCATTCCCTGGTTGCTGGGAATCATCGCGCTCCTGGCAATGCTGTCGCTGGTCGAGGGCGGCATTATCCTCGCCCTGCGCGCCGGGGACGCCGGCCATGGCCTGGCCGCGCGTATCCTGCCGCGCCGCTGGTTGACCGCGCCGGACGCCGGTCGCCCGCGGCTGGCGCCGGATGACCGGATCGTGCTCCTGCACTCGGCCGGAGACATCGAGGCCATTCACGAACAGATCAACCGCCTCTTCGCCGCCGCGGGCGCTCCCCCCGGAATCGCTGCGCGCCTGGCCGATCCGGGGTCGGCGGCGTGGCCGGCCGGGTCGCCGGAGGACCGCCTGGCGTCGCTCCAGGAGGAAATCAACCGGATTTTCCAGGGCGCCTTCGCCGATCCGGACCCGTTCAGCCTGCCAAGCCGCCTGGAACAGGGGTGGCGGATGAGCGAGGTGTCGTCCTCGATCCAGATTGCGGACCAGGGCAGCTACGTGGACGTCCGGCTGGGCCTGCCGGCCGCCGACGCTTCGGCCATCGCCCTGACCCTGCGCGGCCGCCTGCTGACCGTGGCGGTCGAACAGGGCGCCGGCGCCGCGCAGACCGGGGAGCTCGACCCCGGGTCCGCGCGGCGCGAGCGCCGCCTGGAAACCAAGCTCATGCTGCCCGGACCGCTGGATGCGGCGGCGGCGCGGGCGTCTTTCCGAGACGGCCTGCTGCACGTCGAAGTGCCCAAAAGCGCGGGCGCGCACGACCCGGATGAGGAGCCGCTTGTCACACGCATTCCGTTGATATAAGCTTGCGCGTTCCGCTTGTCCCGGAAAAGGGCGGCGGACGCGAGCCGGTTGCGATAACGAAGGAGCCATCGCCATGCTGAAAATCAATCGCCTGTGCAAACAGTTCGGACCCATCCGGGCGGTCAACGACATCTCCTTCAACGTGGAACGGGGCGAGGTGCTGGGCTTCCTGGGTCCCAACGGCGCCGGCAAGACCACCACCATGCGCATGATCACCGGCTTTCTGCCGCCCACCTCCGGCACCGCCGTGATCGGCGGGCACGACATCGCCCGGGAGCCCATCCCGGCCAAACAGCTCATCGGCTACCTTCCGGAAAACGCGCCGATGTACGCCGATATGACGGTCTGGAACTACCTGGCCTTCATCGCCGATATCCGCGGCTTCAGCGGCAGCCAGCGCCGGGAGCGCGTCGGCCGCGCCGTTGAAACCTGCCGCCTGGAATCGGTGCGGCGCCAGGCGATCGGCACGCTGTCCAAGGGCTACCGGCAGCGGGTCTGCTTCGCCCAGGCCGTGATCCACGACCCGCCCCTCTTGATCATGGACGAGCCGACCGACGGCCTGGACCCGAACCAGAAACATGTCGTCCGCGCCATGATCCGCGACATGGCCGCGCGCAAGGCCATCGTCATTTCCACCCACATCCTCGAGGAGGTGGATGCCCTCTGCACGCGCGCCATCGTCATCCGCCGGGGCGCGCTGGTCGCCAACGGGACGCCCGCCGAGCTGCGCGCCCGCAGCCGGACCTGCGGCGCGGTCGAACTGACCTTCGCGGCCCTGCCCGCCGACCTGGCTTCCTCCCTGGAGCGCCTGGCGTCGGTCGGGCTCGTCGAAACCCGGGACCGGACCGTGACGATTCTGCCCCGCGATCCCCGGCGCCTGTTCCCCGATGTCCTGGAGCTGGTCAAGACCCGGGGGCACTGGCCGGTCACGAGCCTCAATGCCCTGCCCGGCCGGCTGGACGACGTGTTCCGCGAGCTGACCTTGAAAGGCGCCGACGAAACCCCTTAACGGAGGAAATGGCATGAACCCGGTCCGTAACGTCACGGCGATCGCCAAGCGGGAGCTGGTCGCCTATTTCGAGTCGCCGGTCGCGTATGTCTTCCTGGTGGTGTTCCTGATGCTGATCGGCTTTCTGACCTTTTTTGTTTCGCGCTACTACGAGGCCGGCCAGGCCGACCTGCGGGCGTTCTTCTTCTGGCACCCCTGGATGTTCCTCATCCTGGTTCCGGCGGTCGCCATGCGGCTCTGGGCCGAGGAGCGGCGCGCCGGCACGATCGAGACGCTCCTGACCCTGCCCGTGACCCTCGCCCAGGCGGTGCTGGGCAAATTCATCGCCGCCTGGATTTTCCTGGCCCTGGCGATCGCCCTCACCTTCCCGATCGTCCTGACCACCGCCTACCTCGGCGCCCCGGACAAGGGCGCCATCGTCGGGGGCTATGTCGGCAGCGGCCTGCTGGCCGGCGCCTTCCTTGCCGTGGGCATGCTGACCTCGGCCTTCACCCGCAACCAGGTCATCAGCTTCGTCCTCGCCGTGGTGATTTGCCTGTTTCTCCTCCTGGCCGGCTTTCCACCGGTCACCGACCTCGTCTCGCAGTGGGCGCCGGAATGGCTCGTGCGCGGCGTGGCCGCTTTCAGTTTCATGCCCCATTTCGAAGCCTTCCAGAAGGGGGTCTTGGACGCGCGCGATTTCGCCTATTACGCCAGCGTCATGGTCTTCATGCTGGTCGGCACCGCCCTGGTGCTGGAAAATCGGAAGGTGGCTTGATCCGCCGGGCCGTTGAAAGGAAACCCATGACATGAACATCATCGCATCCAAGCGTTTCTGGAGTTTCAGCGGCAGCGTGCTCGGCCTCGGCATCCTGCTGGCGATCCTGATCACCGCCAACCTGCTGCTGGGCGCCCTCCACTGGCGGGCGGACCTGACCGAGGATCAGCTCTATTCGCTCTCGGACGGCACCCGCAAGATCCTGGCCCGCCTGGACGAGCCGGTGACCCTGAAGCTGTTCTTCAACGCCGGTTCCCCGGATGTCCCGATCCCCTTCAAGGCCTTCGCCCGCCAGGTCACCGACCTGCTC
This sequence comes from uncultured Verrucomicrobiota bacterium, assembly GCA_964630555.1. Classification (GTDB taxonomy): domain Bacteria; phylum Verrucomicrobiota; class Kiritimatiellia; order JAAZAB01; family JAAZAB01; genus JAHIJO01. The sequence goes on along the minus strand of CAZVVD010000031.1, from coordinate 24,385 downwards.
AAGGAATACCAGCTGGCGTCCGGCGGCAAGCTGGCGCTCGAATTCTACGATCCCCAGCCGGACTCGGACGCCGAGGAATGGGCCGAGCGCTACGGCCTTCCCGGCCAGAACCTGGGGCTGATTGGGGCCGTCGGTTCCAAGCTCTTCCTCGGCCTCGTCGCCGTCCGCGGCGACGTCTATTCCGCCATCCCGTTCATCGATCCGCGGACCGAAACGCTGCTGGAATACAACATCACGCGCCTGATCAGCCGGGTGGCCAACCCCCGCAAGCCGGTGGTGGGGGTCATGAGCAGCCTGCCGGTCATGGGGGTCCAGGCCTTTCCCTACGCCCTGCCCGGCCAGCCGCGCCCGAAAAGCCAGCCGCCCTGGGTGGCCTTCCAGAACCTGTCCGAGGATTATGACGTGCGCCCGGTCGCCATGGACGCGGCCGCGATCGACACCAACATCGACGTCCTGGTCGTGGTGCACCCCAAGGAGATTACTGAACCGGCCCAGTTCGCCATCGACCAGTTTGTCCTGCGTGGCGGCCGGCTGCTGGCGTTCATCGATCCCCTCTGCCTGGCGGACGCCATGAACCAGGACCCGGCCGCCATGATGATGGGCCCGTCCAAGCCGTCCTCCGATCTCGGCAGGCTGCCGGCCGCCTGGGGCGTCGGCTTCGACCCCGAGGCCGTCGTGGCCGACCTGGAGGCCGCCACCCGCGTGCGCCAGGGCGAAAGCAGCGTGGACGACAGCCTCGTCTTCCTGAGCCTCAAGGAGTTCAATATCGACGGCAAGGATATCGTCAGCGCCAACCTGGAATCCCTGATCCTGCCCTGCGCCGGCGAACTGACCGGGGCGGGCACGCCCGCCGCTTCCCTCGGCTCCCTGCTGGTCTCCTCGGCCCAGTCCCAGACCGTCAATCCCATGCTGGCCCAGCTGGGATCGGAGGTCCTGCGCCGCGATTTCAAGCCCGGCCTGAAACGGCTCAACCTGGCCGTGCGCCTCCAGGGAAAATTTCAAACCGCTTTCCCCGACGGCAAACCCGCGCCGGCGCCCAAGCCGGAGGAGGAGACGGAGCCGGCGCCCGAGCCGCCCGCCGGCGAACCCCTCAGGGAAAGCACGCTCCCCACAACCATCCTCCTCGTGGCCGATGTCGACCTGCTGTTCAATGCGTTCGCGGTCCAGGAGCTGAATTTCTTCGGCCAGCGCGTGTTCCAGCCGATCAACGACAACCTGAACTTCTTCTTCAACGCCCTGGAACAGCTTTCCGGCAATGCCGATCTTGCCGGCATCCGCTCCCGCGGCCGCTTTGACCGCCCCTTCGACCGCGTCCTGGCCCTCCAGCACGAGGCCCAGCAACGCTGGCTCCTCCAGGAGAAGGCGCTCCAGGAAAAACTGGACACCACCCGCGACCGGCTGGAAGCGCTCCAGTCCCAGAAGGACAGCAGCCAGCGCTACATCCTCAGCCCCGAACAGCAGCAGGAAATCGAGAACTTCCGGCAGGAACAGATCAAGACCCAGCGCGAGCTCAAGCAGGTCCGTAAAAAGCTCAGGGAGGGCATCGAGCGCCTGGGCGTCGCCGTGAAAGTGGTCAATATTGTCCTGGTCCCCGCGCTGGTGGTCCTGGCGGGCCTGGCCTTCGGGCTGTATCGGCGGCGGCAGACGCAAGGGTGAGGCCCCGGGAGTTCAGGGAGCGGGTTCGGGAAAGAAAAACAAGGAATCGCCATGAAACTGAAGACCTTTGCCATCCTGGTTGTCGTCGCCGCCCTCCTGGGCGGCTGGGCCTGGTGGATCAGCCGGCGGCCGTTCGCGGCGGCCCCGGCGGCGGTCGGCGCGCGGGTGCTGCCGCCCTTCCCGATCAACGAGGTCGCCAAGATCACCGTCCTGGCGCCCGGCACCAACATCGTCCTGGCCAAGCGCGACGGGGTCTGGACCGTCGCCAGCCGGTTCAACTATCCCGCCAAGTTCGGCAAGGTCGTGGAAGCGCTCCGGGAACTCGACGGGCTGAAAGTCGGCCAGGCGCTCGCGGTCGCCCCGGACCGGCTGGATACGTTCAAGCTGCTCTCCCCCCCGACCAACGGCGCGCCGGATCCGGCCGGGTCGGCCGGCGCGCGGGTCGAGCTCTTCAACGAACACAACCAGCCCTTGGCTTCGCTCGTCATCGGCAAGCCCTTCATGAGCCGGTCGGCCGGGGGGCCGCCGGGCATGGACGGCTATCCCAACGGACAATACGTCCGCGCCGGCGGCGACCGGGTCTTCCTCGTGGCCCAGAACCTGGGACGCCTGACCGAGAACGTCAAGTACTGGCTGGACGAGGAGTTCATCAGCCTTCCGGCCCAGGATATCCTGGAGCTGAGCGTGACCGGACCCGAGCGGGCCCCCATCGTCCTGCGGCGCGGCGGGGATGAAAACGCCGCCCTCGCCCTGGACGGGCTGGGCCCGGAGGAGGGGGTCGCCGACAGCGCCCGGATCGATTCGCTGGCCGGCGCCCTCAACTATTTCGGGTTCGACGACGTCGCCGCGCCGGCCCTGACGGCCAAGGATGCCGGCCTCGACCGGCCCGTCGTCGTCACCGCCCGCACCAAGCAGGGCCAGGTCTATACCCTGCGCCTGGGCAACGCCCTGACCAACGACACCTTCGACCGCTACGCCCAGGTCGGCGTGGTCCTGGAGGCGCCGCCGGCGCCGGCCAAGGCAGACGCTCAGACCAACGCCGCGGCGGCCGCGGTCGGCGAGACCCCGCCGAAGGACCCGGCGGCCGAGACCGCCGCCCTGGCCGAGAAGACCCGGACCCTGGATGCCAAGCTGAGCCCCTGGATTTACGTCGTCAAGTCGTACCGGGTGGAGCCGCTGCTCGTCAAGCGCGAGGAGCTGATCAAAAAACCGGAGCCGCCGGCGCCTAAACCGGAAGCGCCGGACGGCGGCCAGCCCGCTGCGGCCGAAAACGCCCCGCGGGGCGAATGACATCACCAGGGATGCACCTCCGTCGAATCACTCCGGGAGAACCGCCATGGACCATACCGACATCGCCCAGACCGGCAGCCTGATCCAGGAACAGGCCAAGCACCTCGAGCGCCTGCGCCAGGAGGTCATGAAAATTCTCGTGGGCCAGGAGCGCCTGCTGGACCGGATGTTGATGGGCATCATCACCGGCGGCCATATTCTCCTCGAGGGCGTCCCGGGCCTGGCCAAGACCACGGCCGTCAAGACCATGGCCCAGGCCATTGGCCTGGCGTTCCAGCGGATCAGCTTCACCCCCGACCTCCTGCCCGCCGACCTGGTCGGCACGATGGTCTACGATCCCAAGAGCGGCGCCTTCTCGGTCAAGAAGGGCCCCGTTTTTACCAATATCCTTTTGGCCGACGAGATCAACCGCGCTCCCGCCAAGGTGCAGTCGGCCCTGCTCGAGGCCATGCAGGAACACCAGGTCACGATCGGCAACACGACCTATCCGCTCCCCGAGCCGTTCCTGGTCATGGCCACCCAGAACCCGATCGAGCAGGAAGGCACCTACCCCCTCCCCGAGGCCCAGGTGGACCGCTTCATGCTCAAGTGCAAGGTGACCTATCCCTCCAAGGACGACGAGCGCCGGATCATGAACCGGTTCACCCGCAAGCTGTCCGCCCGGGTGGAGGTGGTCATCACCGCCGCGCAGATCCTGGGCCTGCGCGAGCTCCTCGAGCAGGTCTACTGCGACGAGAAGGTCGGCGACTACATCCTCGACCTGGTGCTGGCCACCCGCAAGCCCTCGGCGTACGGGATCGCCATCGATCACCAGGTTCAGTTCGGCGCGTCGCCGCGCGCCACCCTCTACCTGAACCTCCTGGCCCGGGCCAACGCCATGCTCCACGGACGCGGCTACGCCACGCCCCAGGACGTCAAGGAAATCGCCCACGACGTCCTCCGCCACCGGGTGATGCTCACCTACGAGGCCGAGGCCGAGGAAGTGACCAGCGAGGACGTCATCACGCGCCTGCTGAACGAAATCCCGGTGCCCTGAACTAACCGATGGTTCATGGGGAATGGTTTATGGTTAAGAAAGCGTTATCCATTTCCCGCTCACCATCAACCATTGCTTATTACACCATCAACCATTCTTTCCCATGCCCATCGACACCCGCGAGCTGATGAAGCACGTCCGCCGGATCCGGGTTTTCACCGCCAAGCTGGTGGATGAGCGCGTCTCCGGCGAGTACCACTCGGTCTTCAAGGGCCGGGGCATGGAGTTCGACGAGGTGCGCGCCTATGTGCCCGGCGATGACGTCCGTTCCATCGACTGGAACGTCACCGCCCGCATGGGGCACCTGTTCGTCAAGCGCTTCTGCGAGGAGCGGGAGCTGACCATTATGTTCCTGGTGGACATCTCCGGCTCGATGGGCTTCGGCAGCCGGGCGCGCTCCAAGGCCGAGGTGGCCGCCGAGCTGACCTGCCTGCTGGCCCTCTCCGCCATCAAGAACCAGGATAAGGTGGGCATGATTCTTTTCAGCGACCGGATCGAGCGGGTCATCCCGCCCCGCAAGGGCCGCACTGCGGTCATGCGCCTGGTGCGGGAGGTCCTGGCGGCCGAGGAAACCCGCAACCCCACGGACCTCGGCGCCGCCCTTCGGTATCTAAACCAGATCCAGAAGCGCCGGGCCGTGGTGTTCCTGATTTCCGACTTCATGGCCGGCGGGTACGAGAAGGAACTGCGCGTCGCCGCCCGCCACCATGACCTGATCGCCTGCCCGGTTTCCGACCCGCGCGAGGCGGAGCTGGCCGATGTCGGGCTGCAGGAGATCATGGACCCGGAAACCGGCGAGCTGCGGATGCTGGACACCGGCTCGCGGACGCTGCGGGAGGCGTTCCGGAACCGGGCCGCGGCCGAGGCGGCCGAGCTGGCCGCTCGGCTCCGCAAGCTCAGCGTGGACCGGATCGAACTGTCCACAGCCCGGCCGTTCGTGGACGACGTGCGCCGCCTGTTCCGCCAGCGCCAGCGGCGCAAGCTGCGGGGTTGAATTTTTCGCCAGGCGAAAAATTCATCTGCACATCAACCGGATTACGCGCTGTTTTCGAGAGTCTTGGGCTCCCCTTCCCGGAGGGGCTGGGGTGGGTTGATTTGGATGGGCGTCATGAAAACCTCTGGTCGCCGTCATTCCAGGGCCGTTGCCCGGCCGTTCCTGGCCATGGGGTGGGTCGCGGCCTGCCTGGCCGCGGCGAACGGTTGCCGGGGGCGGCCGGAGGCGGCGGTAACGCCGCCGCCGGCGCCGTTGGTGGAAACCGCGTCCTCCGGGCCGGTCGCATGCCGGATTGAGGCGGAATCGGAAGTCATCCCCCTGGACCGCGACCTGCTGCTGACTCTCCAGACCCGGGCCCCGGAGGGCATCGAGGTCCGCCTGCCGCCTCTGGAAAGCCGGCTGACGGGGTTCGTCCCGAATGGGGCCTATGACCGCGAACCGGTCGTCCGGGACGGTGTCGTGGTCCGGGAACGCTGCGTCCGGCTCACCCCCACCCTGGTCGAAGAATACCGGCTCGGGCCGCTGGCTGTGGCCTACACGGACCGCCGGGTTCAGCCGGCCGTCGAGGGCTGGTTTCCCACCCGGCCGCTGGTGTTCAAGGCGGCGCCGGTCGTCGCCGGCCCGCCCCCCGCGGCCCTCGCCGATATCCTGGGACCGATCCACGTTTATCCGCCTTTCAAGACCGTGCTGGGGTGGATCGCGCTGGGGCTCCTCGGCGTCGCCGCGCTCGCGGGCCTCTGGTTCGCCGGCCGCCGGATTCACCGCGCCGTCCGGCTGCGGCTGATGTCGCCCAAAGAGCGCGCCCTGCACGAGCTGGCCGAGCTCCTGGCCCGGGACCTCGTCGGCCGCCGGCAGCTCAAGGAGTTTTACCTTGCCATCACCCTGATCGTCCGCCGCTACATCGAGCGGGCCCACGCCATCCGCGCGCCCGAATTGACCACCGAGGAGTTTCTCGTCGCCGTCGCGCACAACCCGCGCTTCCGCCGCGATACCCTGTTCAGACTGAAGGCCTTCCTGCAGACGGCGGACTTGGTCAAGTTCGCCGCGTTCCGCCCGGACCCGGCGGCGGTGGACCGGACCGTGGCCACGGCCCGCGACTACCTCGAAACCGACGAGCAGGAGTGCCGCCAACGGGAAACCGCCCATGCTTAGGTTCGCTTATCCCTACGTGTTCCTGCTGGCCATCCCCCTGGCTGCCGCCGCCTGGGCCGTGTATGCCCGGCGGGTCCGCCAGGCCATGCTCTTCGCGCCCTTGCGCCGCCTGCCCGCGCCCGGCCCTTCCTGGCGCGGCGCCGCCCGCGCGGTCCTGCCGGGCCTGTACCTGGCCGGCCTGGCCCTGCTTATCGTCGCCCTGGCCCGGCCCCAGACGGTCCTGTCCACCACCACCCAGCGCTCCCACGCCATCGCGATCCAGATGGTGGTGGACGTTTCCGGCTCGATGGAAGCCCTGGACTTCTCGACCCGCGACCGCTACCGCAGCCGGCTGGACGTCGTCAAGGACACCTTCGCCAAGTTCATCGAGCGCCGCCGGGACGACCTGATCGGGCTCGTGACCTTCGGGGGATTCGCCACCAGCCGGGTGCCCCTGACCATCGATCACGGCGTGCTCCTGCATGTCTTGAAAGGCGTCCAGATCCCCAAGCCCGCCCTCGGCCGGCAGGGGCAGGTCGCTAATAATGAGGAACTCCTGACCGCCATCGGCGACGCCCTGGCCACCGCCTGCGCCCGTCTCGAAAAGGCCGAGATCAAATCCAAGGTCATCGTCCTGCTCAGCGACGGCGAGTCCAATACCGGGCTGATCAAGCCCGAGGACGCCATCAAGGCGGCCAAGGCCCTCGGCATCAAGGTCTATGCCATCGGGATCGGCTCCAACGGGTTGGCGCCGTTCCTGGCCCGGGATATGTTCGGCAATAGCCTCATCCGCCAGGCCGAGGTCCGCCTGGACGAAGCCCTGCTGAAAAACATCGCCGAGACCACCGGCGGCCTGTATTTCAACGCCCGGGATCCCAAGGGCCTGGACCGCGCCCTGGCCGAGATCGATAAGCTGGAAAAAACCAAGATCCGGAAGGACACTTACAACCAGTATGACGAACGGTTCCTGCGCCCCCTGCTGGCCGGCTTGCTGCTGTGCCTGCTGGGCGCCGGCGCCAACCTGCTGGTCGCCCGGCAGCTCATTTAAGAGATGGTTGATGGTTCATGGGGGATAGGATGAGGACGTGCGGGGTTCAGGGTTCGGGGTTTTGGACCCGGAATCGACCGATGGACAGCGAGGCCATGAACCCGATGGACGGAAAATTCTTGCAGCAAGCGTTTGCGGGCGCAGATGTCCGGAACTCTTGTGCCCGAGCACTGAACACTGAACACCGAACTCTTATTTGAGGAATTGACGATGCAGTTCGCCAATGCCTGGATGCTGTATGCCCTCTGGCTCGTGCCCGTGCTGGGCTTGGCCGGGCTCATGCTCCACCGGCGCCGGAACCGGGCGCTGGAGGGCTTCCTGTCTCCGGCCATGCGGCAGAAGCTCTGCCCCCCGCCCCGGCCCCACCGCTTCTACTGGCAGGGCGCCGGCTTCCTGGCGGGAACCCTGCTGGCGCTGGTGGCCGCCGCCCGGCCGCAGTGGGGGGCGCGAGAGGAAGTCGTCGTCGAGCGCGGACGCGACCTGGTCGTCGCCCTCGACGTGTCCCGGTCCATGCTGGCCCGGGATGTCCATCCCAGCCGGCTCCAGCGGGCCAAGGCCGATATCCAGGACCTGCTCCGCGCGTTGCGCGGGGATCGCGCCGCGTTGGTGGCCTTCCGCGGACGGGCCGTCCCGCTCTGCCCGTTGACGACCGATTACGCTTACCTGGAACAAGTCCTGGACGACGTCACCGTGGACTCGGCGCCCCGCGGGGAGACCGATATCGGCGACGCGATCCGCAAAAGCCTGGCGGCCTTCGAAAGCGACCGCGGCTCGCACCGGGCGGTCATTCTGATTTCCGACGGCGAGGATCTGTCCGGCAAGGCCCGCGAAGCGGCCGCGGAGGCCAAGGCGCAGGGCGTCGTCATTTTCACCGTCGGATTGGGCGATCCGCAGGGGGCGAAGATCCCCAGCCCGGCCGCCACCAACGAGGTCATGATGTACCAGGGCCAGGCCGTCGTGACGCGCCTGGAACACGAGACGCTCAAGGCGATCGCCGAGGCCACCGGCGGCGCCTACGTGCCCGTCGGGGTCTCCAACGTCAAGCTCGGCGATCTTTACCGCGATCACCTGAGCAAGATCGCGGCCCAGGATATCGAGGAGTCCCTCCAGCGCCGGCAGGTCGACCGCTTCCCGTGGTTCCTGGCCCCGGGCCTCGGCTTATTGATGCTCGCAGCCTTCTTAAGCCGGGGCCGCTTGGCAAAACCCTCCCCGCCGCCTCGGACGCCGCCACCGAAGACAAGGACGGCGCTTCACGGCAACGGAAAACAAAGGCCGCCGGATTTACGCAAGGCGGTCTTAAGCTGCGCCTTGGTCTTTTTCCTGGCCGGGAGCATGGTCGCCGCGGAGGACGCCGGCACGCCGCCGCCTCAATCCAACGCCCCGGTTTCCCGCGTTCCTGCGGCCGGGGAAGGGCGGCAGCCTGGCCCGGCCGCCCTCCCGTCGAATGCGCCGGCCGGCGCCCGGGTTGCGGCGGCGGCGGAAAAACCGGCCTTGGCCATTCCTCCCGGACGCGAGGGCGCGCGCCTCGCGCAACGCCTGTATCTCCGGGGCCATTACAAGGAAGCCGCCGAGGCCTATCTCCAGGCGGCCGGAGGGGCCAGCAGCCAGTTGCGCGGCACCCTCGCCTTCAACGCCGCCTGCGCGCTCTACCGCGCCGGCCAGTACCAGGCCTCCGCGGATAAGTTTGCCGAGGCGGCCCGGCAGGCGGACCGCCACACCGCCGCCGGCCATTACAACGCCGGCTGCGCCTGGTTCCGGTTGGCGGAACAGTCCGTCAGCGGCAGCGAATCCAACCGCAACTACGCCGCCCGGCCCCCCCTGCTGGAACGGGCGGGGCTGGCGTTCCAGCGCGCCCTGCGCCTGGATGAGGCGCCGTCTTCGGCCCGCGACAACCTGGCCGCGGTGGTCCAGGCCCTGCCGGAGGCCAGGAACGAGGCCAAGACCCGAGCCCTGCTGGAAAAATACGGGCAGACGCCGCCGGACCAGCTGGCCGATGAGCTGCTCAGCGGCCAGCGGCAGCTGATTGCGGATATGCCGGCGGCCATGACCAACCCCGCGCCCGCCCGGATCGAGATGATGGAAGCCCTCGCCGAACGCCAGCTCCGGAACACCGATCTGCTGATTCCCCTCCGCGCCAGCCTGGCGGCCGCCCTGTCTCAGGGCGCGGCGCCCGCCCTGCCCGGCGCCGGCGGGTCCAATGCCCCGGCCAACCCGCAGCAGCAAGCGGCGGAAATCAACCGGCACCTGGAGGCTGTCCAGGCCGCCATGCAGGAATCCCGCGATGCCCTGCGGAACCTGGAGCACAACGCCTATGGGTCCGCCGCCGACGCCGAAGCGGGGGTCTACCAGTTCTGGAAGGCGGTGGCCCCCTTCCCGAAACTGCTCCGCGAGGATATGCGCCGGCAAACCAACGCCATCGACCAGGCCAGCTCCGCGCCCACCAACGCCGGGAACACGGCTGCGATCCGCCGGGATGTCCTGGCCCAGCAGGAGGAAGCCATCCGGCTCACCCAGCTCTTCACCGAGCGTTTCACCCAGGCGGTCCCGCCGGAAGGGCTCAAGCCGCCGCCGGCGGCAACAACGAATGCGCTGCCGCCCGCGCCCTCCCACGCGGCCGCGCCGGAAACGGCCGCCGGCGCCACCAATGCGCCGGCGGAGGAGGAAGGGATCACCCCGGAAAAGCGCGCGAAGATCCTCGCCCTGGCCGGCGAAGCCAAGGCCGCCCAGGAACAGGCCTCGAAACTCCTGACGGATTCCCAGCTCAAGGATTCCCTGCCCGAACAGCACAAGGCCTACGCGCTCCTGGCGGAAATCGAAAAGCTCCTGCCCAAGAATAAGCAGAAGCAGGACCAGGACCAGCAGCAGCAACAGCAGCAACAGCAGGATCAACAGAAGCAGGACCAGGACCAGCAGAAACAGGATCAGCAGCAACAGCCCCCGCAGGACCAGGGCAAGCAGGACCAGCCGGCGCCCGAGCAAAGTCAGCCGCCGCCGGACCAGCCGCCGCCGGAGCAACCACCGCCCCAGGAACAGCCCCAGCCGAAACCCGAGGACCAGCCGCAGCCGAAGGACAAGGACATGACCCCGGAACAGGCCCGCCTGCTGCTGGAAAAAGCCCGCCAGCGGGAAAAGGAGCACCAGGAAGAACGCCAGCGGGATCAATATATCCCCCCCTCGCCGGTGGAGAAGGACTGGTAAGGGAGAAAGGGTTCGGGGTTCAGGGTTCAGGGTTGAAAAAAACGGGGCATATGAAACAGGTTGTATTCCTTTCCTTATTCTTCTCATTATTGTTGGCGGCATGGTGGCGGCCATCACCATTTCATTATTCGTTTGGAGAAGAATACAACACAGGAAGTCCCCATAGTCAGCTGGCTTCATTGATATTCTAAAAACAGATCAACCTGAACCCTGAACCCCGAACCCTGAACACCTAAGTTTCTGGATGCACCGCATTCCGACCATCACGCGATCAACCGCCCGGCTCGCCCTGGCCCTCCTGGCCTGCGCAGTCGGGGCGGCGGCGGACGAGCCGGCGCTGAAAGTCACCGTCAACCGCACCCAGGTCTACCTGGGGGAGTCGTTCATCGTGGAAACCACCGTGTCCGGCTCCAGCCAGGCGGCGGAGCCGGACCTCTCCCGGATCAGGAACTGCCGGATCAAGCCGCTCGGCAGCCGCAATATCAGCAATTACAGCATTACCATTGTCAACGGCAGGCTGGTCAAGGAAGGGTTCACCGGCCGGATGGCCAGCTTCGAGGTCACCCCGACCGCCGCCGGCGCCTTGCGGGTCGGCCCCGTGTCGGTCACGCTGGAGGGCCGCACCCTCACTGAGCCCGGGCCGGTCGTGACGGTGACGGATATCGAGAAGCAGGACCTGGTCCTGATTTCCGTGGACTCGTCCCGCGAGACCGTGCTGGTGGACGAGCCGTTCGAGGTGACCCTGCGGGTCCTGATCCGGCGCCTGCCGGGCCGGTTCGAGAACACCGAGCCGCTGTTCACCGATAACCCGCCCGATCTCTCCGCTCCCTATCTTTCGGGCGAGGGACTCGACGGCCTGGTCCCCCCCGATCTCCAGCGCATCCTCCAGGACCGGTTGGTGACGGAGCGCGACCAGCCCGGTCTGGCCGTCAACAATCTCACGTACACCGCCAGCCCTTTTGACTTCGACAGCCTGTTCCAGGGCTTGTCCGGCAGAAGCCGGAAGGCGCGCTTCGGATTCCCCCGGCGGCTCGTCATCCAAAACGGGGTGGCCTACGTCGAATACAGCCTGGCCCTGGCCTTCACGCCCAAGGACGAAGGCAATTACGTGTTCGGCCCGGTGGTGTTCAAGGGCAGCGTGCCGGTCGAGGTGAATAATGAGGGGCAGGCCCGGGGTTGCCCGGTGTTCGCCGTCGGCCCGGCGCGCACGGTGCGGGTGGTGCCGCCGCCGGAGGAGGGCCGGCCGGCGTCGTTCAGCGGCGCCATCGGGACTAACCTGGCGGCGGCGGCGGCCCTGGATGCCTGCGTGGGAAATGTCGGCGATCCGCTGCAGCTGACCCTGAGCCTGTCCGGGGATGTCCTCTTCGACAGGATGCTGCCCCCGAAATTGTCGCTCCAGACCAATATCCTCCAGGGGTTCAGCGTCTACGACAACACGGTCCAGACCGTCAAGGGCACGAACCGGCGCGATTATGTCTACACCCTCCGCCCGACCCGCGCGGGCGCGTTGGAGCTCCCGCCGATCGAGGTGTCTTATTACGACACCCGGACCCGGAGCTACCAGACGGTCCGCACCCGCCCGATCCCGCTGAACATCCGGCGCGGGGCGGAAGTGACCGCCGGCCAGATCCAGGGGCTGGCCCCGCGGCCCCAGGATAAGAAAAAAGAAATGAATCTGGCCGCGGCGCCGCCGGCGTCCATCCGCACCGACGCGGATGGGTCCGTCCCCGCGCCCCTCCTGGCCGAGCCCTGGATGCTGGCGGTCGGCGCGGCGGGGCCGAGCCTGTATCTCGCCGTTTTCCTGGGCGGCCTGGTCCGACAGCGCAGCGGGCAATGGAAAATCGCCGTCCGGCGGCGGGGGGCCCTGGCCGCGGCCCGGCGCCGCCTGGCCGCGGCCCGGCGCCGGGCCAGGAACGAGCCGGGCCGGGCCGGCCGGGAGATCCGCGCCGCCATCGGCCATTACCTGGCGGACCGCTTGGGCGTGCCGTTGGCGGGCATCACGCCCGAGGACGCCCGCCGCCGCCTGGCGGAGGCCGGGGTTGCGGCGCCGGCGGCGGAACACCTGGCCGCGATATTCGAGCGCTATTTCAACGCCGGCTTCTCGCACCAGGCGGATATGCCCCCTCCGGATGACGATATCCGCCAGATCAGCCGGATTCTTGAAACCATCGACCGGGAAACGCAGGGACGGAAGGCCTTACCCGCGGAACACACGGAATGACAGAATAATCGGGCATAAAAATGATTCGACAATCACAAGTGTTTTGCGGTTTCCTGTTCAGGCTTCCGTGTCGTTCCGTGTGTGCCGTGGGCAACTTCCGGCGGCTCTTGTTCTTTTTCGCCTGCCTGGCCGCGTCCGTCTCCACCGCCCCGGCCCTCGATGCCTCCGAGCGGGCCTTCACCTGGAACGAGGCCAATGCGCTCATGGCCGCGGCGCAGTGTCCGGACGACTACCGGGCCGCCGCCCGCGTCTACCAGAAATTGCTGGATGCCGGGGTGCGGAACGGCCCGCTGTTTTTCAATCTGGGCACCGCCCTCCTGCAGGCCGGCCAAGACGACTTCGCTTATGACGCCCTTGTCCGGGCCGAGCGTTACCTGGGCGCCCGGCCGGACCTCCGACGGAACCTGGAGATCGCCCTGGCCCGTAAGCAGAAGGCGTCCGCCGGCGCCTGGCCCTGGCATCGGGTCCTGCTGTTCTGGCACTTTGCGATCGCGGGCCCCGCGCGCGCCACGGTTGCCGTGCTGGCTTTTGCCCTCTTCTGGCTGGCCTTGACCCTGGCCCGCCTGGGCTGGCGGCGCGGGATGTCCACCCTGGCAGTCCTGGCTCTCGTGGTCTTCACCGTCTTCGGCACCAGCGCCGCCACCTCCGCCCACCAGGAATGGACGGCCAAGCGCTACGTCCTCGACGCCCCCCTCCCCAGGTTGCCGGCGCCGACGCCTTGAACCGGGCCCGCCCCCGCCCCGCGAGAACCTCCTTCGGGTAAAATAAGAATGACGATCGTCACTCTTATTTTACCCGAAAAGGACGGCCAGGCCGGGGAGAAAAAGGGCGGTGTGGCCGGGCCTGGCGGAAGGTGGCGGTCAGTCGAACCGGATTCTGGCCAGGGCTTTCCGTAAACGGATTCCGCGCAGGCGCAGGCTGGCCAGGTCGGATAACCGTCCGGCCCGGCGGCGTTCGAGAATGCGCGCCACGGTCAGGGGGCCGAAGCCCGGAACCCGCAGCAGCGCTTCCCGGCTAGCCCGGTTGACGTTGACCGGATAAAAGTCCGGATGCCGCTCCGCCCAGAGTTCCTTGGGATCGCGGTCCAGGCTGAGGTTGCCGCCCCCGTCGAAAACGATGTCCTCCGTCGTGAAGCCGTATTTGCGGATCAGGAAATCCGTCTGGTAGAGCCGGTGCTCGCGCCGCAGCCGGTCCACCGGCGCCGGCGCGCCGGCGGCTTCCCCGGGGATGCCCGACGCGCCCAGGCCGGCCTGGTAGGCCGAGAAATACACCCGGTCCAGGCCCAGCCGGCCGTAGAGCCCGAACAGGTAGCGCACGATTTCAGCGTCAGTCTCGTCCGACGCGCCGACCACGAACTGGGTGGTGGTCTTGACGCCCGCGTAGCGTTCGCCCCGCCCGGTCAAGCGCGCCATGAGCTTGAGGGGGCGGATGATGTCCTCCAGGAAGCGTTTTTTTCCGGACAGCCGGCGGCAATGCGCCTCGCCCGGTGTCTCGATGTTGAGGGATACCGCGCTGGCCAGGGAGAGCGCCTCCTCGATCGCCGCGTCGGACGCCCCCGGGATGATCTTCAGGTGGATGTAGCCCCGGAAGCGGTGCTTGCGGCGCAGCAGGGCGGCCACGGCGTTCATGCGCTCCATCGTTGGATCCGGCGCGCCGATGACGCCCGAGCTGAGAAACAGCCCGAAAATGTCGCGGCGGGTCAGATAGTCCATGAACACCCGGGCGGTTTCCTCCGGGGTGAGGGCGCAGCGGGGGAGGTTGGACTCGCGGCGCAGGGGGCAGTACTTGCAGTCGTTGGCGCAGGCGTTCGAGAGCAGGGTCTTGAGCATCAGCGACTGCCCGCCGCCGGCCAGGGTGACGGGATACAGCCAGCGTCCGTCCGCACCCCGGCGGCGATGCTCCTGGTCCAGGGTCGCGCAGGCGCAGGCCAGGTCATACCGCGAATCCGCCGAGAGGATTTTCAGCTTGTCAAGGGTGTCCATGATCGCCGCGCGGGGCAACGCAAACCCCGCGGTCCCACTCTGGCCCTCCGCCTCCGGCCTGTCAACGGGTTTTCGGCGAATCCTTGCGCCCGTGAAAATAAGGATTGATCGCCGGGACGCCGCAGGGCATTGTTTTCGCCGCCGCTGACGCCGCCGGCAGGTCGCCGGCCAGTGCAAAGCGTGTGCGGCCGATCCGCAGGCCTGCGGGCCCTCCCAGGGGCCCGGCAGCATGGATGGTCCGGGGGAAGAGAGGGCCGGGGTGCCGCCGGCCGGCGTTTTTTCTCAAGGTTTGAGGCCTTGCGGCGGTCAGGGCATTTCCGGCCGGCTTATGATCTGGCGTCTTTACAACTGCCTGTTCCCCCTCGTGTTCCTGTTCATGCTCCCGCACTTTTTGCTGCGCATGCGCCGGCGCGGCGGCTACCGGCGCGGCTTCCTCCAGCGGCTGGGCCTCTACGGGGCCGCCGTCCACACCCGGCTGGCGGAACGGCGGCGCGCCTGGATCCACGCCGTCAGCGTCGGCGAAGTCTTCGTGGCCCTGCGTTTCATGGAGGAAATCCGCGCCCGCCGGCCGGGTTCGGCTTTCGTCCTGACCACCAATACCTCCACCGGCCACGCCATCGCCGAAAAGAAACTCGGGGCCGACGACGTCCTGTTGTATTTCCCGGTGGACTTCCCGCCGGTCATCCGGAAGGTCCTGCGCCGGCTGAATCCCCTGGCCCTGGTGCTGGTGGAGGGCGAGCTCTGGCCGAATCTGATCCGCCAGGCCCGCCGCCGGGGCGTGCCCGTCATGCTCCTGAACGGGCGCCTGTCCGACCGGTCCTACCGCCGCTATCGCCGGATCCGGTTTCTGACCCGGCGGCTGCTGCCCCTGCTCGACCTGCTGTGTGTCCAGGGCGAGGCGGAGCGGCGGCGCTTCGCCGAGCTCGGCGCCGACCCCGCGCGCATCCGGGTCATGGGCTCCGCCAAATACGACGTGGCCGCCGGCGCCGCCGACGTCCTCCCGGCCGCCCAGATCCTGTGGCGCGCCGGGTTCGACCCGGCCGCGCGCCTGCTGGTCGGCGGCTCGACCTGGCCGGGCGAGGAACGCGCCCTGCTGGAGCTTTACCGGCGCCTGCGGGACCGCAGCCCGGACGCCCGCCTGGTCCTGGTGCCGCGGCACATGGAGCGCGCCGCCGACGTGGCGGCCGAGATCGGCCGGCTCGGCCTGACCTTCCGGCGCTGGAGCGCAGCGGAGGGCGGCGCGGCGTCCGCGGCCGGCGCGCCCCAGGTGCTGCTGGTGGACACCACCGGCGACCTGCGGCATTTCTACGCTGCCGCCGAGGTGATTTTTGTCGGCAAGAGCCTGACCTCGCGCGGGGGACAGAATGTCATCGAGGCCGCGGTGTTCGCCAAGCCGATCGTCGTCGGCCCGCACATGGAAAACTTCCGCGGGGTGGTCGCCGACTTCCTGGCCGCCGGCGCGCTGGTCCAGGCGGCGGACGCGGCGGAACTCGAACGGGCCGTCGGCAGCCTCTGGCAGGACGCCGCCCGGCGGCAGGCGCTGGGCAAGGCGGCCCGGCAGGTGGTCAGGGACAAGGCCGGCGCCATCCGCGCCAGCGCGGAGTTGTTCCTGGCCGGCTTCGGAGTCCAAGGGGAGGCCGGGCATGCGCGCCAGCCATGATTTGATCGTGATCGGGCTGGGCCCGGCGGGGATGGCGGCGGCCGCCATGGGCGCGGAGATGGGCCTGAAGGTGTGCGCCATCGAGCGCGACCGGATCGGCGGCGAGTGCATGAACTCGGGCTGCATCCCCAGCAAGGCCCTCCTGCGCATGGCGCGCCGGCGCCATGACCTGGAACAGCTGGAAGCCATGGAACTCGACCCGGCGCCGGCGCCGGCGGTGCGCGATCCCTTCGGCCGCATCCGGCGCCAGGTCCGCTTCATCAACGAGCACAAGACCTCAAAAATGTTCCGCCAGGTCGAGCTGGTGCTGGGCCGGGGCGCGGCGGAGTTCCTCGACCCGCACACGGTGGCGGCCGGCGGCGCGCGCTTCAGCGCCCGGCGGATTTTCGTATGTACCGGCACGCGCCCGGCCTTGCCGCCGATCCCGGGGCTCGCGGACCTGGAGGTGCTGACCAACCGGAACCTGTTCCAGCTCGAGCGCCTGCCGCGCCGCCTGCTCATTCTCGGCGGGGGCGCGATCGGGTGCGAGATGGCCCAGGCCTTCACCCGCCTGGGATGCCCGTGCGTCATCGCGCACCAAGACGCCCACCTCCTGCCACAGGCCGGCGCCGACGCCGGCGCGGCGCTGGAGGCGGCCCTGACCCGCGAAGGCATCGCGGTCTACAATGGGCGGCGGATCCAGCGGGTCGAAAAGACCTCCGGGGGCGTCGCCTTGTGCACGGAGCGGGGCGAACGGCTGGAGGGCGAACGCCTGCTGGTGGCCGCCGGGCGCGAGCCGGAGGTCGCCGGGCTGGGCCTGGAACGCGCGGGGGTGGCCTGCGGACGCACGGGAATCGCGGTCAACCGCCGCCTGCAGACCAGCCGCCGGCACATCATCGCGGCAGGCGATTGCAACGGGCAGGCCCTGTTCTCGCACGCCGCCATGCACCAGGGGATGATCGGACTGATGAACTGCCTGCTGCCGTTCCCGGGTTTGGATTTCCGGAAATACGTGGTGCCCTGGGCGGTGTTCACGGAGCCGGAGATCGCGGCCGCCGGCCGCACGGCGCGCGAACTGGACGCCGCCGGCGCGCGCTACGAGGCCGTGACGGCCCGCTACGCCGACTACGGGGCCGCCATCGCCGAGAACATCGCCGAGGGGCAGGTGCGCGCCTTCGTCAGTCCGGCCGGCCGGATTTACGGCGCCGAGATCATCGGCGAGGGCGCCGCCGAGATGATCGGCGAGTGGGCCCTGGCCATCCAGGCCCGGCGGAGGATCAGCGACCTCCTGCTCCTGCAGCACGCTTTTCCGAGCATGTCCTTCCTCAGCAAGCGGGTGGCGGAAGGCTGGATGATGAACCGGATGCGCTCGCCCTGGCTGCGCCGCCTGGCGCGTTGGCTGTTTTAGTCCGGGTTCTTCAGATTTCCACGCCCAGGAAGCTCCGCAAGGCCCAGCCGGCCAGGAAGCTCAGGCCGGCCACGCCCAGGCTCAAGCCGGCCATTTCCGCAAAGCGTTTCCCGAACGGCTGGTCCCGGGCCACGGCGAGGGTGTAGTTGAAGAGCGCGATGACAGCCACGGCCAGGGCCAGGGTGCAGAGCAGGGCGAGATAATAATCCGGCAGGACCAGGAAGGGCAGGATCAGGAGGATGACCGTCAGGAGATAGGCGACGCCGGTGTAGAGGGCGGCCTTAAGCGGATTCTGCCCGCCGCCCCCGGTTTTGGTCGAGAGGTATTCCGAGGCGGCCATGGAGAAGGCCGCGGCGATGCCGGTGATCGAGCCGGTCAGGGCGATCAGCTTCGTGTTCTGCAGGGCCAGGGTGAATCCGGCCAGGGCGCCGGTGAGCTCGACCAGGGCGTCGTTCAACCCCAGCACGATCGAGCCGATATAGCGCAGGCGCTCCTCGTCCAGCATTCCCAGCAGCGCCCGCTCGTGGCCGTCCTCCTCGGCGGCGATGGCGGCGCCGCCAAATTCCGCCGGCAGCCGGAGGTAGGCGGCGCCGGCACCGGCCTCGCCGCGCTCCATGAGCTTGACCGCAAAGGTCAGGCCGAGCAGGCGCGCGGTCCAGACGAAGCGCAGGACCTGGGTCCGGACCGGCGGGACGTCGGCGCCGGTCAGGGTTTTCCAGTGCTCGTAATGCCGGCGCTCGTCGCCGGCGATCCGCTCCAGCACCCGCCGGTTTTCGGACGATGCCTGCCGGGCCGCCAGGTGGCGGTAGACTTGGTATTCGGTGATTTCGGCGCGCTGGAAGTCCAGCAACTGCCGGCGAAGGTCTGGCGTCAGCATGTGGGCCTCGCTACGTTCAGCATCCAGGGCCTGTCGGCCTTCCGATGGTCAGCAGGTCCCGTCCCTGTGCGCGGCGCGGTCCCCGGCCTGGGCGCCGGCCGGCTTTGCGGCCGCACAGGCGCAGCCGCCGGCGGGATACTCCTTGCAGAACAGCAGGGGAAAGACGATGTCGCTGGCGCAGCATGGCAGCCAGACCGCCAGGAACAGGAAAACGCCGATCAGCAGGAACACGGGCCAGCCCGGCGCGCCGGACATGGCCATCAGGATGTGGAAGAGCGAGGCCCAGGTGCTGATCAGCACGTGCAGCAGGTGCGGCAGGCGGGTGCGCGGCCGTCGAATGCCGATGACGATGCCCAGCAGGGCCAGCGGATTGACAACCCACCAGTGCTCGATGAACCCGATGTGCCACCCGCGGTTGGGCAGGTCCAGCAGCCATTCGCCGAGATAGGGAATCAGGCAGTCGCTCAGGGTGCCGATGCCGATCGAGCCGAGGATGCCGATGAGCAGGGTCTGCCAGAGGCCACACTCGCGATGCCGCCGCAGCATGGCGGTGGTCACCAGGGCGCTGAAAAACACGTGCAGGGGATGGGCGGTTCGAAAGAGCAGGCCGGAGACGTCCGCCGGCGTCTGCAGGACCACCAGGACCGCCATCAGCGCCAGGCCGGAGAGGGCGCCCAGCGCCGTGAACGGCGCATGGGCGCTCAATTCACGGACAATCAGGCGCGGTTGTAAGCCGGTCTTCATCACTCCCGCGAGATCGCCTCCACCGTGAATCCGGCCGCCGTGATCATGGCCAGGTCGGCCGGGTGCCCCTGGCCCGGCGTCGTCAGGTAGCCGTTGGTGAAAAGGGAGTTGGCCGGAAACAGCGCCAGGGGCTGGAGGGGGCCCAGGCAGGCTTCCCGCCCGCCGGCCGCCCGGATTTCACGGTCCGGATTGAGAAAGCGGAACATGGCCAGGGCGCGCAGGCAGTCCCCCGGCGCCAGGCGCGGGCGGTCCGCCAGCGGCGTGCCGGCGCGGGGATCGAGAAAATTGACGGGGATGGAATCGGCCTCCGCCTCGCGCACGGCCAGGGCCAGGGCCGCACGGTCTTCGAGCGTCTCCCCCATCCCCAGCAGGCCGCCGCAGCAGAGTTCCAGGCCGGCGGCCTTGACGGCCCGGACGGTGGCGACGCGGTCGGCATAGGTGTGGGTGCTGCAGATGCGCGGGAAAAACCGCTCGGAGGTTTCCAGGTTGTGGTTGTACCGGTCCACCCCCGCCGCCTTCAGCCGCCGGGCTTGGTCGAGGGTCAGGAGACCCAACGAGACGCAGAGCCGGATGGGCTGCGCCTGCTTGACCGCGCGCGCGGCCTCGCACACGCGCCCGATCTCCGCCTCCGTCGGACCGCGCCCGCTGGCGACCACGCAGTAGCGGAAGGCGCCCCATTGGCCCGCCTCGCGCGCGCCGGCGGCAATGTCCGCCGGGGTTTGCCAAGACCGGCTATCGGCGCCGGTCCGGGCGGCAGCCGACTGGCTGCAGTAGGCGCAGTCCTCGCCGCAGCCGCCGCTGCGGGCGTTGCGGATCACGTGCAGGCGCACGCCGCGTCCGAAATGCCGGCGGCGCACCCGGAAGGCGGCGTCCAGGACGGCCAGCAGTTCGTCGTCGGCGGAGCGCAGCACCGCCAACGCCTCGGGGCGCCCCAGGCGCTCGCCGGCCAGCGCCCGTTCGCTTAAGTCAAGCCATCGCATCATCCGTCCTTTGCCGGTTCGGATCCTTTGCCGCCGGCTGTGGCGCGCCCATTCCCGGCGCCGCCGGCCGGGGAAACTTACACCATCCGGGCGGGGCGCCTCAATCCCTATCCGCTTCCAGGGCGCGTTTTTCCACGGCGCCGCCCGGCCGCCGGGGCGACCGGCTCACGGAGGCGGCGGTTCCGCCGGCGCCGGTTTCCGCTCGGTCCGCGCCGGGGCCGCCGCCGGGGCCGCCTTTGGAGCCGCGGACGGGGCTGTCCCCGGAACGGCGGCGGGAACCGCCATCAGCATGTCCACGCAATCGCCGGGACGCAGGGTCGTGCGCCAGCCGGCGGCCGCCAGGCGCGCGGCGATGTCCTCAAAGCGCACGGGAACCTGCGCGTGGACGCGGCCCTCGCCGGCATGAATGGCCGCCAGGATGGACAACCCGCGGGCGTTCAAATCCGCCAGCACGATCTTGCCGTCCTTTTTGACCACCCGCAGGATTTCGTCCACCACCCGGGAGATTTCCCCGAAATGGTGCAGGGCGTTCACGGAAATGACGCCGTGGAACGACCGGTCCGGCCACGGCAGGCGGGCGGCATCGGCAATCACATAGCGGGCGCGGCCCGGCGGATGGGCGGCCGCCACGTTCAAGCGCGCCCGGTGCTGCTCGTCGGGATCAATGTCCACGGTGGTCACCCGCGGCACGCGCGCCAGCAGGGCCGCCAGGAAGCGGCCCTGGCCGGTGCCGATCTCGAGGAGCCGGCCGGGCAGCGGCAGGGCCTGGTCCAGGATAAAGGCGGCGGCGCGGGCGGGGTCGTAGCCGTGGGCGCGGAAAACGGCGTCGCGCTCCTCCAGGCGGGCGCGGCTCGCGCGCATGACGCCGCGCGCCACGCGCCGACCCCGCGCGCCCGTGGGCCGCGGGGCTGCCGGCGGCTGTGGGAAGATTGGGTCCATGGTTGCCCGCCCGCGTTCAGTGGTCGCACACGTTGTCGCCGGTCCGGAGCTTGCCGGCCAGCCAGGCGCGGACGACCTGTTCGGGATCGTCGCCGGGCGCGCCGACCACGACCTGGATGCCGTTTTCGGCGAAGAGCGCCAGGGCGCGCTGACCCATGCCGCCGGCGATGATCACGTTGGCGCCCTGCTGGTGCAGCCAGCGCGGCAGTACGCCGGGCTCATGGGCCGGCGGAACCAGGGTTTGCTGGCTTGTGATCGTCTGGGTCTTTGCGTCCGCCTCCAGCAGGGCGAACTGCTCGCAATGCCCGAAATGCATGCACAGTTTTCCGCCGGCCACCGGGATCGCGATTTTCATGCTCCCATCCTTCCTGCTTGTGTTGTTTACCGTTGCGCCGGGCGCCGCCGGCCCCTCTCCCGCCAGGGCCAGCAGCGGCGCGGCGATCCGCTCAAAGGCTCGGGCCGTGACCGTGCCGGCGTGATGGCGCACGAAAGGCACGCCGGCGTCGCAGGCCGCGCCGACGGCCGGATCGATCGGAACGCGGCCGAGAAACGGTACGCCCATCTCGCGGGCCATCCGCTCCCCCCCGCCGGCCTTGAAAATGTCGGTCACCCGCCCGCAGTGCGGGCAGGCGAACCCGCTCATGTTCTCGACCACCCCCAGCACCGGCAGGTTCAACTGCCGGCAGAAGGTGATGGATTTGCGCACGTCGGCGGTGGCCACGTCCTGGGGCGTGGTGACCACGACGGCGCCGGCGGCGTCTTTGACGAGCTGGCAGACCGACAGCGGTTCGTCGCCGGTGCCCGGCGGGGAATCAATGATCAGGTAGTCGAGTTCGTTCCACTCCACGTCCGCCAGAAACTGCCGGATCAGGTTGGCCTTCATCGGTCCGCGCCAGATCACGGCGTCGTCGCGGTCCCGCAGCAGGAAACCGATGGACATGACCTTCAGCCCGTCCGCCGCAACCGGCTGGATCGCGCCGCGCGCGACCTGGACCTGGGCCTCGCTAAGCCGGAGCATCCCGGGCAGGCTCGGCCCGTGGATGTCCACGTCCAGTAGGCCGACCTTCTTCCCGGCCTGCGCCAGGGATACGGCCAGGTTGACGGCCACCGTGCTCTTGCCCACCCCGCCCTTGCCGGAGAGCACCAGGATCTTGCGCCGGATCGCCCGCATCCGGTCGTTCAAGCGTTGCGCGTCCCGGGCGGCGTCCGGACGTCCCGCTGCGGACGGACAGGCGCCGCCGCCGGCCGCCGCCGCACCGTTGGAATCATGCCCTGCCATGTGCGCTCCTTGAGGATTTATTTTTCCATTCCAGCACGGTTCCGACCGGGCACGGGGCGCAACGGTCCGGAAACGCTTGCCAAATCCGCGCCGCCGCGGAAAAGCCGGTGCAATGGCAGGGCCACAGGCGCTTGGGATCCAGGCGGCGCAATTCCGACAGGGTGCGCTCCAGGCGCACCGGGCCGGCGTGCAGGAGGTGCATCCCGCCCACTACCGCCTGAATCGGGCGGCCGCCGGTTAATTCGCGGATGTAATTCAGGGTGTTGATCACGCCGGCATGGGCGCAACCCAGAATCACGACCGTCCCGCCCGGCATTTCCACGAAGACGGCCTGGTCGTCCGGAAGCGCGTCCGATTGGAGGCAGACCGCGTCGGTGAAATAGGGTCCGCCGACGTCCTCGTAGTCCGTCCGCCGGGGCACCGGGCCGGTCAGGAGCAGCCCTGCGCCAAGCTCCGCGGGCTCCCCGGTCAACACCAGCTCGGCCCGCTCCCGGATGGCTTTTTCGCCTTCCCTGGGAATGCCGATGGCCCGGGCCGAGCCGTCGTCATTCCGGGCGTATTTCGGGAGCAGGGCCGCGGGATGGGCGTACACCCGCCGCTCGCCCGGCAGGCGCAGGACGGCGGCCAGGCCGCCGGTGTGGTCGTAGTGGCCGTGGCTGACAACCACGGCCCCGGCCCGCTCCAGGCGGATGCCCAGCCGCCGGGCATTGCCCACCAGCGCCAGGCCCTGGCCGGCGTCAAACAGAAAGCGCCGTCCGCCCAGCTCGATCCAGAACGCCAGGCCGTGCTCGGCCAGGAGCCCGCCCCGGTTGACGGTGTCCTCCGCCAGGGTGGTGATGCGCAGGGTCATGTTCGCTTCCATGGGTTCGTCCGGCTTCAGAGTTTTCCCAGCGCCTGTTCGAGATCGGCGATCAGCGTGTCGGCCGGTTCGATGCCCACCGACAGTCGGACCGTGTTCTCGGCCACGCCGAAGGTGGTGCGCCGCTCGGGCGGCAGGTAGAGCATGGTCGTCAGGTAGGGAACGCAGATGAGGCTCTCGGTGGAGCCCAGGCTGACGGCGTGCATGATCACGCGCAGCGCGGAGATGAAGCGCTTGGCGTCCTCCTGCGTCCGGCCGACGTCGAAGGCCATCAGGCCCCCGAACCCGTTGCGCATCTGGCGGCGGGCCGCGGCGTGCCCGGGGTCGTCGGGTAGGCCGGGATAGCGCAGGCGGCTGATGGCCGCACGCCCCTGCAGCCACGCGGCCACGGCCTGCGCGTTGGCCGCCATCTTCTCGGCGCGCAAGGCAAAGGTCTTCAGGCCGCGCTCGAGCAGCGAGGCCGAGTAGGCGTCGAGAGTGGCGCCGATGGCCTGGCGCGTGAACCAGAGCTTGTCGTAATCCGTCTTCGGCCCGGCGACGGCGCCGGCCATCAGGTCATTGTGCCCGCCCAGGGCCTTGGTGGCGCTGTGCACCACCAGGTGGGCCCCCAGCGCCAGGGGCGACTGGTGGTAGGGCGTGGCGAAAGTGTTGTCCACCACCAGGAGGGCGCCGGCCCGGTCGGCCGCCCGTCGGGCGGCGGCGATATCCACAATCTTGCACAGGGGGTTGCTGGGGGTTTCGAGGAAAATCATGGCGGCGCCCGCGCCCGCGTGCCGCTCCAGCTCGGAGGCCTGGTCCGCGTTCAGCCAGGTGATCCGCACCCCGAGCCGCTCGAGGATGAGGGACACCTTGTAATGGGCGCCGTAGATGTCGTGGAAGAGCACGAGGTGGTCGCCGGCCTTCAGGTAGGTCAGGTAGACCAGCGTGCAGGCGGCCATGCCGGAGGTGCAGATGATGCAGTCCTCGGCGCCCTCGAGGGCCGCCACTTTCTTCTCCACCGCCCGCACGGTGGGATTGTCGTCGCGGTGGTAGGTGTAGCCGTCAATCTCGCCGTCCGTAATCCGACGCAGGACCTCGAAATCCCGGTACTCGTAGTTCACGGCG
>CAZVVD010000030.1:0-31571 GCA_964630555.1 uncultured Verrucomicrobiota bacterium | reverse complement strand
GCAAAATTCACCCGAAGGGCCGTGATGGCCGCGAAAACGCGGCCAAACGGGGTTTTCCGCCATCAGCGGATCCGCAGGCAGCGGAAACCACGTTAGTTTTACAGATAACCGGATAGGTTATCTGCAAAACTTCACGTCTTTTGCCAGCGGGCAATGCCCGCTTAGGCAAAAGTGAATATTGCACGATCATCGTGCAATATTCAGGTCACAGCTTCTGAGGGCTTACGGCCATTCCGCGGCCGGCGCGGGGGCTACCGTTCCGGCGTGCCCCAGAACAGGAAATCCGCCCCCAGCAGAATGAAGGGATCGGCGACCCAGTCGTGGTCGTAGCGCCACTTGAGCCCGGGGTTGAGCTCGATATAGATCCATTTCCTGTACAGCGGCCGGCGGTGGGATAGTATCAGGCGGTGCTCCTGGAACTGCCGGTCGGAGCCGAACAGGGAGTAGCGCAGGGTGGTGCCTTGCGCCAGGTCGGAAATGCCGAGGTCCTGGCCGCGGTTTTTTTCCTCCAGCAGTTCGCGGGCGAAGCCGCCCTTGACGGTCTGCTCCCATTCCAGGCCGTCGGTGCTCTGCGACCAGGTGCCGGCGGTCATCGAGCCCAGGCCCCACCGCCGGCGCGCGCCGAACCAGCGGAAAACCGCCAGCTGGGTCTGTTCGCCGAACCCATCCTCGGTCTCGTAAAACAGGCCCTGCCGCGGCGCGAAGGTCCAGTCCTCCCAGGTCCAGGACGGGTGCCAGCCGAGGTCGAGAAAGGCCTCCGGCGGCCAGGTGATGCGCACGCCGGCGCCCAGGGAGAGGTGGGGAATATGCGTCAGGGCGCGGACCCCGACCCGCACCGAGTTGTTGACCTCGGTGGGATCGGCGCCGGGCAGGTCGCCGGGTCGCAGGGTATTGATGAACACGTTCCAGCGCTTTTCCACGTTGGGCAGCCGGATGCGGGCGTTGAACGCGGGCTTGAAGGCAAACTCGTTGGTCGCCCCCCGCGCCGCCTCGAAAAACATGCCCAGCCGGAAGCGGGAGGGCGTCGGCGCCGCGGGCTCCTCCAGCGCGCGCCCGAAATAACCGTCCGCCCGCTCCGCCCGCGTGTTGTAGTCGGTGTAGAGGTTGTCGTGGACATAGTCCACGCGTTGCCGGAACGACTCGAAGCGCTCCGGCTTTTCCAGCAGTTCCACCGGCGCGACCACGCTCTCCAGGAGCGAGGGACCCATGGCGGCCGGCGCGGGCGGATTCGTGGCGGGCGGGCTGGCCAGGACCGGCGCGGCCAGCAGGACGACCACAAGGTAAAACACCCGCCGCGCGCTCATAGATCGTCACCCATGACGTCGAACATCAGCCAGCCGGCCAGGAAATCCCCCAGTTCGACGGGATCCAGCCCCAGGTCCAAGCCGGCCACGCCCGCCTGGACGCCCAGGGTCACTTCGCTGTCGCTGTAGCGCGGCGGGTGCGGCGTGGCGTCGGTGGCGTCCACCCCCATGACCATCAATCCCTTCAGGGCCTCGCGGCCGGACAGGCGGGGCAGTTCCGGCGCCCGGCGCGGTCCGGGCAGGCCGACGTAGACGGTGTCGTGCTGGCCGATGAAGTTGGCCGCGTAGATCGTCGCGCGCACGTCGGCGGACAGCCCCGGCCCAACGCGCAGGCGGAAGCGGAACATATCCGCCAGGTCCAGCAGGCGGTTGGGCAGGTAAAAGAGCAGCCGGTGGCCCCAGCCGTGCACCGGCCGGGGCGCGGCGGCCGCCGCATGCACGGACACGTTCGTGGACGCGGGCGCCGCCCCGGCGGCCGCACCGGCCGCCAGCAGCAGCCCCGCCAGCAAGACCAAACACAGGAAGCGCGCCCGCATACCCCGTCTCCATCCCCGCCTGCCCACCGGCCTGTTCCGCGGCTACGGCCCCGGCCGGAAGAGGAGGACACGGTCGAAGAGCAGCTCCTCGGTGGCGGGTCCCACTGCGCAGCCGGGCTCGATGTAGACGCGGGAAATGACTTGCAATACCTGGAGCTTGATCCGCCCCGTCGGCGGCGGGATGACCAGGCAGTGCGGCTGGCCGGACGGGTTGTTCCAGGCGATCGTGTAGGCCCACAGCTGGCCGGCCAGGGGGTGCTCCGGCAGGTAATCGGCGGCCGTGCCCGCGAAGTGCTGAACGCTGTTGATGCTTGCCACGCCCGCCATCTCCTTGTTGCCGGGGCTGTCCTCCACCGGCGTCGCGCCGTAGACGTTCACGCTGCAATAGGTGGCCTTGCCCGAGGCGACGTGGTTGACGCCGAAAGCCACCAGGAAGGCGTTGCTGGCCAGCGCGAACTCGCCGGTGGCCAGGTAGGCGGCGTCGCGCGTTTCCGCCAGGGTATCGAAATACTCCTGGCTGGCGGAAAGCGACTGGGGCACCGCCACGCTCGTGACCAGCTGGGTGGCCGCGCAGCCGGGATAGGCCGCCAGGACGGCCGCCTGCAAGGCGTCGAGAGCGGCGCCGTACTCCATCTCCGTCGAGCCCGTGCCCCGGACCCGCAGGGCCGGCATGGGCAGGGGATCGGGCGCCGGCGCAACCGCAGGCGTCGCCCGGAACACGGTCAACGGCGGCGCCGCGATGTAGGCGTTCACGGCGTTGGTGTCCGCGGGAAACGCCATCCGCAGGAGCATCTGGAGCTCGTCGGCCTGCGCCTCCAACCCGAGGTTCAGGACCGCGTCGGGCAACGCGATGGTGTTGACCAGGTTCGAGCTGTAGCCCGCGTCCAGGGCCGCCGCGCGCGCCGCCGCCAGGACGCCCCGGTCGGAGGCGAAAATGACGACGGTGTCCTTGCCGAAGGGGTCGCCGGCGCGGCCGCCGGGCGTGCCCGCGGTGGCCAGGGTCACATGGTTCAGCGTGTCCCCGATGTTGTTGAAGAGGCGCAGCCGCTGGGCCAGGAACGGCTGCAGGCTGTAGTAGACCATCTCCGGCGGCGTCCGGCCCGCCCAGACCACGGCCTCGTCAGACCGCAGGCGGAAGGTGAAGGGCAGCGTATTGGACGCCGTCTGCTCGGGCGGAATGGGCAGGATCGGCGCCAGGTAGGGAGAGTCCCGGTTGTTCCCGTAACAGCTCGGCACGATCCCGGCCTGGAACAGCGCCACCACGTCCACGTTGGTCACCAGGCCCTGGCGGACCGTGAAGCCCTGGGCCTCGAGCGTCGCGCGCAGCCGCGCCGCCGTGCCCGCCGTGACCGGCCCGGGATCATCCGACGGCTGGCTGTACCAGTCGCCCGTTGCGGCCCGGAATACGGTCAGATCGGCCCGGCCGTCCCCGTCGTAGTCGGCCGGGGCCGGCAGGTAGCCGTCGGCGCCGAACTGCGCGCTCGCGGGCTGGTAGCCCGAGCCCGAGAGGCAGCCCATCCAGGCGAAGGTGGCCGGGGCATAGACGGCGGGATCGGCCTTGCCATCGCCATCGTAATCCGCCTGCGCCGGCAGCCAGCCGATCCCGCCCAGCGCCAGGCCGGCCGCCTGCCAGGCGTTGGAGGAAAGGGCCGCGCACCAAAGGCCGTCCGCTTCCCGGTAGACGGCGGGATCGGCCTTGCCGTCGCCGTCGTAGTCAGCGGCCACGGCGACGCAGCCGGCGCCGCCCAGGGTGAGATGGCCCAGGTCGGCGGCCGGGGCATCCGACCCGGCCGCCAGGAGCCCAGGCGCCAGCAGGGCGAGCCGCCAAAGCCGGCCGCCTCCCGCCGAGACGGGGATGATTCGTCGCGCCCAACGTGCGGATGTGCGCATCGGATAGCTCCTTTTCCGGGTTCGAGGGGACGGCGAGTCCATGACTGCCGCTTCAGATTAATCCGCCGCCGCGCCGGAAGTCGAGTGAAAAAACGGCCGCGCCCTTATCCCTCGTCCACTTGGGTCACATACCGGGCGGCATACCAGAAGCCTTTCAGCGCCAGCACCAGCATGAAAACGGGGAACGCGACGGACAGCGTGCCTTCGTCCAACTCCGCCAGGTGGCCGCACCCGCCAAACTGGATTAAACACAGGGCGAACGCCAGATATAGACAGGCTTCGTAAACGCCGTGGGCCAAGTGACCCGGCAGGGAGACAATCGACATCACGAGCCAGGTGAGGAAATCGGCCAGGACGGCCCCAATCACGATCCCGTCGACAAGGCTTTTCGCCTCCGCGCCGCTGAGCGCAAAAAACGCGGCCACGCTTCCGTAAAGGGAGGTGCGGATGGCGGCAACCAGCGTGCGCGGCGCGAGCTGGACGAACAGCTTCATGGCGGCTCCGGTTGGACCGGAGGGATCAGAACCGGATCCCCATATTGATGAACCCGGTTTTCAAGCTGAAACGCGACGCCAGCCGGCGCGCCAGCGCCCTGACGCCGAACGTTTCGGTGGCGTAATGTCCGGAAAAAATCGCATTGACCTTGTATTCCCGGGCCAGGTGATAGGCCGCCAGCGAGGGTTCGCCGCTGAGGAAGACATCGATCCCGTTCCGTCCGACCTCGTCGATCAGCTCGGCGGCAGCGCCCGAAACCACCGCCACGGTCCGGACCCGGCGCGGGCCAAAATCCATCGTGTCCGCCGTGTTCCCCATGATCCGCCGAACTTTGGCTTTCAAGGCGGCATACGGCATCGCTGCCGGCAACCTTCCACGGAATCCGATGGGGCTCCCGTGATACATGCCGAAGGGCTTCAGCCCCCGCAGGCCCACCGCCCGGGCGATCTGCGCGTTATTGCCGAGGCGCGGATGCGCGTCCAGGGGCAGGTGGCAGGCGTAGAGGGCCAGGTCATGGTCCAGGAGAAACTTCAACCGCCGGTAATGGATCCCGCTGATGCGCTTGAGCGAATCGCCCCAGCTCAGGCCGTGATGGCAAATGACCAGCTGGGCCCGGCGCCGGGCGGCTTCCTCGAAGAACGCGAGGGAAGCGTCCACCCCGACCGCCACGCGGGAAATCCGGCCGGAATTCTCCACCTGCAGCCCGTTATGGGAGGAGTCGTTGAACGCCTGGAGGTTGAGTTCCCGGTCTAGAAACGACACGATGGCTTGCAGCGATGTCATGGCATCTCCCTTCGAAGGCTTCGTCCGGCTCCTCCCGCTGCCGATACGCCGGCGCGGACGCGGGCTTCCGGCCGGGCGGGGATCCGCATTCCGTTAACCGTTAAACGGTTGCCAGCCGGGCCAGGACCCAGCGGTATTCCTCGGCCAGGCTGCGGTCCACCCCCAGCCGGCGCAGCGCCGGGGGCAACACGTCAAAGGTGTAGGTCTCGATCTCGAAATGCTCGACCCCCGCCGCCAGCGCCTGGCGGAAAAAACCCGGGGTGAGCTGGCCGGCGGTCGAGCCGATCGCGCCGACGCCGTCGAAATACAGCGGGACGTGGCAATGGATTCGCCAGGGCTCCCCCGGCGGCGGCGGGTTGGCGAGGGCGGAGACGAGGTCGCCCCGGGAGACCGGCCGGCCGCCGGCCAGGGTCTTGACCTGGTGCAGATACACGGGATCGCAGAAGGGCCGCAGGGCCTCGGCCGCGGCGGCGCCCCACGGGACGGCGAGCGCCGCGCTGAGCTGGATTTTGGACACCCGGATGCCTTCCCGGACCAGGCGTTCCAGCCCGGCCCCGGGCTCCTCGAACTGCAGGGCCAGGTGGCAGGTGTCGAGGCAGACGCCCACATGCCGGCGCAGCAGCGCCTCGGCCGCGCCGGCCGGGCAGCCGCGGGCGGCGGCCGCCCGCCGTATCCCCCGCGGCAGGAAATGTCGGTTGAAGAAGTCCACGGTTTCGGCGGTCGTCTCCAGGAAGCAGTCCGGCTCCGGCTCCAGGCCGAGGTGGATCTCCCGCCCGCTCCGCTCTCGGAGGTCCGCCAGGCACAGGGCGGTATCCACAAGCTGGTCGCTCATGACCTCGACCTCGGCGGGCGCGGCGATCCAGGCCTTGTAGGAGCCCGGCACGGTGCTGATGCTGCCCGACAGGTTTTCGGGCAGCAGGGCGGCGAGCTGCCGGGCCAGCCGGCAGGTGTACTCCCGGCGCTCGGAGGTCCGCCAGTCCGGCCGATACACGTTTTCCTTTACCGCCGCGCCGTGGAACTCGCCGTAGGGAAAGCCGTTGAGGGTGAAGACATACATGCCCTGCTCCGCCAGCAGGGCGTTCAAGCCGTCCAGGGCGGGCGCGCTCTCCAGTTCCAGCGAGGCCCGGTGGGAGAGGCGCAGGCCCAGGCCAAAGCGGGCGTCCGGCGCCACCGCGGCCCGCACGGCGGCCGCGTGGCGGCCAATCGCGGTCCGCACCGAAGCGAGGTCCTCGCCCGGGTGAACGTTGAGGCAATAGGTCAGATGGGCCGGCGGCTGAAAAGAAACCTGCATACGGTTTTCCGGGTATGGCGCATCCTCGCGGCTGCATTCGGCGGCGCGCTACGCGCTTGCATGGGATGGTAGCAAAGGGATGGCGGAATGGCCAGATCGTATGCGTCACCCGGACGACGGGCTTTCTTCCTGTGCCTACCCGCCGCGGCGGACGGCGCCGTCGCCGAGGGCGCGGCGGAGGGCGTCCACGGCCCGGTCGAGTTTCCGGTCGCGGGCTTCCCGCCGGCGGGCAGCGGCGTCCTCGAACAGGTCGGGCTGCCGCGGGGGAGCCCGGTCCGGCGCGACCAGCCCGCCGACGCCGAACCCCACCAGGCGGATCGGCCGCCGCACGCGCTCGCGCGCGAAGAGATCGAGGGCGCAGGCAATCAGCCGGCGGTCGGCGTCAAGCGGCGCCGGGAACGTCGCCTGCCGGGTGATCGTGGAAAAATCGCCGAAGCGCAATTTGACGCGGGCCACGCCGGCCAGCTTGCCGGCGCGGCGCAGGCGCGCGCCGACCTCCTCGACCTGCTCCAGCAGGCGCCGGCGGACTTTCTCCACGTCGGGCTCGTCGCGGTCGAAGGTGTGCTCGCTTGAAAGGCTTTTTTCCTCCCAGGACGTCACGACGGGGCGGTCGTCGCGGCCGCAGGCGAGGTCGTGGATATCGGCGGCCCCGGCCTTCCCGAACAGACGCTCGAGGGGTTTCAGGTCCAGGGCCTGGAGCTGGCCGATGGTGCGGAGGCCCTCCTTTTCCAGGCGGGCGCCGGTGACCTTCCCGACCCCCCACATTTTGCCCACGGGCAGCGGGGCCAGGAAGGCCATGATCTCCGGCCCGGTCTCCGGGACCACGGTCAGGCCGTCGGGCTTGTCCAGGTCGCTGGCGATCTTGGCCAGGAACTTGTTGGGGGCGACGCCGACCGAGGCGGTGAGCCCCAGGCGGGCGCGGACGCGCGCCTTGAGCTCCCGGGCGATGGCCACGGCATCCCCGAAAAGGCCCAGGGCCCCGCCGACATCGAGGAAGGCCTCGTCGAGCGAGAGGGGCTCAACCAGGGGCGTGAACTCCCCGAGGACCGCCATCAGCCGGGCGGAGACCTCCGCGTAGCGCTCCATGCGCGGGGCCACGAAGACGGCGTGCGGGCAGAGCTTCCCGGCGGTGCGCGAGGGCATGGCCGAGTGGACGCCGTAGCGGCGGGCCTCGTAGGAGCAGGTGGCAACCACGCCGCGCCGGTCTGGCGGCGCGCCGACGACCAGGGGGAGTCCTTTCCACTCGGGGTGGTCGAGCGCCTCGACGGCGGCGTAGAAGGCGTCCATGTCCACGTGCAGGATTTTGAGCATGGGTTCGGGATGGTTTCCTAAGCGGATCCGCATTGGCGGACAAGGGTTGGGCGGTTCACGGGGTAGCGGTTCACCCTAGATTTGGCAGTAGAGAACCACGAATGAACACCAATGGACACGAATGCAGAAAGATGCCAGCAACGATCTATGGATGACATAGGATGCGATCCACAAGGAAGATCACCTACTGGGTGAGGTCTTTGCTATTCATAACCCGTTGAGGATTAGCGTTCATTGGTGTCCATTCGTGGTTTAACTGCTCTTTACGGGTTCACCGTTGATAGCCGCGCAGGGCGGAGCCTGCGGGAATCCGGCGGGATTTCATTTCGGCCAACCATCCGGCTCCGCTCCAGGAGCCACGCGGGACGTGCCCGGCAAATGACAAATTCTTGTTGGATTCCATGAGGGCCCGCGAAGCGGGGCCACTGCAGGAAAACCGGGCGCGGAGCGCCCGGTCCACCCTGAACGCGTCGCTTACAGATTCCTGAGGTGGACGCCGCGCTCTGCGCGGCGTCACCTTGCAGCTGTCCAATGCACGATGACTTCATTTCGCACTTGTTCCGCCTATGGCCCGGCAGGGGATTCGCGGTTCAACGGCTCGTTGCCGGCTCCACCCGCTGATGGCGCCGGGGGCGGGCGATCCGGGCGAAATTCAGCTTCAGGAAGGTCAGCCAGCCGTACAACAGGCCGACGGCCGGGATCAGGATAAAGGTCGCGGGCTTGAGGTAGCGCTTCCGGTGCCAGCGGTACAAGCGCGCCAGGCGGTCCTCCTCGATGTGGTAGACCTGCTTCAGGAAATCGACCACCCCGGAGTGCCCGAGGATGTCCCCGGCGATTTGACGGTAATGCCGGAACCCCGCCTTCACGCCGCGCTTCTTGTAGTCGTGAAGGGTGAAGAGATCCTCGCAGAACAGGGTTTGCATTTTCTTCCGGCGCCGGATGTAGTGCAGGTTCATGATGATTTCGAGGAGAAACCCGGCCCGCTCCGGGAACGCGATCTCCAGGAAATCCCGCCTGCGGAAGGCGCGCTCGCCGCCGAAGAAGCGGGCGCAGTTGGTCCAGCCCCACCAGAAGGCCCGGCGGTCGCCGGCGCGGTCGAGGATGGCCATGTCGAAGCCATGCTCGGCGACGGCCGCGATCAGCCGGCGCACGTGCCGCGGCGTGAGGGTGAGCAGGTCGGCATCGAGGATGACCACGAGGTCGCCCCGGCAGGCCTCGACGCCGCGCTGGACAATCCCGGTCTTGCCGAGGTTGGCCGGGGAGGCCAGGAGCCTGAGGGCCGGATGCCCGGCCTGGCGGGCCCGCACCACCTCGGCGGTGTTGTCGGAAGAGCCGTCGTCGAGCACGATGATCTCGTCGAGGAACGACATCCCGCGCAGGGCGTCGAGGACGCGCCCGATGCGGACGCCCTCGTTGTAGGCGGGGACCAGGCAGGACACCCCGCCGGCGGATGGCGGGGCGGCGGGCGGCTCCGGGAGGGGACGGCTCATGCTGACACCTCGCGCCAGGGGATCCTTGCGGCGGTCATGCGCTCTGCCTACCAGAAGGCCCGGGAAAAAGCCAGATCAAACGGCGGCCGGGGCCTGGCCATTGGGAGAAACCATGAGCCTTTGCCCCCCCCTCTGCGCACACCCCGCCCCCGCGTGACTGAGGCCTCTCGGCCGGGGACGCCGGCGGATCGCCGGTGGCATCACGGCGCAGAAGGACGGCGGCCCGGACCCGGATTGTGTTCCCTGGCACTTCCACGGCCGCGCATCCTCTTCCAGGCCGACGATATCGTCCTCCTGCGGCTGAAACGCGCGGCCCAACCCTGAGCGCTCCCTGCGCGCGGTTGACCCAGCTATTCGCAAATGGCCTGCGTCGCCTGCCGCCTGGTGCGGCAGGGGCGATGGATGGGCTGGAAAAGCGTGGCGCTAGCCAGCGGCATGGTCGCGGGGGGGGATGCGGTTTGTCGCACCGTGCTTGTCAACTGGTAGCCGGGGCATTATACTATCGGCCTATGAATAAACAGCAACTGCTGGTCTACCTGGAGCGCATTGACGCGGCGCTGGAGGAAGACGCGATCCTGCACATTTACGGCAGCGCTGCCTATATTCTCCTGGACGAGCCGGAACGGACCAGCCTCGATATCGATGTCGCGGCGCCGTATTGCCGCGTGAATGAGCGCGCCTTCAGAGCCGCGGCCGCTTGCGCAGGCTTGCCGGTGAATCCGGATACCGCGACCGGCCAAGACCACATCGAATGGATTTCCGCCTTGCGGTTGTGCCTGCCCAGACCGCAGGCCAAGTCCGACCTGGTGCTCTGGCAGGGTCGGCGGCTGATGGTAAAAACCGCCGCCATTCCCGCGTTGATTGCCAGCAAGCTGATCCGCTATGACGCTATTGACCGGAGCGACGTGCAATACCTGCTGGCGCAACATCCCGTTGCTTTTGCCGCCGTGGCCGCGGCGGTTCGCTCGCTGCCGCCGCCATTTCAAGAGGATGCCGTTGTCCTGGATAACCTCGAAAACTTACGGAAAGACCTGGCGATCTGGACAGGAGCTTCGGCATGACGGAACGCGAAAAACTGCAGGCCTGTTATGAGCTGGCGTTCTTCCCGCCCCGCTTGAACGAGGCCTGGGACCAGGCGAGAAGCGGGGCGCCGGGAACGGCTGAACTGGGAGACTTGCTGGATACCGCCCTCCTGCTCCACCAGGCCCTGCCGGAAAAGGGAGTCGTTTCCCAGCGGGCCCTGGCCCGGCTGGCGCTCTACCAGGCCCGTGCCCGGGCGTTTGGCATGGTGGGAATGATCACCCGCCTTCGCCAGCGCCTGCATCGCCCGCCCCTGGAGGCGCGGGAAGTGCCCGGCGCCCTCGTGCGCGACATCGGCTTGCCGCCCCTGTCGCGAGAGCGCTCCTCCGGCGCGAAAGGATAATCCCGCCTGTTCTTCCCCGGCCGGCCGCAAGATCGGTTCTTGTCAGCCCGGTTTCTTCCCGATATATTCGCGTGGCGTCAATCAATGATCCGGCTGACTGGCCGGGGGGGGGGGACGGTCCGATGAAGTTGTTGTTAGTCGGCGGCGGCGGGCGCGAGCATGCCCTGGCATGGAAACTGGCGCGGGACCGCGCGCGCCCCGCCCTGTTTTGCGCGCCCGGCAACGCCGGCACCGCCGCCCTGGGCGTCAACCTGGCCATTCCGGCCGAGGATGTCGAGGGCCTGGCGGCCTGGGCTGCGCGGGAGCGCCCGGACCTGACGGTGATCGGGCCCGAGGCGCCCCTCTGCGCCGGGCTCACCGACCGGCTGCAGGCGGAAGGGCTGCGGGTATTCGGACCCTGCCGGGCGGCGGCCCGGCTGGAAGGCAGCAAGGTCTTTTCCAAGGACGTGTTGCGCGCCGCGGGCGTGCCCACCGCCCGGTCGGCCGAGTTCACCAGCGCCGCCAAGGCTCTGGCGTACGTGCAGCGCGCGGACCTGCCGCTGGTCATCAAGGCCGACGGCCTGGCCGCCGGCAAGGGCGTCCTGATCTGCCGGACCCGCGCCGAGGCCGCGGAGGCGGTCCGCCAGGTCCTGGTGGCCGGCGCCTTCGGCGCCGCCGGCAGCCGGCTGCTGGCAGAGGAATTTTTGGAAGGCGAGGAGGTCTCGATGCTGGCCCTGGTGGACGGAACCCGGGCGGTGCTGCTGCCCTCGGCCCAGGACCACAAGCGCGTTTTCGACGGCGACCAGGGCCCCAATACCGGGGGCATGGGCGCCTATTCGCCGGCGCCGATGGAGACCCCCGAATTCCGCGAGGCGATCCGCAAGCTCGTGTTCGAACCCACGCTCGCGGAACTCGGCCGCCGGGGCATCCGTTACCAGGGCGTGCTCTACGCCGGCCTGATGATGACCGCCTCCGGACCCAAGGTGCTGGAGTTCAACTGCCGGTTCGGCGATCCGGAAACCCAGGCCATCCTGCCGCGCCTGGCCGGGGATTTGATTCCGGCCATGGACGCCTGTATTGAAGGCCGCCTGACGCCGGAGTTGGCCGCCTGCCGGCCCGAGGCGTGCGTTTGCGTGGTTATGGCCGCCGAAGGCTATCCGGGCCCGTACCGGAAGGGCGCCCCCATCGACGGCCTGGCCGAGGCCGGCAGCCTGCCGCAGGTGATGGTGTTCCACGCCGGAACCCGGGCCGACCAGGACCGGGTGGTCACGGCCGGCGGACGGGTGCTGGGCGTCACCGCCCTCGGCGCGACCTTGCGGGAGGCGGCGGACCGGGCCTACCAGGCGGCGGACCGGATCAGCTTCCCGGGGGCCCACTGCCGCCGCGACATCGCGGCGCGGGGACTGCAGAGGTTGGAGATGCAACAAAATGCAACAGCGCATGCCGAGATTGTTTGATCTTCCGTGATTTCAATTGAAAATCAAAACCATGCAGACGAAGCCAAATGTCAGGCTTGAAGTCGGCCTGGTCATGGGCAGCGACTCGGACTGGCCCCTGCTGGAACCGGCCGCCAACACCCTCCGCGAGTTCGGCGTGGCCTGCGCGGTCACCGTGATTTCGGCGCACCGGACGCCCCGGCAGGCGGCGCGCTATGCCGCGCAGGCGGCGGCGCGCGGGCTCAAGATCATCATCGCGGCCGCCGGCGGGGCCGCCCACCTGGCCGGGGTGCTGGCCGCGCACACGACGCTCCCGGTGATCGGCATCCCGGTCAAGAGCGGGGCGCTCGACGGCATCGATGCGCTGCTCTCGACGGTCCAGATGCCGGCGGGCATTCCCGTGGCCACCGTGGCCCTGGGCTCGGCCGGCCCGGTCAACGCCGCGCTGCTCGCCGTCCAGATCCTGGCCCTGGGCCGACCGGACCTGGCCACCCGGCTGCGCCGCCACAGGCGGGCGCTGGAGGCGAAGGTGCGCCAGGGCAACCGCAAGGTGCAGGCGCAGCAAAAGAATGGTTAATGGTTAAAGCATGGTTGATGGCGTGCCGCGGCGGAGCTTCCGAGCGAAGCCGGGTTGATGGTTGATGGTTGATAGGGAATGCGGATGGGCGCCCTCGAGTAATATTAACCGCAGAGGGCGCAAATTTTATGGATAGGGAGTAATTATTTCAGCGCCTGCAAAAGACCTGATAAGCAGGGAGTGTCATTTCGAGCGCAGCGAGAAATCTCGCCCCTCTTTTAACCAGCATGAGATCCTTCGCTACGCTCAGGATGACAATCTGAATGAAGATGGTTATCCGTGCTATCCGCGTTATCTGCGGTGAAAATTCTCGTTGTTGATCACAAGGTCCCCTCGTAACGAATATGGCAGAGAGGATGATGGCGCTATGAATAGATACCGAGGCATGATCGCGGCGGGATTGATGACGTGGGGCGCGCTGGCCGGGGCCGCGCCGGACCGGGCGGCGGCGGTGGCCGACGCCCAGAAGGCGGTGGCGGAACTCGGCGCGCTGATCGAAAGCCGGGGGGTGGTGTTCGAGCCCGGCGCCCTCGCCTCCAATATGCTCGCGGCCGCCGTCCGGGCCGTGGACCCCGGGGCCGCGCTCGTGACCCCCGAGCAGGCCGAGCGCCTCCAGGACGAGGAACGCGGCCTGTTCTACGGGGTCGGCCTGAAGCTGACGCAGAAAGGCAAGCGCCTGAAAATCACGGAGGTCGTCACCAACGGCCCGGCCCACGCGGCCGGCGTGCCGGCCGGGGTCTGGCTGGAAGCGATCAATGGCGAGAGCACGGAGAATATGGACCTTGAACAGACCGTGCCCCGCCTGCGCGGCGCGAAAAACGAGGCTGTGACCCTCGCCGTCCGCGGCGAGGACCAGAACGCCACCTCCCAGGTCTTCAAGGTCCAACGCACCGTGATCCAGATCCCCGTCACCGGGACCCAGGAACTCTGGCCGCAGGGAATCGGCTTCCTGCGGATCAACGGCCTGTTCGAGGGGTCCGGCGACCCGATCGCCACCCAGCTCGCGCTCTGGTCCGGCACCAACTGCTGCGGCGTCATCCTCGACCTGCGCGGGGCCAATGGCACCAACCTGGCGGCGGTGGCCGAGATCGCCGGCCTGTTCGCCCGGCCGCCCTCTCCCCTCTTCACGCTCAGGGACGGGTTCGACCAGCCCCTCCAAACCTTCACCGCCCGGCGGGCGGAGACGACGCTCGACAAGCCGGTGATGATCCTGGCGGACGGCGACACGCGGGGCGCGGCCGAAACCCTGGCCGCGGTGCTCCAGGACTGCAGCGGGGTCATGATCGTCGGCCAACCGACCCGCGGCGACGACCGCTTCCGCGCGCCCCTGCCCCTGGCCGACGGCCGGGTATTGTACATCGCGGTCCGCCGCGTCGACCGGGGCAAGGCCGGCTACAGCGGGCGGGGCGTCCGGCCCGACGTGGTCGTGGCGGCCGCCCCAGCCGACGCGCCGCCGGCCGGGGAACCCCCCGAAGAGGATCTCGGCCCGTTCTCGGGCCTCACCGAGCAGGAAAAACAGGACCGCGCTTTGAACACCCGCATCGGCAACGACCCGGCCCTGCGCCGGGCGACGGATCTCCTGCTGGGGCTCAAGGCGTTGAACATCTTCAAGCCTTGAATCCCGTGCGCACAGCGATCTGGGACGCCGCCGATTCCCG
Source organism: uncultured Verrucomicrobiota bacterium (assembly GCA_964630555.1). Lineage (GTDB taxonomy): Bacteria > Verrucomicrobiota > Kiritimatiellia > JAAZAB01 > JAAZAB01 > JAHIJO01. The sequence goes on along the minus strand of CAZVVD010000030.1, from coordinate 17,398 downwards.
CATCTTGGCCGCGGCCCTGGCGGTCCTGGGCCGCGGCGGGCTGGTGGCCATCCCGACCGACACGGTCTACGGCCTCGCCGCCGACCCCCGCGTGCCCGGGGCCGAGGAGCGGCTGGCCGGCGTCAAGGGCCGGCCGCGGGACAAGGCCATTCCCCTGCTGGCGGCGGATCTCGCCCAGGTCGAACGCTGGCCGGCCGAGCTGGGTCCCCTGGCCCGGGCCCTGGCCCGGCGCTATTGGCCGGGCGCCCTGACCATGGTCCTGCCCTGCGGCGGCGGACGCTGGGAAGGCTTCCGGGTCCCGGCGCACCCCGCGCCCCTGGCGCTGCTGCGGGCCGCGGACAGCCCCCTGCGCGTGACCAGCGCCAACCGCAGCGGCGCGGCGCCGGCCCTGACGGCCGGGGCGGCCGCGGCCGCCCTGGGCGACGCCGCGGAACTGATCCTCGACGCCGGCCCGGCGCCGGGCGGCCGCCCCAGCACCGTGATCCGCATCGAGGCCGGCGCCGTGATCGTGCTCCGGGAAGGCGCCATTCCCGCGTCCGAGATTCACGCCACGGCGAAAGCCGGCGTGTGTTAACCGCCCGAATCCCATGACCTCATCCCCGCGCCAACTCCTGTTCGTCTGCACCGGGAACGTGTGCCGCAGTCCCATGGCCGAATATCTCCTGCGGCGCCACCTCGGCGCCCAGGCCGGCTGGAAGATCGGGTCCGCCGGCCTGGCCGCGGCCGACGGCCTGGCGGCCAGCATCGAGGCCGTCGAGGCCCTGGCCGAGCTGGACATCGACCTCGCCCCGCACCGCAGTCGCTGGCTGACCCGGGCCATGATTGACACCGCCGACCTGGTTGTGGTAATGACAAACCGCCAGGCCTGCGAGATCCGGCGGCGATTCCCGGAAGCCGGGGAACGCGTCAGCCTCCTGACCTCGTTCGCGCCCGGCGGCGGCGGCGATATCGCCGACCCTATCGGCAGCGACCTCGCCACCTATCGGCGCATCCGCGACCAGATCGACGAGGCCCTGCTGGACCTGATCCTGTACCTGAAAACGAAACCCCCCAGGTGATTATGAAACTCGTTCTCGGCTCCGACCACGGCGGCTACGACATGAAAGAGGCGATCAAGGCGTTCCTGCAGGCGCGGGGCGCCGACGTCCAGGACCTCGGCTGCTTTTCAAGGGACGCGGTGGATTATCCCGACATCGCCGCCGCGGTGGCCGGCAAGGTCTCGGCGGGCGAAGCGGACCAGGGCATCCTCGTCTGCACCACCGGCATCGGCATGAGCATCGCGGCCAACAGGTTCCCGCGCGTGCGCGCGGCGCTTTGCCTCACCCCCCCGATGGCCAAGATGGCCCGGGCTCATAACGACGCCAACGTGCTGGCCCTGGGCGGCGCCCTGACCACCCTCGACCAGGCCAAGGCCATCGTGCTCGAATGGATCAAGGGCTCGTTCGACGGCGGCGAGCGGCACCGGCGGCGCCTCGGGAAACTCCTGCCCGGCCCCGGCGCCGCCGAGACCGTCGGCGCCGCCGACCCCGAGATCGGCGCGGCCCTGGCCGGGGAGACCCGGCGCCAGGCGGAAAACCTGGAGCTGATCGCCTCCGAGAATTACGTCAGCCGGGCGGTGCGCGAGGCCACCGGGTCCGTCCTGACCAACAAATACGCCGAGGGCTATCCCGGCAAGCGCTGGTACAACGGCTGCGAGTTCGTGGACGACGCCGAGCGCCTGGCCATCGAGCGGGCCAAGCGGCTCTTCGGCGCCGAGCACGCCAACGTCCAGCCCCATTGCGGCAGCTCCGCTAACCTGGCGGTCTACCTGGCGGTTCTCCAGCCCGGCGACACCTTCCTGGCCATGGCCTCCCCCCACGGCGGCCACCTGACCCACGGCCTGAAGACCAATGTCTCGGGCCGGCTCTTCAACGCCGTGCATTACGGCGTCAGCCGTGCAACCGAGCAGATAGATTACGACGAGGTCGCGGCGCTCGCGCAGCGGCACAAGCCCAAGCTGATCGTCGCCGGCGCCAGCGCCTACCCGCGGATCCTGGACTTCCCGCGCTTCCGGGAGATCGCCGACAGCGTCGGCGCGCTGGTCATGGTGGACATCGCCCACATCGCCGGGCTGGTGGCCGCCGGCTGCCATCCCAGCCCCGTGCCCTACGCCGAGTTCGTCACCACAACCACCCACAAGACCATGCGCGGCCCGCGCGGCGGGTTGATTCTCTGCCGGCAGAAATTCGCCCAGGACATCGACCACCAGGTCTTCCCGGGCCTGCAGGGCGGCCCGCTCATGCACGTCATCGCGGCCAAGGCGGTCTGCCTCCATGAAGCCATGCGCCCCGGGTTCAAGGCCTACCAGGAGCAGATCGTCCGCAACGCCAAGGCCTTCGCCGCCGCTTTGGCGGCAGGGGGCCTGCGGCTGGTTTCCGGCGGCACCGATAACCACCTCATGCTGGTGGACCTCACGGCGCTCAAGATCACGGGGAAGGACGCCGCCGCCGCCCTGGACCGGGCCGGGATCACGGTCAATAAGAACATGATCCCCTTCGACCCGCGGAGCCCGCTGGTGACCTCGGGCATCCGGATCGGCACGCCGGCCGTGACCAGCCGGGGCATGCAGGAGCCGGAGATGGAGCAGATCGCCGGCTGGGTCCTCAAGGTCCTGCGCCATCTCCAGGACACCGCCGTCCTGGCCGACGTCCGCAAGCAGGTCCAGGCCCTCACCGTCCGTTTTCCCATGCCCTAGGAAGCCGCCGGATCGAGCGGATCGTGTCCCGCAGGCAGGCGACGCGACAAGGCCAATGGCGCCACCGCGTGGAATGGACCGATCCAGCCCGCCGGCTACGAACGGCCTTGCCGGCGATCCCGGAACCGCTTATAGTCCCCCCATCTGCAGCGAGGACACGATGCGCCCCATTGACGCCGACCATACCGCCGGCCGAGATCAAGCCGCTCAACCCTTGCGGGCCGCGGCCTGTGTCGCCCTGCTCCTGGCCCTGGCGGGCTGCATCGCCATGCCGCCCAACGTCAAGCCGGTCGAAAACTTCCAGCTCCCGCAATACCTCGGGAAATGGTACGAAATCGCCCGGCTCGACCATTCCTTCGAGCGGGGCCTGACCAAGGTCACGGCCGAATACAGCCTGCGGGACGACGGCGGCGTGAAGGTCGTCAACCGCGGCTATTCCGCCAGGGACGACCGCTGGAAACAGGCCGTGGGCCGGGCCTACTTCGTCAAGGGGCCGGACCAGGGGTTCCTGAAAGTGTCGTTCTTCCGGCCCTTTTACGGCGCCTATGTCATCTTCGAGCTCGACGCGGCCCATTACCGGCATGCCCTGGTCTGCGGACCCGACACCTCGTATTTCTGGGTCCTGGCCCGGGAGCCGAAGCTGGACGACGCCACCCTGGCCGCCCTGCTCGCGAAGGCCGCCGCCCTGGGCTTCGCCACGAACAGCCTGATCTATCCGCAGCCGGACTGACCGGAGAGGAAGGTTTACCGCGGATACGGATGGCATGGATAGCGCCTGATCAATCAGGAACGTCGAAGAAAACAATGAGGATGTGCCACGGAGAACACGGAGGCACGGAGATTGATTTAGAGGCGCGATCGCTTTCCATCTCCACACAGAGTGTTGCTCGCATTTTGCACAGGGCGTAACGCCCTGCACACAATGCGAGCAACGATGGATCGGGAGAGGAAACGTGGAGAGTTTCTTTCTCCCTGGCCGGGCTCGGGCAGGCCGTGTCTCCAGCGTGCCTCGCCGGCCACGCGCCGGCGCCGCTGCCCCCGGAGTTGGCACGGACCCTGGACGGCATCGTCGCCGCCGCGAAAAAAGAGTTGTTGCCCAAGTAGTCAGGAGTCAGCCGGCGCGCTTGGTGAAAGGCCCATCCATTCGCGCCTACTGTTGATTGCCTGTCGCAGAACGTTCCACGGCCGAAACTTCAGGGTTGGCCCGCCCCCGGACCGAACCAGCGGAGAAAGCATCCATGACCAGGCGCCCGGCCAAGCGGCGCGTGACCGCCTCCCTCCGGGAACCCGCAAGGCGCGTGCCCCTGGCCGGCGCCTGCGACGTCGCCGTGGCCGGCGGCGGCATCGCGGGGGTGGCGGCCGCTGTCGCCGCCGCGCGCGGGGGCGCGTCTGTCTGCCTCCTCGAGAAAACCTGCGCCCTGGGCGGCCTGGCCACCCTGGGAAACGTGGTGGAATGGCTCCCGCTCTGCGACGGGCGGGGCCGGCAAGTCATCGGCGGATTGCCCGAAGAGCTGCTGAAACTCGCGGTCGCCGATCTACGCCGCGACAACCCCGTTGCCGGCTTCGCCGGCATCCCCCGTTGCTGGCGTCCCGGCGGCGACCCGGAAGAACGCAAACGGGTTCGCTACCGGGCGGAGTTCAACCCGGCCGCCTACCTGCTGGCGCTCGAGCGTTTCGCGGTCGAGGCCGGCGTCACCTTGCTGTACGATACCCGTGTGTGCGCCGTCCGCCGCGCCGCCCGGCGGATCACACACCTGGTCGTGGAGAACAAAAGCGGCCGCGGCGCCCTGTCCTGCCGGGCCGTCGTGGACGCCACCGGCGACGCGGACCTCTGCTGGCTGGCGGGCGAGCGGACCGAAGCGCTGGATTCGAACGTGGCCGCCGGCTGGTTTTACAGCCTGGACGCCGGCGGCTTGCGCCTGCACAAGCTGTCGGCCGCCTATAGCCCCCGCGCGGCGAGGGTCGGGGCGGCGGGGCCGTTCTTCCGGGGCGACACCGCCGAGCAGGTCACCGGCCAGGTGCTCGCCAGCCGCGCCCTGATCCGCGCGGAACTGGCCGCGCTGCGCGCCCGGCATCCGGAGGACGACGTGCAGGTGTTCGCGCCTCCCGCGATCCCCTGCCTGCGGATGACCCGCCGGCTGGTGGGCGCCTTTTCGCTCGCCGCCAGGCACCGGCACAGGTGGTTCGCCGACACCGTGGGCCTGACCGGCGACTGGCGCCGGCCGGGTCCGGTCTACGCCCTCCCCTGGCGGACACTGCGGGGAGTCGCTTGCCGTAATCTGCTGGCCGCGGGCCGTTGCCTATCGGTTGAGACGTCGGCTTGGGACGTCACCCGGGCCATTCCCGCCTGCGCCCTCACCGGCGCGGTCGCGGGCTTTGCCGCCGCCCTGGCCGCGCGGGAAACGGACGGCGATACGCAGGCGCTCCCGGTCCCCGCGCTGCAGCATCATCTTCGGCGCCGCGGGATCCTGCTCGACCGCGCCCTGGTCCGGCCGGCCGCGCGCCCGGCGGAAGAACAAGGGTCAGCCTGATCTTGCCGTGGGTGTGGCGCACGCGCTTGCCGTGTCGCGCCGGTTTCAGGACTTGAAGTTCCCGGGAGTTTCTGAAAAAGTCCCCGGCGTGGCGAACCCCTCCAGGCCGCCAGCGAAAGGGATAGACCATGGGAAAAATCGGCCTCATTCATTACTGCACCCGCGGCCGCCTGGCCAAGGCGCCGCTGCCGGAATTCCTGGACTACGCCGCCGCGACCGGGTTCCAGACGCTGGAACTGCAATACCGGGACGTGGAATCCAGTCCCGGCATCTACAGCCTTGAAAAAGCCATGGAAGTCCGGCGCTGGTGCGACGACCGCGGGCTGGAGGTTTCGCAGCTTTCCACCGGCAACGATTTCGTGATTCTGAACGAATGCGACATCAACCAGCAGGCCCAGCGCATGCGCTGGCTGGCGCGCTGCGCGCTGGAACTGGGCGCCAAGATCTTGCGCACCGAGGGCGGCGGGGCGAAGGACAGTGTGCCGCCAGGGGAATATGAAAACGCCATCTGCCGCTGCCTGGACCGGTGCCTGCCCTGGATGGAGGAGCTGGATATCAGCTTCGCGATTGACAACCACGGGCTGGTGACCAACGACGCCGAGCTGCTGCTGAAGATCCTGAACAGGTTCCGGCATCCGCGGCTGGGCAGCAACCTGGACACCGCCAACCTGCGCTGGTACGGGCATCCGCTGGACAAGATCGAGGAGTTTTACCGGCGCCTGGCGCCCTTCGTCAAGAGCACGCATTTCAAGGATTGCATCGGCTCGCGCGACCAATACCAGTGCCAGGTGCTGGGCCAGGGCGAAGTGCCGGTCGCCCGGGCGCTGGCCATCCTGCAGCAGACCGGCTACCGCGGCAACTACATCGCCGAATACGAGGGCGCGCTGGACGCCGAGGAAGGCTACCGCCGGTGCCGCGAATGGCTCGTGGCCAAGCTGGGCGCGGCCTAACCGGGCTTCATCCCGAACGGTTTCAAAAGATTCCGCCCGGAGGGCGGGCGGCCGCAACCCGCCATTTCCGGCGCTGGCGCGCCTAAGCCGAGGAAGAGCATCCCGCCTGCGGCGGAAGCGGGGCCAGGCGCTTGCCAGCGTTCAACGGGCGGAGCGCCCGCCCCATTCAGGCCCGGCCGCGGGATATCAAATAAGAATGCCGATCGGCAATCTTATTTGACGGGCAGAAAGGGGTCCGTCCAAGAGTCCGGGTGTATTTTCCGACTCATCATCGCCCCTCCGGCGGGTGGTTTACGGCGGCGGGGGCCTGGGGCGTTGCCCGGAGCTCCCCGGGCGCCGCGCAGGCCGGACAAACCTTTGCGCCGAAGTTCTCTGCGTCCCGTCATCCCGCCGCGAACGGCGAAATCGCCCGTAACCTGCGGATGATCTCCGGGAGCTGTTCCAGGACGTAATCCACGTCCGCCTCGGTGTTGTAGCGGCTGAAGCTGAAGCGGATCGAGCCGTGGGCGGCGATGAAGGGCACCCCCATGGCCCGGATGACGTGCGAGGGCTCCAGCGAGCCCGAGGCGCAGGCGGAGCCCGACGAGGCCGCGATGCCGGCGTCGCTCAAGTGGTAGAGAATGGCCTCGCCCTCGACGTAGCGGAAACTGACGTTGAGCGTGTTCGGCAGACGCCGGGTGGGATCGCCGTTGACTTGCGCATCCGGGCAGGACGCCAGGAGGCCCTGCTCGAGCCGGTCCCGCATTGCCGCCAGCCGGGTCATTTCCGCGGCCTGGTTCCGCGCCGCCAGCTCGCAAGCCCGGCCCAGCCCGACGATGTAAGGCACATTCTCGGTGCCGCCCCGCCGGCCGGATTCCTGGTGGCCGCCCAGCAGCAGGGGACGCAGCCGGGTGCCCTTGCGGATGTAGAGGGCCCCGACCCCCTTGGGCGCGTGCAGCTTGTGCCCGGAGAGGGCCAGCAGGTCCACCGGCGCCTTGCGCACGTCAATAGGCAGCTTGCCCACCGCCTGGACCGCGTCGGTGTGCATCACCCCGCCGGCCGCCTTGACCTGTTCCGCGATCTCGGGAATCGGAAAAATCACCCCGGTCTCGTTGTTGGCCCACATGACGCTGACCACGGCCGGGCCGAGGGCCAGGGCCCGCTGGAGCTCCTCCAGGTTGAGCCGCCCGCCGCCATCCACCTCCAGCTCGGCCAGGGGGTGGCTGCGCTCCTTCAGCATCCGGCACGGCTCGAGCACCGCGGGATGCTCGACCCGCGTGGTGACAACGCCCACCCGCTCCCCGGCAGCCTCGACGGCGCCGCGGATGGCCTGGTTGTCGCTTTCGGTGCCGCAGCTCGTAAAAATGATCTCGGAGGGGTCGGCCCCGATCAGGGCGGCCACCTGCTGGCGGGCGCGGTCCACATGCCGGCGCACCTGCCCCCCGAAGGCGTGCATGCTGGAGGGGTTGCCCCACAGGTCCGTGAAGAACGGCCCCATCGCCTCGAGGACTTCCGGGGCGACCTGAGTGGTGGCGTTATTGTCGAGGTAGACCTGCCGCATCAGGGCGCCTCCTCCACCACCAGATCCGGGGCCACGAACTCGCGCAGCCGGGCCTCGACGACGTCCTTGAGGGTAAAGCGGGCGACCTGGCAGTTGGCGCACATCCCGCGCAGCGCCACCAGCACCCGGTTGTCCAGGACGTCGATGAGCTCGATGTCGCCGCCGTCCTTCTTCAAGGCCGGGCGGATCTCTTTTTCCAGGGTCTCCTCGATCAGCTTGATCTTGCGGATCGTCGTCAGGCGCGGGGCAGCCGGGGGCGGCGGCGGGGTGGCCGGGGGCTGTTCGCCCCGCACCCGGGCGATGATCGCGGCGATATCCCCGTGGCACTTGCCGCAGGCCCCGCCGGCCTTGCAGTAATTGGTCACCTGCTCGACCGTGGCCAGGCGGTTGTCGCGCACGACGCGCTCGATTTCCTCCTCGGTGACGCCGAAGCAGTGGCAGACGACCTTGCCTTCCAGGATTTTTTTCGTGGTCTTCCCCGTGCGGTAGTTCTCGATGGCCTGTTCGAGGGCCTCGCGGCCCAGGACCGAGCAGTGCATCTTCTGCTCGGGCAGACCGCCCAGGTAGTCGGCGATATCCTGGTTGGTGACCTTGGCGGCCTCGTCCAGGGTCATGCCCTTGACGATCTCGGTCAGGGCGGAGGACGAGGCGATGGCGCTGGCACAGCCGAAGGTCTGGAACTTCACGTCGGCGATCCGGCCCTGCCCGTCCAGCTTGAAGGTCAGCTTGAGGGCGTCGCCGCAGGCCATCGAGCCCACCTCGCCCACGCCGTCCGGATCCGGCACGGCCCCCACGTTGCGCGGGTGGCGGAAATGGTCCAGCACTTTGTCGGTATAGTCCCACATGGTCAGAGGATCTTGAACTTCGGCAGGTCCTGGATGTCCACCATGCCGACCAGGCGTTTTCCGGCGTCCACCACCGGGAGGTCGTCAATCCGGTGGTCCTCGAACAGTTTCAGCAAGTCCACGGCCAGGGCGGTGTCCCGCACCGCGACGGGCGACGGCGTCATGGCCTGGCGGATCGGCATGGCCAGAACCCGGCCGCGCCGGCTGATGAGCCGGCGCAGGTCGCCGTCGGTGAAGATGCCCAGCAGTCGGTTCCCGCGGTCCACCACCCCCACCGCGCCCGATTTGGCCCCGGTCATGGCGATGACGGCGTCGTGCACCTTCGCGCGGCGCGGCACGCGCGCCAAGCGCTCGCCCCGGCGCATGATGTCGGCCACACGCAGGAGCAGGGTGCGCCCGATGGCGCCGCCGGGGTGGAGCTTGGCGAAATCAGCTTTGCGGAACCCCCGCGCCTCGAGGAGCACGATCGCCAGGGCGTCGCCCACCGCCAGCATGGCCGTAGTGCTAGCCGTCGGGGCCAGGTTGAACGGACAGGCCTCCCGGGCGACGGCGACGGAAATCACCGCGTCGCTGAGCCGGGCGAGGGCGTTGTCCTTGCCGGCGGTCATGGCAACGATCTTGCCCCCCTGGCGCTTGACGACCGGGACCAGCTCGGTGAGCTCGCCGGATTCGCCGCTGTAGCTAAGCGCCAGGAGCACGTCGGGCTTGCAGAACACGCCAATGTCCCCGTGCAGGGCCTGGGACGGGTGCAGGATCACGCTGGTGGACCCCGTGCTAGCCAGGGTGGCGGAGATCTTCTGGCCCACGTGGTAGTTCTTGCCCACGCCGGTGACCACGATCTTGCCGCCGCGCCGGAGGCCGTCGAGGATCAGGGCCGCGGCCCGGCTGAACCCACGGTCCAACCGCCGGCGGACGCGCCGCAGCTCCGTGATCTCGATCTCCAGGATGGCCTTGGCCCGCTTGAGCGTTTTCATCGGTCGTCTCCCGCCGCCAGCCGCCGCCCTGCCCCGGGCGACGGCGGCCATGGTAAGGCAAGCCAGGGCGTCATGCAACCGCCGTTTTGGGCACGGCGCTTCATCGCTTCGCCTGCAGGCCCTCTGCCTCCAAGGGGTTGACGCGGAACCGGGGGCCCTCGACGTTCACGCCGCATTCGACGAGGTCATCCATGACCCATTCTCGCGCTCCGAAAGCCTTGCGGGCGCCCGGCCCGCCCTGAGCCTCGACCTGAACGCTCCCTCCCTTGCCGGCGGCCAGGCCGTCGGCAGCCTGCCGCAAGAAACCCGCAGCGTCCCTCAGCGGGATTGCATTCCGGGAGAGCCGCAGCGTGGGTTGGATCCCGGGCGCGCCGGCGCGGCCGCGCGTTCGCGAATGACGTCCGCCGCCAGTTCGCGCAGGCGGGGCATGGCGCGGGCAAAAAAACGGCGCCAGCCCAGGCACAGCCGGCTGACGGCGTCCTGCCCGCCGGGCCGCCGGTGCTTCGGGCAATCGCCCGCGCACAGGTCGAACCACTCGCACCGGCGGCAGGGGGCGATGCCTTGCGTCTTACGCCGGCCGAACTCCGCGTAGACGGGCGACGCCTGCAGCGTCTCCCAGCCATCCGTCATGATGTTACCCAGCCTAAGGTCCGGCTCGACAAAGAAGTCGCAGGGATACACATCGCCGTTGTGTTCGACCACGAAATACTGCCGGCAGTCGTTCTCCATGTGGCAGACGCCCGCGCGCCCGTCCGCCAGCCGGGACACGATGGCGTCAAACAGCCGCACCGACACCCGGCGGGTGTCGGCGGCGGACCACTCGTCAAACAGCTCGCCCAAAAAGGCCCCCCATTCCTCGCCGCCGATGCCGTAGGACGCCGGGCCGCCGTCCGGCGCCGACTCCACGCAGGGAATGTACTGCTGAAACAGGAATCCTTGTCCTTTCAGGTAACGATAGACCTCGCGCGCCCGGCGCACGTTGGCCTGGCTGACCAGCGTGAGAATATTGAACGCGACCCCCTGCCGCCGCAGGCAGTCCACCCCGCGCAGGACCGCGGCGTGTGAGCCCGCGCCGGCGGCGGCGCGGCGGAACCGGTCGTGGACCAGCGGCGGCCCGTCAAGGCTCACGCCCAGCAGGAACCGGTAGGCGGCGAAATGGCGGGCCAGGCCATCGGTCAGCAAGGTCGCGTTGGTCTGCAGGCCGTTGGCCACCCAGGCGCCCGGGCGGCCGTGGCGCTCCTGCAGGGCCGTCACGGACTCGAAAAAACCCTGGCCCATGAGCGTCGGCTCGCCGCCCTGCCAGGCAAAGACATACTGGGGCTGGTCGGTGGCCAGGTAGCTCCGGATCATGCGCTCCAGGACCTCCGGCGGCATGCGGCGGGCGGCGCCGGGATATAGCGCCGCCCGGCCGCGGTAAAAGCAGTAGGCACAGCCCAGGTTGCAGTCGGCCCCGGCGGGCTTGACCAGCAGGGAAAACGGATTCATGGATCTCCGCGCGCCTGATCAGACCTGGAAAAAGTGCTCGCAGACGGCCAGCGGCCTCCAGCCGCCGGGCGTAACGACGACCAGGTCTTCAATCCGCACGCTGCCGGTCTCCCGGTAATAGAGCCCCGGCTCGATCGTGATCGCGTTGCCGGCCCGCAGGCGCCCGCCGTGCGGGCCGACACGCGGCAACTCGTGAATGGCCAGGCCGACGCCATGGCCGGTGCTGTGAATAAACCCCTGGTCCGACCCGGTCTGAAACCCGCGCTGCCGGAGGGTCCGGACCGCGGCATCGTGGACCCGGCTTCCCGGCGCGCCGGCCTTCACCACGGCCAGGGCCGAGGCCTGGGCTGCCTTGACGGCGCGATACATTCGCAGGAGGGCCGGCGGCGGCGGGCCCTTGACCACCGTGCGGGTCAGGTCGCCCCAGTAGCCGTGGTCCATGTGCTGGGGAAAAATATCGATGACGATCGCTTCCCCCTGCCGCAGCGGCCCAAATCCGGGTTCGTGCGGATCGGCCGCCTGGGTCCCGCCGGCGACGATGGTGCCCGGTCCCGTGCAGCGGCAGGCCAGCAGCTCCCGGTCAATCAGGGCCCGGACGGATTCGGACGTCACCGGCCGGCGGCCCAGGCGCAGAACGCCCCGGGCATCGGCGCGGGCGCGGGCCAGGTGCCGCACGGCAACTCGCATGGCCCGGACCGCGGCCCGCTGGCACTCGGCCATGCGCGCCAGTTCCGTCTCCGTTTTAACCTGGCGCCGGGGAAAAAGCGCGTCCCCGGCCACCCGCACCCGGATCCCGGCCCGTTCCAACCGGCGCGCCGCGGCCACGGGAAAATCCGGCGGCACCACCACGGCGCCGATCGCCAGCCGGCGCAGGAGAGCCAGGGCCCAGCCGGACAAACTGCGTTTCAGCCCGGCCCGGCCCGGCAGGGACTCGGACGACCACAGACATACCCCCCGCGCCACCCGGCGGGCGCGCTCCAACTCCATCCCGGGCACCACCAGGTGCTTCCGGCGCCCGGCCTGCAGGAACACCACCGGGTCCGGCGCGGTGAACCCGGTGGCATAACGGATGTCCGGCCTGTCCTGGGGCGCGCCGGCGATCAATACGGGGCTTGTTAATGGCGGCATGGCGTCCTCTTCCCGGGGCGCGCCCCCGCGGCCACAGCCTGCGGCGGCCCGGCCGCGACCCGCCAAAGGCCTACCCACGGCGTCCGGCGGCAGCGCGCCCTGTGTTTCCATATCAAAAATATCATAAATCGTTTATCTCAAATATATTAAAAAAAGATAACCCTCGGTCCTGCCGGCGGACGCCGGCAGGAGAAAAAAATATTTTTTCCCTTGCCAGGGGCGGTGCCTCACGCTACCCTGCCTTCCCTGAAGGCTGGCACGGGTGACGGGCTGCCTGTTAACAACCTGTTCACAGACGACCAAGACCGCGCGGTGCGCTTGACGCAAGCGCTTGCCGAAGGAAAGGTTATAGGAAACGCCGATTGTTAGCAACTGTTTGCGCCGGTCGGCGGATTTGGGTTTGACACACGCGTTGGATTGTTCGAGTATAAGCCCCATTCGCCGCCGCTGAATCGTACTGCGCGGCGGATGGGGGCGGGAGGTTTCCTTGGCCGATCACACCATCGATTCGTTGTGGCGCGAGGCCTGCGTCCGTCTGCAGGGCCAGTTGAGCGCCGATGTCTTCGCCCGCTGGATCGCCGTCATCACCCCCCGGCGCCTGGAAGCTGACAAGCTGGTGCTCTCGGTCAGCAACGATTTTTACCAGGCCTGGCTGGAGGAAAACTATTTGCCGCTCATCCGGGCCGCGGTTCAGCAGGCCTTCGGCCGCGAGTTGCCGGTCGTGCTCGAGGTGGCGGCGGGCAGCGCGGAGCCGGCCGCGCCGCCCGCCCCGCGCCGCCCGCCGACGGTCCGCCGGGGCGCGGCGCCCGCTTCTCCGTCGCTCAACCCGCGTTATGCCTTCGACTCGTTCGTCGTCGGGCCTTCCAACAGTTTCGCGCACGCCACCTCCCTGGCGGTGGCCCAGGCCCCCGGCAAGGCCTACAACCCGCTCTTCATCTACGGGGGCTCGGGCCTGGGCAAAACGCATCTCATGCAGGCCATCGGGCACTACGTCCTGACCCGCTCCAAGACCAGCGTGCAGTATCTTTCCTGCGAGACCCTGCTGAACGAATACATCGAGTCGCTGCAGAACCGGCGGGTGACCCAATTCCGGGCCAAGTACCGCGGGACGGACCTGCTGCTGGTGGACGACATCCACTTCCTGGCCGGCAAGAGCGGTTTACAGGAGGAGTTTTTCCACACCTTCAACGTGCTCTACGACGCCCACAAGCAGATCGTCATGGCCAGCGACCGGCCGGCCGGAGAAATCGCGGGACTGGAAAAACGCCTTGTAACCCGTTTCGAATGGGGCATGGTCACCGAGCTGGTCACCCCGGACTTCGAGACCCGGATGGCGATCCTGCATTCCAAGCAGAAGAAGCTGAACATCGCCCTGGACGAGGGGCTGCTCACGTTCGTTGCCTCGCATATCCGCTCCAACATCCGGTTGCTGGAAAGCGCCCTGCTGCGGTTGACGTCCTATGCCTCCATCTACCAGGTGCCGATCACGCAGGACCTGGCCGCCTCGCTGCTCCAGAACATCATCGAGCAGGAGAAAAAGGAACCCGTTTCCATCAGCGCCATCCAGCGGGGCGTGGCCGAGTATTTCGACCTGCGCCTGGCGGACATGACCAGCAAGCATCGCTCCGCCAGCGTGTCCCTCCCCCGCCAGGTGGCCATGTACCTTTGCCGCACGATGACCTCCGCATCCTACCCGGAGATCGGCGCCGCCTTCAGCAAGACCCATGCCACCGTGCTGCACGCCTGCCGGCAGATCAACGCCCGGATGGCTTCCGACCAGCAGGTGAAACAGGTCGTCGCCAAGTTGACCAAGCAAATGTCCGAACGCAAGGCTGTGGATAAGCTCGCGACAACCGGATCATAACCGGCGGCGGCGGCGGCGCCCGGCGCCGGCCGCCGGACGTTTAACACCCGATTCCCCTTTTTATGAACAGGCCTGATCTTCGCCGCCGCCCTGGCCTGCGCCCGGTCTAGGCATTTATCAACACCGTGCACACCCATACGACGAAGAGTGATTTCTTTCTTTTAAAAAGAGATATACCCACCCGAAAGGCGCCGCCATGAAATTCAACCTGCCCAAAGACGCGTTGCTCAAAGGGCTGCAGATGACCCAGTCCGTCATCAGCACCCATTCCACCCTGCCGATTCTTTACAATGTACTGCTGAAAATCGAGAAGGGGAAGCTGGAGCTCACGGCCACGGATTTGTCGCTCAGCGTCCGATACACCATGAGCGTGGACACCCAGAAAAGCGGCGCCAGCACCTTCGAGGCGCGGCGGCTATTCAATATCGTGCGGGAGGCGCCCGGCAATGAAATCGAGCTGGAACTCGACAAGGACACCGCGCTGATCCGCTGCGGCGCGTCCGAGTACAAGGTCCTGGGACTGTCGGCCGACGAATTCCCCCCCCTACCGCCGATCGACGCGACCCGCGGCTTCACGATCGAGCAGGCGGTCTTCAAGGATATGTTGAAGAAAACGGGATATGCCGCTTCCATCGACGAAAGCCGCCAGACCCTGAGCGGGGTGCTGCTGAGTTTTAAAAACCAGAAATTGACCATGGTGGCCACCGACGGGCGGCGCCTGGCCCTGGCGGAGAAGGACATCGAAATCCCGGGAAACGAACAAGCCGACATCATTATGCCCACCAAGGCGGTGAACGAGATGGTCAAGACGCTGGGGGACGAGGGCGCGCTGAAGATCCACGTGGTCAACAATATGGCGGCGTTCGACCTGGGCGACACCCTGGTGGTCACCAAGCTGATCGAGGGCAGCTATCCCAATTTTCAGCAGGTGATTCCCAAGCAGTGCGAGGAGCGCGTCACCGTGGCGCGGGAGGCGCTGTTGTCGGCCCTGCGGCGCGTGGCCTTGATCACCAACGAGAAGTATCTCTCGGTCAAGGTGGTTTTCGCCAAGAACCAGATGAACCTATCGGCGGTCACCCCGGACGTCGGAGAGGCCCACGAATCCGTGCCGGTCAAGTACACGGGCAAGCAGATCGTCATGGCCTTCAACCCCGATTTCATGATGGACCCGCTCCGCAACCTCAGCAGCGACGAGGTCAGCATCGAGCTGGTGGACGATACCAGCCCGGCCATCCTCAAGTGCGACCTTCCGTTCCTGTACGTGCTGATGCCGCTGCGGGTGTCATCCTAAGGGTGGGCCGTCCGCGGCCGGAAGACCCAGGCGGGCGCGCACGGCGGCGGGTTCCAGGCCTGCGATGTGGACGCGTTTTTCCCTCCCGGCGGCGCCCGCCAACAGGACGACCCGCCCCTTGGGCACGTTCAAGGCTTCGGCGAGGAACCGCACCAAGGCCGCGTTGGCCCGGCCCTCCACCGGCGGCGCCCGCAGACGGATCTTGACGGCCTGACCGTGGAGCCCCTGGACCGCGTCGCGGGAGGACCGCGGCACGGCGTGGACCGCCAGCAAGGTCCCGCCTCTGCTATCCTGGGTGATCCAGCTCATGGGTTGGCCCGCGGCGTGCAGGGGGCGCCGGCCCGCTGCCGCACCCGCAGCCTAACGGATCGGCGCCCGGCCCGCCAGAAAAAAACGAAGATTTGTATTGACCCTGACCGCTCAATTCTATAAAAAGAAATCCCATGAACGGCGATTACCAGGCTTACCGGCGGCTGGCGGCGGACCACGACGTGGTCCCGGTGTGCCGCGAGCGGATGGCGGATCTGGACACGCCGGTGTCGGTCCTGCGGCGTTTCGCGGACGGCGCCAACGCCTTTTTGCTGGAAAGCATCGAGGGGGGAGAAACCTGGGGGCGCTACTCCTTCATCGGCGTGGAACCGGAGCTGCTCTTCGAGGTCCGGCACGGGCCCGGGGGCGATCCCTCGCTGCTGGAGCGCCTGCGCGCCGTGTACCGCGGCGTCCGGGTGGCGGTGCTGCCGGGGCTGCCCCGGTTTTTCGGGGGCGCGGTGGGGTTTATCGGCTACGAGGCGGCGGGGGATTTCGAGCGCCTGCCGGCGCCCAAGCCCGGCCCAAGTGCGGGCGTCAGCCGCTTCCTGAAGGTCGATCGCCTGGTGGTGTTCGACAACCTGCGCCATACCCTGAAGATCGTGGTCTGTTCCCGTCCGGCCGAGGCGGGGTCGCTGGAGCGCGCCTACGAGCTGGCCCTGGCCCGGATTGAAGACATCGAGCGGCGCCTGGCCCGTCCGCTTCCGGCGGAGGCGGCGGCGGGCGGCCCGGCCCCGGAGTTTTGTTCCAACATGGCGCCGGACCGCTACCGGGAGATGGTGGCGAGCGCCCGGCGCTACATTGCCGCCGGCGACGCGATCCAGGTCGTGCTCAGCCAGCGTTTCAGCGCCCGCAGCGCGGTGCCGCCCTTGCAGCTCTACCGGGCCCTACGCCTGCTGAACCCGTCGCCCTACCTCTTTTTCCTGAAGACCGGCGCCCAGGCCCTGGTCGGCTCCTCGCCCGAGGTCATGGTGCGCCTGACCGGGCGGCGGATCGAACTGCGCCCGATCGCCGGCACCCGGCCCCGCGGCGCGAGCGAACAGGAGGACCGCGTCCTGGCCGACAGCCTGCTGGCGGATGAAAAGGAAAAAGCGGAGCACATCATGCTGGTGGACCTGGGCCGCAACGACGTCGGCCGGGTGGCGGAGGTCGGCAGCGTCCAGGTGCGGGACTTCATGACCATCGAGCGGTACAGTCATGTAATGCACATCGTCTCGCACGTGGAGGGGCTGCTGCGCGACGGCCGGGATGCGGCCGACGTCATCCGCGCCACGTTCCCGGCCGGCACCCTGACCGGCGCCCCGAAAATTCGGGCCATGGAGATCATCCACGAGCTCGAGCCCGGTCCGCGCGGGGCCTACGGCGGCGCCTTGGGCTACGTCAGCTACGACGGCAGCATGGACTTTGCCATCACCATCCGCACGCTGGAGGTCATGGGCGGCGAGGTGGCGGTCCAGGCCGGGGCCGGGATCGTGTACAACTCAGATCCCCAGAGGGAATACGAGGAAACCTGCCATAAGGCTCAGGGCATGCAGAAGGCCGTGGCGCTTGCCGCCGCCGGGCTGCAACTGGAGAAGGGTTGATGGTTCAGGAGATATGGTTCATGGTTGATGGCGCCCGGGGCGGGGACTACGTAACAGGACCTAGTCAATGACGGCCATTCAATACCCTTGGACCGGCACGATCGCATGATCGAAACAGGCGTTATCAGCACCCACTTTGAGCCATTAACCATGTTTAACCATTAACC
>CAZVVD010000029.1:0-31827 GCA_964630555.1 uncultured Verrucomicrobiota bacterium | reverse complement strand
ATTACGGGTTCTTGTTCAAACAACTTGACAGACCACATGCCTGTGTTCCGTGGGCCGTATTCCGAACAGTCTTTCCGCGTTGCGGAACGTGGCTTCCGCAATCGCCTCCAGGGGCACGCCCCGGATCTCGGCCAGCGCCTCCGCCACGCGGCGGACATGGGCCGGCTCGTTGGGTTGCCCCCGGAACGGCTCCGGCGCCAGCCAGGGGGAATCGGTCTCGATCAAGAGCCGCTCCGCAGGAATCCGAGCGGCGATTTGGCGCAAGGCGCCGGCATTCCGAAAAGTGAGAATCCCGCTGAAGCTGATGGAGAACCCGAGCTCCAGCAGGCGCCCGGCATACGCCAGGCTGCCGGTGAAACAGTGCTGGACGCCGATCCGCTCCGCCGGCCCTTTCCATCCCCGGGTATGCGCCTCCAGGCAGGCGAGGGTTTCCTGTTCCGCGTCGCGGCTGTGTACCAGGACCGGCCGGCCGTGCTCGCGGGCCAGGGCCAGCATACGTTCGAACAGCAGGATTTGCGCGGCGTGGTCGGTTCCGGCGCGGTGAAAGTCCAGCCCGATCTCGCCCACGGCCACGGCCTCCGGCGCGGCGGCCAGCGCCGCCAGTTCCTCCTCCGACCAGGGACTGCCGGCCAGGTCGCGGTTGATCCCCACCGCGGCCCGCACCTGGCGGGGGCGGACGCGGGCAAGCTCCACGGCCGCCCGGTTGGCCTCGGGCGAACCGCCCACCGCCAGCAGGCGTTTCACGCCCGCAGCCAGGGCCCGGTCCAGGATTCCCCGCGCGGCTTCAGGCGGCAGGGCGGGATCGAAATGCACGTGCGTGTCGAACAACACCATAATCCTGTTGCCTGCGGTCTTTCGATGGACTATACATCCGGGCGGCAGGATACAAGGCGCCGGGTGGGAGCGCAATCCCCGCCTTGCCGAAAGGAACGGTCATGCAAAACGTCGTCCTGGGCCGCACGGGCCTGGAGGTCAGCCGGCTGGGATTCGGCGGACTGTTCGTGGCCTCCTTTGCCGCGGAATTTGACGAGGCGCGGAAAACGGTCCGGCGGGCGCTCGAGCTGGGCGTCAACTTTTTCGACACCGCCCCGGATTACGGCAACAGCGAGGAAGTGCTCGGCAAGGCCCTGCGGGACATCCGGCAACCCCTGGTCCTTTCCACCAAGCTCGGAGGGCGCCCCAAACCTTTCCATCCGCGGGATAAGGACGCCCTGCGGGCCTCGGTCGAGGAAAGCCTGCGCCTGCTGGGCCGCGACCGCGTGGATATCCTCATGGTCCACGAGCCGGACCGTCCGGGGCAATACGACTGGTGGACCGACTGGGAGCACGTCAACGGGCCGGTGCTGGAGGTCCTGCACGACCTGCGTGCGCAGGGGATCATCCGCTTCCTGGGGCTGGGCGGCACCACGGCCTACGAGCTGGCCCACGTGGTCCGGTCCGGAAAGTTCGACGTGGTCCTGACCGCCTTCAACTACAGCCTCCTGTGGCGGGAGGCGGCCCTGGAGATCATCCCGGCCGCAAAAGCGCTGGGCATGGGCATCATCGCCGGGTCCCCGCTCCAGCAGGGCGCCTTGGCGCGCCGCTACGACGAGGCCATCGCCCGGGGCGCGCCCTGGCTGTCGCAGGCGCGCCGGGACCAGTTCCGGAAGCTCTATGCCCTGGCGGACGAATGCGGCCTTCCGCTCCCGGAGCTGGGCCTGCGCTTCGTCCTCTCAAACCCGGACATCCACTGCGTGCTCATGGGCGCGCGCTCGGCGGCCGAGGCGGAGCAGAACGCGGCGGCCGCGGAGAAGGGCCCCCTGCCGGCGGACCTGCTCCGGCGGCTGGACGATCTCGCGGCCCTGGTGCCGTATCGCCCGTTCGAGGAGCCCTTCGGCATGGCCCGGCTGGCCAACCCTTGGCAGTATAAGGGGGCGGGGCCCGCCCGTTGAGTTTTCCGGGGTTCACGGTTTTCCTTCCGCAACCCGAGGCATCCGAAACCTTGAACCGCTGAACCTTTGCCTCCGGTCCGCCCAACAGGAACAGGCATGAAAGCCGCCGTCATCCCCAGGTTCGGCATGCTCGAGGTCAGGGAGGTCCCTGAGCCGGGGATGGGCGACTACGACGCCTTGTGCCGCCTGCTCTACGGCCTGACCTGCACCGGCACGGACTCGCACATCATCGCGGGAAAGTTCCCCTGGATTTCGCCCCTGCCCACTGTGCTGGGCCATGAGAGCGTGGGCCGGGTGGTGGCGGTTGGGCCGAAGGTGCGTCATTTCCGGGTGGGCGACCTCGTGACACGCGTCGGCATGCCGCCGACGCCGGACGGCAGGATTTCCGTCACCTGGGGCGGCTTTGCCGAGATGGGCATTGCCCGGGACCACTGGGCCATGTGCGCCGACGGCCGGCCGCCCGGGGAATGGTCCGGCCACCGCGTCAACCAGGTCGTGCCTGCCGGCGTGGACCCCCGGGCGGCGCCGATGTTCACCACCTGGCGGGAAACTTTATCCTGCCTCACCCGCATGGGCGTGACCGCGGGGACCTCGGTGCTGGTGGCCGGCTCCGGCGGCAACGGCCTGGCCTTCGTCGCGCACGCCCGCCACCTGGGCGTCGCCCGCGTGGCCATGGTCGGCGCCGCGCACGCCGAAGCCACGGCGACCTCCGGCCTCGGCGTCCAGCTCTATTTCGATTACCGGCGCGCCGACCTGGCCGCCGCCCTGCAACAGGCGCAGCCCGACGGCTTCGATTTCATCATTGATGCCGTGGGCCGGACCGGCATATCCGACCTGCTCCTGCCCTGCCTGAAGAGCGGGGGCGCCTACGGAACCTACGGCATCGACGACTACGGCGCCGTCAGGATCAATCCCAGGCTGGCCCGGGGCGCCTTCACGCTGCACCCCTGTTCCTACGACGAGGCCGAAACCCACCAGCGGGTCTCGGAGCTTGTGCTGCAGGGCCGGCTCGACGTCCGGCCCTGGTACGATCCGGAGCGCCCCTACCCCCTGGCGGACATCGCTTCTGCCTTCGAGGCGGTCCGCCAGCGCCGTTCGCCCAAAGCCCTCATCCGCCTGGGCGAATGACCGGGATTGCGCGCGCCCGCTTCTCTTCAGCGCAGGGGGAGAGTCGAGAGGCGTTGCTGCACGTTCCGATCATTGCGCTGAGTCCAATACCTCTGCATGCTGCCCGGCCTGCCAGGCGGTAATGGGACGCGGTCGGCGTCTACAGGATGCAGTCTTGTTTGACGGTTTCCGCTGCCTTACCCCCGGCGCCATTTTGTCCTTGAATTTGTACTCTTGCTAAAGTATCATCAAAACATTCGACATTAATTTCAAACGGGGGAGGAGCGAATGCCGGAGAGGAGGAGGTCTGCCGGCTTTTTTTATGGTCTTACCATCGGGTTCACCAACACAAGAAGGAAAGGAACATGACGCCACGATGCATCCTGCTGGCATGCGGACTTCTTCTGGCCGCCGGCCTGGCCCGGGGGCAATCCGCGGCCGATGGCTTCAACCCCGACGCCAACGATCACGTGTTTGCCCTCGTAATCCAGCCCGACGGCAAAAGCGTCGTCGGCGGCACCTTCACCGCGATCGGCGGCGCCGCCCGCAACCGCATCGCCCGGCTTGACATCAACGGCGTGGCAGACACCGCCTTCAACCCCGAGGCCGATTCCTACGTCTGCGGGCTGACCCTCCAGCCGGATGGCAAGATCCTCGTGGGCGGCGATTTCGCGACCCTGGGCGTCACCGCCCGTCAGCGCCTCGGCCGCCTGAATGCCGACGGCACTCTGGACGCCGCCTTCAATCCGGGGGCCGACGCGGTGGTGGTGTGTTTTGCCGTCCAGCCGGACGGCAAGATCGTGGTCGGGGGCTGGTTCGGCAACCTGGGCGGCGGCGTGCGCGCCTTCATCGGCCGCCTGAACAGCGACGGCACTCTGGACGCCACCTTCAATCCCACCGCTAACGCCACGGTGCGGGAACTCGCGGTGCAGCCGGACGGCAAGATCCTCGTGGGCGGCGATTTCACCCAGATTGCCGGCGCGGCCCATCCCTACCTGGCCCGGTTGAACCCGGACGGCTCGCTGGACGCCACTTTCGCCGCGCCCCAGCCCAACGAGGCGGTCCACGCCCTGGCCCTGCAGGCCGACGGCAAGATCATCATCGGCGGCGGCTTCACCCAGGTCGGCGGCACGGGCCGCAACCGCATCGCCCGGCTGAACGTCGACGGCACCCTGGACACGGCCTTCAACCCCAACGCCAACAGCCCGGTCTACGCCCTGGCCCTGCTGCCGGACGGCCGGATTCTCGCCGGCGGCACCTTCACCTCCATCGGCGGCGCGCTGCGCAACCGGATCGCCCGCCTGGAAGCGGACGGCGACGCCGAGGCCGACTTCAATCCCGGCGCCGGGGCCACCGTCAACGCCCTGGCGGTCCAGCCGGACGGCAAGGTCGTAGCCGGCGGGGTCTTTCTCTCCCTGGGCGGCCAGGCGCGCAACCGCATCGGCCGGCTCTACGCCGACGGCCGCGCCGATCACAACTTCAACCCCTCCGCCGACACCTACCCCTGCATCCTGGCCCCGCAGGCCGACGACGCGGTCCTCTTGGGAGGCACCTTCAACAGCCTGCAGAGCGGCGCCGACACCCGGCACCACATCGCGCGGGTGCACAGCGACGGCGCCACGGATGCCGCCTACGATCCCGGCGCCGATTCCTATATCAATACCTTCCTGCAACAGCCGGACGGCAAAATCGTGGCGGCCGGGCGCTTTACGCAACTGGGCGCTCAGCTCCTCAACTACGTGGGCCGGATGAACGCAGCCGGAACCGTGGAGGCCGGATATAATCCCGACGCCGACTGGTTCCTCTTCGGCGCCGCGCTCCAGGCCGACGGCAAGGTCCTGGCGGCCGGCGCGTTTACCAAGTTCGGGGCCGTGGATCGGTCCCGCATCGCGCGGCTCAACGCCGACGGCTCACTGGATGCCACGTTCACCAATGGCGTCGATGACGCGGCCTATTCGTTCATCGTCCAGCCGGACGGCAAGATCGTGGTGGGCGGCCTGTTTACCCAGGCTGACGGCCAGGCGCGCAATTACCTTGCCCGTTTCAACGCCAACGGCACGCTCGACGCCGCCTTTGACCCCGACGCCAACCTGAAAGTATTGACCCTGCTCCTCCAGCCGGATGGCAAGATCCTCGTGGGCGGCAATTTTACGACCCTGGGCGGTCAACCCCGCAGCGGTATCGGCCGCCTGGAGGCCAACGGCGACGTGGACCCCGCGTTCCACCCCGATGCCAACGGATCGGTCTGGTCCCTGGCGCTCCAAAGCGACGGCAAGATCATTGTCGGCGGCAACTTCACCTCGATCGGCGGCGGCGCGCGCAACCGCATCGCCCGCCTCAACACCGACGGTTCGCTCGACACGTCCTTCGATGTTCCCAACGGCGCCGATGCCGCCGTGTATGCCCTGACACTGCAGGCCGACGGCAAGATCCTGGCCGGCGGGACGTTTGCCAACCTCGGCGGACTGGGCCGCCCGTGCGTCGCCCGCGTCGCCAACACGGAGGCCGCCATCCAAAACCTGGCTGTCAATGCCCTGGGATCCATGGTCACCTGGACCCGCACGGGGGCCTGCCCCGAGGTCTGGCGCACGACGTTCGAACAATCCGCCGACGGCGTGACCTGGACGCCCCTGGGCGCCGGGTCGCGCTCGGGGAGCGGCTGGCAGATGGCCGGGTTGTCCCTGCCGCGCAACCAGAACGTCCACATCCGCGCGCGCGGTTACGCGTCCGCTGGAGTTTTTAACGGGTCCAGCGTGATCTACGAGTCGGTCCGGGTCTTTTATCTCACCCCGCCGTCGGTGGCCATCACCAGCCTGGCGGCGTTTTCGACCGCCGCGGTGGATGCCGTCGCCTGCGATCTCGCCGGCACCGCCAACACCAACGTCATCGGCACGATGCGCTGGACCAACAGCCTCACCGGCGGGAGCGGCTCGTTCCCCGCCGCGCCGGCCTGGAGCGTGACGCACCTCGCCCTCGCCGAGGGCACCAACACCCTGACCGTGAGCGGCTCCAATGCCCTGGGCTACACCGCCAACGCCGTGGCCACCCTCGTCGTCCCCTGGAGCCAACCCCTGGCGGCCGACTTTGACGGCGACGGCTATGCCGACCCGGCAGCCAGCATCGGCGCCGAATTGTACGTCTGGCCCTCTCTGTTCGGCTACCCGAAAATGGGCCCCCTGCCCTACGGGGTGGAGGGCGCCCTGCCCGCGGCCGCCGACTTCGACGGCGATGGCCTGGCCGATCCCGCCGCCTACGCCGGGGTCAACTGGTTCGCCTGGCTCTCGAGCCAGGGTTACGCCCAGGTCGGGCCCTTCGCCTACGGCCTCGCCGGGGCGCTCCCCGTGGCCGCCGACTTCGACGGGGATTGGATCGGCGACGTCGCGGTCTATGCCGGCACCGACTGGACCGCCTGGCTCTCGCTCTCCGGCTACGCCCAGGGTGGGCCCTACAGCTATGGCCTCGCCGGGGCGACGCCGGTGGCGGCAGATTTTGATGGCGATCGCCTGGCCGACCCCGCCGTGTATTCCGGCACGGACTGGACCGCCTGGCTCTCGGCCTTCGGGTATCCCCAGGTCGGACCCTACAGCTACGGGTTCGCCGGGGCGGTCCCGATCGCCGCCGACTTCGACGGGGACGGGATCGGCGACGTGGCGGTTTCCCACCAGCGCCAGTGGTACGCCTGGCTCTCCAGCCAGGGCTATGTCCAGAGCGGGCCGTACGATTTTAATTTGCAGGAATAAGAATCTGGCATAGCTCGCGCAGAGACGCAGGGAGACACTGAAATCAGTAATATTCTTATCGCCTTGGGTTCGCTCTCGGCGCCTCTGCGTATCTGCGCGTCAATCACTTTTTGGCCACACGATCCTAACAAAGGCGCCCCATGAAAATCGCGCTGGTCGCCTGCTGCAGCCTGGTCATGCTGCTGGAGTCCGGTTTCGCCGCCGGGGAATACCTGGCCATCCGGGCCAACGGATCCGCCGGCCCGGTCACCCTGGCATCCTCGGCCACCCTCTCGGTGACGCTCGAGATGGTGTCCGGCGACTTTACCGATCTGCCCGCCGACTGGTGGGTGGCGGCCGAAACCGGCGGCGGCTGGTATTATTACGACCTGGCCGCCGGGTTCACGCCCGGCCTGGCCGCGACCTACCAGGGCGGCCTGCAGGACCTGGCGGCCTTCGAGGTCCTGCGCACAAGCGGGCTGGCCGCCGGCACCTATACGTTCTATTTCGGCGTGGACCTGAACGTCAACGGGGAGGTGGATTACGGCGCGCTGGTGGTCCAAAGCGTAACGGTCGTCGTGACCGGAGGCAATCCCAACCCCGATCCCACCTCTCTGATTCAGCCGGCTGACCTGGTGTACCGGGGAGCGTTCCGCCTGCCCGAGTATCCCGCCGACCCCGAGCACGGCTGGGAATGGGGCGGCAACGCCCTGGCCTACTATCCTGACGGCGATCCCTCCGGCGGCGCCGACGGTTACACTGGCTCGCTCTACGGCGCCGGCCATGACCACTACATGTACGTGGGCGAAATCAGCATCCCCGCGCCGGTCGTATCCTCCGGCCACAGCCTGGGGACGCTCAACACGGCCACCCAGCTTCGCTCTTTCCGTGACGTGCGCGTCGGCATCGCCGCGCTTGAGCAGCTCTACGCCAACCGGCAACTGCTTTACTGCGGCCTCGAATACCTGCCCGCGCAGGGCGCGCAATCTGGCGGCCGGATTTACGTGTGCTTTGGCGACCACTTCCACAATCCAGGCGACCCACAGGACGTCCCCTGCCATATGTGGACCGACCTCGAACTCCAGGATAACCAGGGATCCTGGTGGATCAACAGCCAGTCGCTCTACAGCGTCAACGATTACCTGTTCGAAATCCCGTCCGCCTGGGTTGATGCCCACGCCTCCGGCCGGCGCCTGGGCACGGGGCGCTTCCGCGATGGCGGCTGGTCCGGGATGGGCCCGGCTCTCATCGCCAGCGCGCCCTGGCAGTCCGGCAATCCGCCGGCCGCCGGCGCCACCCTGCCGGCCACCCCGCTGCTGCTGTACTCGAATACCCGCGGCGAAGATCCGAATTCATATTCCGTCAACAATTATCACCATTCCGACCAGTGGTCCGGCGGCGCCTGGCTGACCGCCGGTGACAAGGCGGCGGTCGTCTTCATCGGCACCAAGGGCCAGGGGACCTGCTGGTACGGCTATGCCGACGGTACGGTTTGTCCGACCGACGGTTCCGAAGGCCCGCCCCCCCCGCCCTATCCCAACGACGACCGCGGCTGGTGGAGTTCCTCATTCCAGGCGCAGATGATTTTCTATAATCCCGCTGACCTGGCCGCGGTGGCCGCCGGCACGATGGCCGCCTGGCAGCCCCAGCCCTATGCCACGCTCGATCTGGATCCTTGGCTCTGGCGCATCGACAAGATCGGCCACCCCGATTTCAACGTCAACCAGAACAAGCAGCGCCTGGGCGACTGTGCCTTCGACCGCGCCCGCGGACTGCTGTATATCGTTGAATATCGGGGCGATGCGCAAAACAACCGCCCCCTGGTCCACGTGTTCCAGGTCGAGTAGCATCCCCGGGGACTGAGGAATGCTGGAATAGTGGAATCTTGGGCATGCCCAAAACGAAACGATTTCAGACGATTCGGTCATCAAAGCCCTTCCAATGTTCCAGCATTCCAATAGTCCACGATGATCGTGTCATAGTCGGGTATCAACAATGAAGGCGGAGCACCCTCGCGCCAAGGCGAAGCCGCCTCGGCGAAGCGTGGCACCCCGCCGGTCTCAGGAGGAAGCCTGCCATGAAGCCTTATCGTTCTGCCGTCATCGCCGCCGCCCTGGCGCTCGTGCTCGCGGGAGCGCGGCCGGCCCTCTCGCAATACGCGGAAGACTTTTTCGACCCCGACGTGCTCGGGGAATACGTCAATGCGATCCTGGTCCAGCCCGACGGCCGTATCCTGGTCGGCGGCAATTATACCAACATGGCCAAGGTCGCCTGCCGCAGTCTCGGGCGCCTGCTGCCCAACGGCACCAACGACGCCGGCTTCGTATGCCAGGTGGAGGGCGATGTCCTCGACCTGGCCCTGGCCGCTTCCGGCAATATCCTTGTCGGCGGCCTGTTCGCCACCGTCAACGATGTCAGCCGTCCCAACCTGGCCTGGCTCGGCGCGGACGGCGCGACCGGCGTCGCCCCGCCCGCGCCCAACGGCCGGGTCTGGGCCCTGGTGGTCCAGGCTGATGGGCAGGCCCTGGTGGGGGGCGACTTTACCGCGATGGGCGGGACCGCCTGCCGCGGCCTGGCCCGGCTGGCATCGGCCACGGCGCTGGATCCGGGCTTCCCGACAGCGCTTTTCAACGGCATCGTCTACGCCCTCGCAGTCCAGCCGGACGGGAAAATCCTGGTCGGCGGCAACTTCACCGAGCTGGGCGGAAACACCAACCTCAACCGGATCGCGCGGCTGAACGCGGACGGCAGCGTGGACGCCTCGTTCAACCCGGGGGGCGGAGCCAACGACACTGTTTTTAAGATCGCGGTCCAGCCGGATGGAAAAATACTCCTGGGCGGGGCCTTCACCCGGGTCGTCGGCGCCGAGCGCACCGCCGTGGCCCGGCTGAACCCCGACGGCACGCTGGACGCTTCCTTCACAGCCACCGCCGAGTTTCCCGCGCGGCTGTACGCGCTCGTTCTCCAGCCGGACGGCAAGATCGTCGTGGCCGGCGATTTCACGGCTCTCAACGGGACGGCGCGGCTCCACATCGCCCGGCTTAACACCGATGGGTCGCTCGACTCCTTTTATCCCGCCGGCGGCGCTAACGCTCCCATTTATGCCCTGGCCCTGCAACAAGACGGCAAGGTCCTGGCGGGCGGGGAATTCCTGACGATCCAGGGATACGACCGCAAGCGCCTGGCCCGCCTCTACCCGGCCAACGGCGATGTCGAATCCACTTTCAAGGCCGGCGAGCCGGATGCCGCTGTCTTCGCCCTGGCCTCGCAGACGGATTGCCGGATCATCTGCGGCGGGGAATTCTCTGTCTTTGACACCTTCGCCCACATGGGCCTGGCGCGCGCCTCGGCCTCCCGGGGATTTGCCGATGGCGCCTTCTCGCCGTCCGCCAACAACCGCGTGAACGCCGCCGCGATCCAGCCGGACGGAAGGATCCTGGTGGCCGGCCGGTTCACCTTCCTCAACGGCCCCGCCCGCAACCGCATTGCGCGCCTCAACGTCAACGGCTCGCTCGATAACGGCTTCGACCCGGACGCCGACGCCGAGGTCTGCGGCATCACCCTCCTGCCGGACCGCTCGATGCTAGCGTACGGGTTCTTCACCGATATCGCCGCTTCAGGCATCCGCTATATCGCCAAGCTCGACTCCAACAGCGTGGTGGATACCGCCTTCAACCCGAACGCCAACGCCGAGGTCTTCTGTGTCGCCGCCCAGCCCGACGGGCGCCTGGTGGTCGCCGGTTACTTTTCGGAAATCGCCGGCCACACGCGCTACCGGATCGCCCGGCTCAACGCCGACGGTTCGCTCGATGCCAGTTTTGATCCCGGGGACAGCGCCAACAATCCCATCACGTGCGTGGCCGTCCAATCCGACGGAAAAATCGTCATCGGCGGCACGTTCAACAGCGTGGCTGGCACCCCCCGGCACCGGGTGGCGCGGCTGAACGCCAACGGCTCGCTCGACACCACCTTCGATCCGGACGTCGATTCCACGGCAGTCTACAGCCTGGCCCTCCAGGCCGACGGCAAGATCATGATCGGCGGGAATTTTACCTCTGTGGGCGGCCTCGGACGCATCAACATTGCCCGGCTCAACACCGACGGCACCCTGGACGCCGGCTACTACCCGCCCAATGGGGCCAACAGCACGGTCCTCTCGTTGGCCCTCCAGAAGGACGGCGAACTGGTGGTGGGCGGAGCATTTAACGCCCTCGGGGACGATACCCGCCACCGCCTGGGACGGCTCTCCACCAGCAACGCCGCGCTCCAGGAACTGACCGTGAACGCCTTGGGCACGGGTGTGGCCTGGACTCGTTCCGGCTCCAGCCCGGAACTCCAGTGGGCGCTTTTCCAATCCTCCGGCGACGCCAGCAACTGGACCGACCTTAGCACCGGCACGCGCATCGCCGGCGGATGGGCCTGCATGAGTGGCGCGGCTTTGCCCGGCAACACGAATGTGTATGTCCGCGCCCTGGGCTACGCGCAGTGCGGCTACCAGAACGGCTCCGGCTCGCTGATCGAATCGGTCCGGCGCGTGTTCCTGATCCCGCCCGCCGTGGCCATCACCAACCTGGCGGCGACCTCCACCGCCGCGGTGGATTCGGTTTCCTGCACCCTCGCCGGCACCGCCAACACCAATGTCAGCGGCACGATGCGCTGGACCAACAGCCTGACCGGCGACAGCGGCGCGTTCCCGGCCGCCGCAACCTGGAGCGTGACCGATATCGCCCTCCTGCCGGGCGTCAATGTCCTAACGGTCTCCGGATCCAATGCCCTGGCAATAACGGCTTCCGCTTCCGTCAGCCTGGTGGTGCCCTGGAGCCAGCCCCTGGCCGCGGATTACGACGGCGACCGGATGGCCGATCCCGCCGCCTACCTCGGCACCAATCTCTACGTCTGGCCCTCTCTGTTCGGCTACCCGAAAATGGGTCCCCTGCCCTACGGCGTGGAAGGCGCCCTGCCCGCGGCTGCCGATTTCGACGGCGACCGGATGGCAGACCCCGCCGCCTACGCCGGGGTCAACTGGTATGCCTGGCTGTCGAGCCAGGGTTACGCCCGGGTCGGGCCCTTCGCCTACGGGATCGCCGGGGCGCTCCCCGTGGCCGCCGATTTCGACGGGGATTGGATCGGCGATGTCGCCGTCTATGCCGGCACCGACTGGACCGCCTGGCTCTCGCTCTCCGGCTACGCCCAGGGTGGGCCCTACAGCTATGGCCTCGCCGGGGCGACGCCGGTGGCGGCAGATTTTGATGGCGATCGCCTGGCCGACCCCGCCGTGTATTCCGGCACGGACTGGACCGCCTGGCTCTCGGCCTTCGGGTATCCCCAGGTCGGACCCTACAGCTACGGGTTCGCCGGGGCGGTCCCGATCGCCGCCGACTTCGACGGCGACGGGATCGGCGACGTGGCGGTCTCCCATAACCGCCAGTGGTACGCCTGGCTCTCCAGCCAGGGCTACGTCCAGATCGGACCCTACGAATTCAATCTGCGATGAAACTTTCGTCCGACTAAAAGCATAACTCCCGTCGCCACGGGTGCACTCGGTGGAACAAGCTATGCTCCCCTGCCGGGGAACTACGACGGCGACGGCAAGACCGATCCGGAGTCTACAATAGCACTACGGGCGAGTGGTTGGTCATGCTCTCCGGCAACGGCTACGAGCTGACCGCGGCCACTTTCGGCGGCGCGGGCCAGGACCCCGTGGGCTTCTGTTCACAGAGCGAACGCGCAGACGGAGAGTTGTCTCTGGATCCCGTTGAAACTATTCTAAAATGACCAATAGAAAGAAGGCTGCAATGTTGCGTCACACATTCATAGGTGTCTGTGGCTGGATCGCTGGTCTCTGCATTTCATCCCAAATGGCACAAGCGCATATTTGGACTGGATTAGGCTCGGGAA
This sequence comes from uncultured Verrucomicrobiota bacterium, assembly GCA_964630555.1. Taxonomy (GTDB): domain Bacteria; phylum Verrucomicrobiota; class Kiritimatiellia; order JAAZAB01; family JAAZAB01; genus JAHIJO01. The sequence goes on along the minus strand of CAZVVD010000029.1, from coordinate 19,172 downwards.
TCGGGGGAACAACCTATCCCGTGATATATTCGATGGTAGCGGGAACCAACGGCGATTTATATGTTGGCGGCACATTTACGACCGCGGGCGGCATACCGGCTTCCTGTATCGCTAAATGGACCGGATCGGCTTGGACCAATCTCGGCTCCGGGATGGCGTCGAATTCCATGATCATTGCGCTCGCCCTGGGCACGAATGGAGAATTGTATGCCGGCGGCAGCTTCAAAAACGCCGGCGGCGTTCCGGCAACCAATATCGCCAAGTGGACAGGAACCGGTTGGACCAATCTCGGGTCCGGCATGAACAGTTTAGTCCTTGATTTGGCGATGGGAAGTAACGGCGAATTGTTCGCCTGCGGATATTTTACGAGCGCGGGCGGGATACCGGCTAACCGGGTAGCGAAATGGGACGGAACGACGTGGACCAATCTCGGCGCGGGAATGCTTGAATCCGTCGATGCCTTAACCCTGGATACGAACGGGATATTATACGCCGGTGGAAGTTTTTTGCGGGCGGAAACTCTAACCGTTAATGGACTTGCGAAATGGAATGGAACCGCTTGGACCAATGTCGGCTCCGCCTCGCTCCGCGCAACTGCGGACCTCAAATTCGCCGCTAATGGCGAACTCTATGCCGGCGGCACCTTCGCCGGCAAGGTCGCAAAATGGAATGGAGCCATGTGGACGAAGTTTGGTTCTAATCTGGATAACTTCGTTTACACCCTATTAGCGACATCGAATGGCGAATTGTTTGCTGGAGGCTGGTTTACGAATGTCGGCGACACTAAAGTTAATTTCATCGCGCAATGGGACGGCACATGCTGGACCAACGTCGGCGTCGGCTTTGACGCTTATGTGTGTGCCATGGCTCAGGATACAAACGGTGAAGTGTTCGCCGGCGGTAGTTTTTTAATGGCAGGCGACATTGCCGTGAACGGCATTGCCAAATGGTGGCAACCGCCGACCCCGTGGCCTTGGATCCTGGGCACAAATCACGCGATCTTGACCAATGGCGAGGCCGCCTCCGTCGCCAAAGGCACCGATTTCGGTGGCATCGTCTGGGGCGCGGCCAGCACCAACATGTTCGCGATCACCAACGCCGGCAGCGAAGATTTAATCATCAGCGGTTGGTCTATAAATGGCGCTGGCGCATCATCGTTCCAAATTGATGGAATGCCGAACGCGGTTGCCGCGGAATCGAGCAGCAACTTTAGTGTCATCTTCTCGCCTATCGCCGGCGGCATCTATTCTGCGACGCTACAGATTGATAACAATTCCACCCCCTGTGTTGTATCTTTGACCGGTACAGGCGCTAAACAGGAACAAGCCGCTTTAACTTTCATCCCTTCAAGTCCACAAGCGTATAATACCACCCAGGCGTTGACCGCAAGCGGTGGGTCTGGCACTGGCGTGTTGAATTTTGTGGTGATCTCCGGTCCAGGCCAGATCGTGAATGCCACCGAGCTGGCAATAACGTCTAGCACCGGATTGGTCACTGTGGCGGCAACGAAGATGGAAGATGCAAATTACAATTCTATCGTTGTCACAGGAATCGTGATCTGCGCAAAATCAGACCAGACGATCGCTTTCGCGGCTATCGCAGACCAGAGCATCACCAGCGTGGTTAACTTGAATGCCAGGGCATCCTCCGGCCTGTCGGTAAGCTTTGCCGTTAGTTCCGGCTCCGCAAGGATCACCGGCGGCACCAACCTATCTTTCACTGGTACGGGCACAGTCAGCATCGTCGCCAGCCAGGCCGGCGATTCGAACTGGAACGCCGCGCCCAACGTCACCAACAGCTTCGAGGTCGTCGCCGCCCCTGTCCCCGCTTTGCCCGCCCCTGCCAATTTGGCGGCTTCGAACGGGCGTTATGCCGACCAAGTCGCCCTGGTTTGGACTGCGGTCAGCGCAGCCAGCGGCTATTCTATTTGGCGGCACGCGGCCGACGATTCCTCCGCGGCCGCGCAGGTTGGCACAACCGCCGAAACACGTTACTCCGACACCTCCGCCAGAGGGGGCACGGTCTATTACTACTGGGTCAAGGCCACCAACGCCGCCGCGGTCAGCGCTTTCAGCGCCTCCGCCTCCGGTTGGCGGCGCTCTGCTAACTACCCGTCGTCCGCGGAGGTTGATCTCGATGGAGATCGTAAAATGGATTTGGCCATCGTCGATCGTCTGACAGGCACTTGGTGCGCACAACTCTCGGCCAGCGCTTACGCCAGCGCTTTAGCCCTGATGGGTGGGCCGGGATATTCTTCCGCGCCCGGCGATTACGATGGCGACCTGAAAACCGACCCGGCGGTATACGATGAAATGAGCGGCCTCTGGCTGATCCGGCAATCGGCTTCGGATTATCAGCTGGCCAGCGCGACCCTTGGCGGACCGGGCTGCGCCCCCACCCCGGGGGACTACGACGGCGATCGCAAAACGGACCCGGGGGTGTATGAAGCGGCAAGCGGCGCGTGGCAAACGCTGCTCTCCGCCGGCGGCTACGCCGCTGCCGAGACGATCTTCGGCGAGCCGGACTACCTTCCGGTCCAGCGGGATTACGATGGTGATTTGAAATCCGATCCGGCGATCTACCACCTCGCGAACGGCGCCTGGCGGGTCATGCTCTCGGCGAGCGACTATGGCGAGGCTTCCGCCGCGGGCTTCGGCGGCACCGGCTACGCGCCGGTGGTCGGGGACTACGACGCCGACGGCCTGGCCGACCCGGCGATTTACCACGAGGCCACCGGCCTCTGGACGGTCATGCTCTCGGGAAGTGGGTATCTAATCGCTTACGGCACGCTGGGAGGGTCGGGCTATGCGGCCCTGCCGGGCGATTATGACGGGGACGGGAAGACGGATCCGGGAGTTTATCACACGACCACTGGCCAATGGCTGGTGCTGCTCTCGGGCAGCGGCTATGGCATTGCCACGGCCGTCTTCGGCGGCGAGGGGTATGATCCGGTGGGGCTGCGCTAATCCATCAGGCTGTTCCGCCCAAAACTGCGGGAGCAGCAAGAGGAGACCGCAGAAGCTATGAAACCGAAGAAAAGACCAAGCATCCTGCGCTGCATGCTCTTGGCCTGCTGTTGTTGCGGAGACTGGGTCACTCAAGGAGCGGCGAAAACAGCCCAGGAGCAACAGCAGTTGACAGCTTCGGCCAGCCAAGCCGGCTGCTCCGTCATCTGGAACGCCCAAGGCATGCCTGTGTCGCTCAGGGGCGCCAATTTGATGGCGCTGGCGGGGTCGGGCGGAACCCACGGGCCGGCGGCTCAAAACGCTACCGCCAGGGCGCACGCGGCGCTGGATGCGCTCTCGGCTTTTTACGGAATCCGGGATAGCGCGCGCGAGTTCATGGCGCGGGCGCCCCTCGGCGACAGCCTGGGATGCCAACATGTGCGCTTGGATCAATATCATCGCGGGTTGCGGGTGGTCGGCGGCCAGTTGATCTGCCATTTCGACGGCCAGGGATTGCCCTACGAAGTCAACGGGCGCTACGTTCCCGATCTTGATGTTAGGATCGAGCCGGAACTGGATGCGCGGGACGCGCTCAGCATCGCCCGGCGGCATATCGCGCGAACCGGAGCGGGTCGAGGACAGCGCGGCGGGAACAGCCGGCGCCCCCTCCAGGTTGTGCTGCAGTGCAAAGACCAGATCGGCGGCGCCTCCGACCTGAACGGCGCAACGCTGGAAACAATCCAGACGCCGGAAATGGTGGTTTTTGCCATGCAAACGGCTCCGGTTTTGGCCTATGAACTGACTCTGGCGACTCTCCCCGGACATTGCCCCCCGGCTGTTTGGCGGTGCTGGATCGGCGCCGGGGATGGACGGGTTCTGCTGGCGTTCGATGATATCAAGCCTGCGACGATTTCCGGTCATATCCTCGAAGGCGAGGGGGGACACGAGGTTCATTTGCCGGATTGTTATGCGGCCGGCGGTTGGTATGCCTTGTCCAACAATGTCCAACGTTGGGCGGTATGTGACGCCGCCAACGGCGATGCCGCCTTCAATCCTGCGGCATCCAAGCCCGTGCCTGACTGGGGAACGACGGATCGCGCCGCGCTCTCGGCGGCCTATAACTTTGACCGGATTCAGCGCTATTTTCTCGGCGTTCACGGCCGAAACGGATTCGACGGCCAAGGCGCGTGGGCGCTGGCCAATATCCATGTCTTCTCCAATTACCCCAACGCCTTTTGGCATTCTTCGTACCAACAATTTTATTTCGGCGACGGCGACGGGGCTCTGGCCGCCCCCTTAAGCGTTTTGGATGTCTGCGCCCACGAGTTCACCCATGCGGTGACCGAACACAGCGCCAATTTGTTTTACTGGGATGAGTCCGGCGCCTTGAATGAATCTTTTTCGGACATCATGGCGGCCTGCCTGGAGTTCCACTGCCAGCCTGACGGTCGCGCGCTATATCCCTCCGCCTCAGCCGGTCTGGCGGATTGGCTGATAGGCGAGGATTGCTGGAACCTTTCCCCCGCGCTCCGGGACATGCGCAACCCGGCCAATTCCCTGTCGGTGGGCTCAGGCTATGAACAGCCCAGCCGGTACCGCGGCGCCCACTGGACTTGGGGCAACGGCGAGGTGCACCAAAACAACGGCCCCCAGAATTTCTTCTTCTATCTGCTCAGCGAGGGCGGCAGCGGGAATAACGATGGCATAGATTATTCCGTCTCTGGGATCGGCGTCTCCAACGCGGCCGCGGTGGCCTATCGCGCCCTGACGGTTTATTGCGGACCTTATACCGACTACGAGGCCGCGCGCGCCGCCTGGGGCTCGGCGGCGGCGGACTTGAACCCGGCCTGGACCGCTCCTGTCCAGGCAGCCTGGGATGCGGTCTATCGGCCCAAGACCGACTTCGGGCCGTGGGAGACGGAAGGCCCGGTATATAAGGGGCAGGCGTTGGGATCGGGGGGGGTGGTCTATGCCGTGGCCGGCGACAAGCGGATGTATGCCTTTCAATTGTCCGGAACACCTCTCCACACCTGGCAACTGTCATCCGGGGACATGGAGACACCCGCGGTGACTCCGGATGGCGCCATTATTCTGAATGAGTATGATTTTAATGGCGCCAACTCTTTTCGCATTTACAATCCGGACGGAACCACGAATGGCTCTTTTCCATTGCCAGGCTGCTTATTGCAGATCTGGGGACACCCCGCCGTGGGCTCGGCCGGACAGGTCTATTGCCTGGCCCTGGATGACACCTCCGGCTTCAGCGAATTGAGGGTTTGCCGTTTTAATCCAGACGGTCAACTGGGACGCCTTTGGACCGTGCCGCAATGGTGTACCATAATGGCCAATTGCGGACCAGTGGTGGGACGCGACGACGCGGTATATGCGACCGCCCAGATATTCACCGGCGAGCGTTACGATTGGGACCATGTGGACGGCGCCGTGGTATCCTTCGCTCCTGATGGCACGACGAATTGCGTCTGGATTGCCCCCGGCGCCTCCAACCAGACTTGCGGAATCAGCGCGGTGCCGGCCCTGGCGGCCGATGGTTCCATTGTGGTGGCCACTTATCATGGATTTGTGCATTCGTTTCATCCCAACGGCGCCACGAACTTTTCGCGCTATTTTCCGGAAATTAATTTCCTGGCCGCAACTCCGGCCATCGGCGCCGACGGCGCAATTTACGTGGCGGGCGTGCGCGCGCTTTCCGAAAATATTGTTTTTGCCCTGAATCCGGATGGAACGGTGCGGCGCACGTGGAACGCTGGCAATTATGACGACTCGGGCTGGTGCGAGAATACCGGCCCGACCATCGGCGCCGATGGGACGATCTATGTGCTTACCGCGGCCAGCGCTATCCATGAAGAGTATGGCCCGCGGGGCAAGTTATACGCCTTTCATCCCGACGGCGGCACAAATTTTGTCCGCGATCTCGGCGCGGTTTCTCCTTGGGCGTTTCCGGCGCTGGGACCAGATGGCACGATCTATGCCGGGTCGGCAACTGGCGGACTGTATGTCTGCGCTGGAACAGGCGGCGCGCTGGCGACCAATGCGCCTTGGCCGCAACGCTTTTACGACAGCCGCAATAGCGCTTGCTTGTCAACCAATATGGATTTCCCTCCCGCCGCCCCCAATGGACTTTCCGCCAGCAAAGGAACTTTCTGTGAAAAGGTGAGGGTGACCTGGACAGCCGTGAGCAGAGCCGATGCCTACCAAATCTGGCGGCATACGGCCGACGATTCTTCAGCCGCCACCCTGATCGGCGCCAGCGCGCAAACGAATTACGACGATACCAGCGCGGCAGGCGGTCAGATCTACTATTATTGGGTCAAGGCCATCAACATCGTCGGGGCAAGCGCCTTCAGCGACGGGGATTCCGGCTTCGTATTGATCGCGCCCACCGGTGTCTCCGCCAGTAAGGGAACCTGTTCGGACCGGGTGACTGTGACCTGGAGCACCGCCAGTTTCGCTTCCGGCTACCAGGTCTGGCGGCACACCGCCGCCGACGCCTCGGCCGCCACCCAAATCGGCGCTACCACCGATGCGTATTTCTCCGATACGTCCGCCTCGGGCGGCACATTGTATTACTACTGGGTCAAGGCCACCTATGCGGCCAGCGTCACTCCTTTCAGTTCCTCGGACTCCGGCTGGCGGCGAAGCGTGGGTCACAGTCACTACGCCGACACGGACATCGACGGCGACCGCAAGGCCGACCTGGTGATCTTCGATCCCGCCAGCGGGACCTGGCGGGCGAGACTTTCCGCTTTTGGTTATGCCGAGGTCTCCGGCATCCTGGGCGGACCCGCCTGCACCCTCGTGCCCGGCGATTACGACGGCGACGGACTGACCGATCCCGGCGTCTACGAGGAAGCGAGCGGCCTCTGGACGGTCATGCTCTCGTCCCTCGGCTACGGCCAGGCCAGCGCCACCCTCGGCGGCCTGGGCCACGCCCCCACCCCGGGCGACTTCGACGGCGACTTCAAGACCGACCTCGGCGTCTACCAGTCCGCCACGGGCGGCTGGACCGTAAAGCTCTCCGCCAGCGGCTACACGGAAGCCGGCACGATTTTCGGCGATGCTAATCACCTGCCAGTCCAGCGCGATTACGACGGCGACCAGAAATGCGATCCTGCCATCTACCACCTGGCTAACGGCAACTGGCGCGTGATGCTCTCCGCGAGCGGTTACGGGATCGCCACAGCCGTGGGGTTCGGCGGGACCGGCTATGCGCCGGTGGTCGGGGACTACGACGCCGATGGCCTGGCCGATCCGGCGATTTATCACGAGTCCACCGGCCTGTGGACGGTCATGCTCTCCGGGAGCGGGTATCTAATCGCCACGGGCTCGCTGGGAGGGTCGGGCTATGCGGCCCTGCCCGGCGATTACGACGGGGACGGCAAGACCGATCCGGGAGTTTATCACACGACCACTGGCCAATGGCTGGTGCTGCTCTCGGGCAGCGGCTATGGCATTGCCACGGCCGTCTTCGGCGGCGAGGGGGTTGATCCGGTGGGGCTGCGGCCGGAATGAATGATCTGTCTGGAATGAACACCCTTGCTCGCCTCGTCCAAAGAGGTCGGCGCACAGAGCCGCCTGATCCGGCCTGATGGAAACCTCTTTTCCCAACGAGAAGGCCGCCTGCACCACCGGCCTGTTGCCACGCTCGACATTGACCTTGTCCCCTGATATATTTTTTGCAGCTTCGTTGGAAGTAATTCAACAGCAATAAGGTCGAAAGGATATCCCATGAGCCGATTCTCCCGCATGGCCGCAACCCTCGCCCTGGCCGCCGCTGGGCTGCTGGCTCACCCCGGCGCCAGCCTGGCGGAGGGCGAGGACCTGCAATGGGCCTGGATGAAGGGTTCGACGAATGACGAGGCTTGGGGAATTTATGGCACGCCACGAACGCCCGACTCAGCCAACACGCCCGGCGCGCGCAGCCAGGGCGTTTCATGGTCGGACCTTTCCGGCGCGCTCTGGATTTTCGGCGGCTGGGGCAGGGATAGCGCAGGTTCCGAGGGCTATCTCAACGACCTGTGGAAATTCGACCCGGCCACCGCCCACTGGACCTGGATCAAGGGGTCGAACACTATCGATCAACCGGGCATTTACGGAACGCAGGGCATTCCCGACCCCGCCAATACTCCGGGTGCGCGCCAATTTTCTTCTGCGTGGACGGATGACGCCGGCGCGCTCTGGCTCTTCGGCGGCGAGGGCTTCGATGGCCTGAACCAGTGGGGCTATCTCAACGACCTGTGGAAATTCGACCCGGCCACCACCCACTGGACCTGGATCAAAGGCACCAATGTCATTAATCAGAAAGGCACCTATTCTTCATTCTTGAACCCGGCCAGCGCGCCCGGCGCGCGCAACATGGCTTTCGCATGGACGGATGCCGGCGGCATGCTCTGGCTGTTCGGCGGCCAGGGGTATGGGTCTTCCGGGTTCCGGGGCTATCTCAACGATCTTTGGAAATTCGACCCGGCCACCACTAATTGGATGTGGATGAAAGGCGCCAACCTCACCAATCAGCCGGCCACCTACGGGACGAAGGGCACTCCCGACGCCGCCAATACGCCCGGCGCGCGCAAAGGACGCGCAGCGTGGATAGACAACACCGGCGCGCTCTGGCTCTTCGGCGGTTACTATTGGTTCAGCGCTTCCGCCAACGGTCGGCTTGATGACCTGTGGAAATTCGACCCGGTCACCGGCAACTGGACCTGGATGAAGGGCTCCAACACCACCAATCAGCCGGCCACCTATGGCACCCGGGGAATTTCCGACCCCGCCAATAACCCCGGCGCGCGCAACTATCCCGATTCGTGGACAGATCTTACCGGCACGCTCTGGCTCTTCGGCGGCCGTGAACCGACTGGCGCCGGTGATCTCAACGACCTGTGGAAATTCGACCCGGCCACCACCCACTGGACCTGGATCAAAGGCGCGAATACCGCCAATCAGTATGGCGTCTATGGCGAGCAGGCAATTCCCGCGGCAAACAACACGCCCGGTGGACGTGCTTACGGTTTCACAGCTGTCGATCGCGCAGGCGCGCTCTGGCTCTTCGGCGGTTCAGGATATGGCGCGAATTCGGTTGGCAACCTTAACGACCTGTGGCGTTTTCCCCAGGTGTATGCCCTGACTTATATCGCGGGAGCCCATGGCTCCATTTCAGGCATTTCCCCGCAGAGAGTCGCCCGCGGCACAAGCGGTTCATCCGTGACGGCCGCTCCTGTTGCGGGCCGCCATTTCGACCAGTGGAGCGACGGCTCAACCGCCAATCCGCGCCAGGATACTATCGTGACACAGGATGTCACTGTGACAGCTTCCTTCGCCTTGGACGAACTTGCGGCGCCGGACAATGTTTCAGCTTCGGACGGGCGCTACACCGACAAGGTCGCCCTCTCCTGGAGCGACGTCAGCAACGCCTCCGGCTACTCCGTCTGGCGGCATACGGCCGATGATTCCTCCAGCGCTTCTCTGCTCGGCGCCACCGCCGATACATATTACTCCGATATGTCCGCCACAGGCGGCACGCTCTATTACCACTGGGTCAAGGCCACCAACGCCTTCACCACCAGCGCCTTCAGCGCTTCTGCCTCCGGCTGGCGCCGCTCCGTGGGCTACAGCCACTTCGCCGACGTGGACATTGACGGCGACCGCAAGGCCGACCTGGTGCTCTTCGATCCCGCCACCGGGACCTGGCGGGCGAAACTCTCGGCCAGCGGCTATGCCGAGGTGTCGGGCGTGTTCGGCAGCGAAAACTGCACCTTGGTGCCCGGGGATTACGACGGCGACCGGATGACCGATCCGGGCGTGTATGAGGAGGCAAGCGGCCTGTGGCAAGTGATGCTCTCGGGGAGCGGCTATGCCACTGCCAGCGCCACCCTGGGCGGCATGGGCTACGCCCCCACCCCCGGCGATTTTGACGGCGACCGCAAGACCGATCTGGGCGTATACCAAGCGCTAAGTGGCAAGTGGCAAGTGATGTTGTCAGCTAGCGGTTATGCCACGGCTTCCCTTGATGGATTCGGCGACGCCGAACATCTGCCGGTCCAGCGGGACTACGACGGCGACCGGAAATACGACCCGGCTATCTACAATCTGCTCAACGGCAACTGGCGCGTGATGCTCTCCGGGAGCGGCTACGGCATCGCCACGGCCGTGGGGTTCGGCGGCGCTGGCTACGCGCCGGTGGTCGGGGAGTACGACGCCGACGGAAAAGCCGATCCGGCGATTTATCACGAGTCCACCGGCCTGTGGACCGTCATGCTCTCCGGGAGCGGGTATCTCATCGCCACCGGCACGCTCGGCGGCACGGGCTATACGCCCCTGCCGGGCAACTACGACGGGGACGGCAGGACCGACCCGGCGGTCTACCACCCTGCCACCGGCCAATGGATCGTCATGCTCTCCGGGAGCGGCTACGGCCTGGCCACCGCCGTCTTCGGAGGAGAAAGCTATGACCCGGTGGGGCTCCGGCCGGAATGATTTTGCCTGGAATCAAGGCTTGAACTCGCACACGACAATCCCTATCTTGCCTATTCATGAAGAAGCACCATGGCATGACCGGGGTGGAAGACGAGTGGTTGGCTTGGTATCGGTTGACCCCGCGACAACGTTGGAAAGAATCCCGGAAACTATGGGGATGGTACCTTGAGACGGGGGGAGCCCTTGACCCCGAACCCGATACACAAAGTCCTTTCTGTTCTGCATTCCTGCAAGGTCCGGTTCCTGCTCATGGGCGGCCAGGCCTGCATATTGTACGGCGCAGCAGAATTTAGCCGTGACACGGATGTGCTGATCCTGGCGGCGCCATCGAACCTGAAACGTCTGCGCCAGGCCCTGTCAGAGCTTCGCGCCGAACCCATCGCGGTGCCGCCGCTCTCCCTGAAATGGCTGCGCAGGGGACATGCCATCCATTTCCGATGCCATCACCCCGCGGCGGACAACATCCGCCTGGATGTCATGTCCCGCTTGCGGAACGCGCCGCCATTCGCTCGGCTCTGGAAGCGCCGTTCCACCGTGACCGTGGCCGGCGGGGTGCGATATGACCTGGTTTCTTTGCCGGATCTCATTCGGATTAAAAAGACCCAGCGGGACAAGGATTGGCCCATGTTGCGCCGCCTGGTGGAGGCGCATTATTTGTGCAATGCCCGCAAAACGGGCGCCGCGACACTGGCGTTTTGGCTCCGCGAGCTGCGCACTCCGGAACTGCTTATTCACCTGGCCCAAAGCTACCCAAAACAGGCTTTGCGCGCATCGGGACGGCGTCCCTTGCTGGTCCACGCCCTGAAAGCCGATGGGGCCGGATTGGAAGCGGCGTTAAAGCAGGAAGAAGACACGGAGCGCCTGGCCGATCGTCGCTACTGGGCACCGTTGAAACAAGAGTTGGAATATCTGCGTTCTTCCCAGATCCGTTTTCGGAAGCGAGGGGATTGACCCGGTCGGACTCCAGCCGGAATAGCGCATCCGCTTGGAATGGAGGGCTGGCTGCCGGACTAGGAATACCTTCACTTAGTGCCATGCGCCACACTCCCCGGTTTTCTGACTTGCTTCCTTGGCCGTCTCAGCTAAAATGCATTGAAAAGGAGGTCGAGACAATGCCAGCGGCGGAAAACACCCACACTCTCAGCGGCGAGGTGCAGGGCGAGGTGGTTTATCTCTTCGCCTATGATGTGGCCTACGAGATCCGCCCGCTGGTGCCTACCCTCATGGGGCGGCCGGGTCGGCAGTTCTCGATGGTCCCCACGCGCCGCATGCCCAAGGACCCCTTTTTCTATCTCCCGCAGGTGTTCGACCTGCCGAACTTGGCGCCCGCGGCAGGACCCCAGGGGCCCATCGCCACGCGCGGGACGGTCAAGCTTTTTCATGTGGGCGCCATCAGCATTGCTGTGCATGTGCCCTTCAAAGCGCAAAACCTGCAGGAGCTGGTGGCCTATCACGACCTGTGCCTATCCACCGGCCCGCTGCCTCAAGCCGCGCGGGCGGCGGCGGAAGCTATCTTCGAAGAACTGCGCCCGCACTGCATCCAGCCGGTCAAGAACATCAAGGAGGACGAGGCCTACACGATCTTCTGCGTCCAAACGCCTCTTTCCCAGATCGCGCCCGCGGGCGCCGCGGCTTGGCTCCAGGCCAACCGCCGGCTTGTGGCGGCCATCTTGACCCAGGAAGAGGATATGGAACGCCTTTCGATCCAGGAAGCGGCCGAGTCCACGGCGTTGTCGTTGAGCTATTACGACACCGACCTGGCGGTGATTGACTGGAACGCCGCTTTCGTGATGGACGAACCTGAAGATTTCGAGGAAACCGTGCACGTCATCGAGCTGGCCAACGTGCAGCTCATGGAGCTGGGCGTGGTTGATCAGGTTCTCGATGAGGCGCTCGGCCGGGCGTACCGCGACCTGCGCAAGGTGCCTTGGGACGCGGCCGGCGAGTTCCATCGCAACTGGCGCGGGCGGCGGGATATCCAGCGCGACCTGGGGGAAATCCGGATGGACCTGGAGCGCCTGCGGGACGAACTCTTCAACACCACGAAATTCTTCGGCGACTGGCACCTGGCCCGGGTCTACCAGCATCTCTCCACCCGTTTTCACCTGGTCGAGTGGAGCCGGATCATCGAGGGCAAACTGCGGACGCTGAATGAATTCTACCAGATCATCAAGAACGATCAGAACAATCGGCTCATGATCATTTTGGAGGCCCTGATTGTCCTGATGTTCATCATTGACCTAGCGCTCCTGTTCATCGGGCTCGGGGAATGACCGGCCGGGTTTCCCATTTGTGTGCCGTGGCCGTGACCTGCTTGTCGAGCGCGGTCGTGTCGTTGACTCACCATTGGCCTCACCGAAATTAGGCACGGATAGTCAACCCGTGGCACGACTTGTCAGTCCTGAACCCCCTCCCCTGGCTGCGAAAGATCCTGAAAACAAGGGGAATTGTCACGCACTGGCACAGGTTGGCACGGGATGTCAGAAAACCGCGGTGGCTGCCGGACGAGGATTTTCCCGTCGATCCCGACTCGGGCGGGATTAAGGGACCACTTGGCCCGGCAACCGCGGGGCTGACGTGGGAACCTTTTTGCGCTGGCTGCCGGACTAGGATTTTCCCGTCGATCCCGCCTTCAGCGGGATCAAGGGACTACTTGGCCCGGCAACCGCCGGGTCGACGTGGGAACCTTTTTTGGACTGGCTGCCGGACTAGGATTTGAACCTAGACAAACAGATCCAGAGTCTGTTGTGCTACCATTACACCATCCGGCAAGACCGTCTCGGATATGAAAAGATACCGTTTCGGGACGCAATGTCAAGCCGCGATCCCCCCGCCCCTGACCGGATGCCGCCTGGCCCGCCGGGGAAAAAGACACTTTCATCCCGCCAACCTTCGGGTATACTGCCGGCATGGAAAAGATCCCTTTTGCCTTTATCGACGGGTACTTGTCCATCCTGTCCTTCCTCTGGGGAGCCTGTGTCGGCAGTTTCGCCAATGTCTGCATTTACCGCATCCCGCGCTCGGAATCGGTGGTCCGCCCCCGCTCCCATTGTCCCCACTGCGGCGCCATGATCGCCTGGTTCGACAACATCCCCCTGGTGAGCGGGTTCGTCCTGCGCGGGAAATGCCGGCATTGCGCCGGCCCCATCGCGAGACGCTACTTCCTGGTCGAACTCCTGACCGCCGCTTGTTTCCTGCTGGTCTGGCGGCTCTATGGCTGGAGCTGGGAAACGCCGGTCTACTGGCTGATGGCCGCCGGGCTGATCATCGGCTCGTTCATTGATTGGGAACACATGATCATCCCCGACCGCATCACGGTCGGGGGCATGCTCATCGGCCCGGCGCTCGGCCTGGCGTTCCCCTCGCTCCATGGCCAGGCGACGGCCTACGCCGGGTTCAAGGCGTCCATGATCGGGCTGACCGCGGGGGCGCTCCTGCTCTGGATCGTGGCCAACCTGGGCACCCTGGCGTTCCGCAAGGAAGCTATGGGCATGGGCGACGTCAAGTTGCTGGGGGCCATCGGCGCTTTCCTGGGCTGGCAGGCCATCGTCTTCGTGGTCATGGTCGCCTCCCTGCTGGGCGCGGCCGTCGGGGTGAGTTTAATCCTGGCACGCCAAAAGTCCTTCGGCAGCCGTATCCCCTTCGGTCCCTACCTGGCCTTGGCGGCCCTGCTGTGGATTTTCGGGGGCAAGCTGGCCTGGATGATGTATGTCGCCTGGCTGACGAGAGCGCCAGTTTGACCGGGGGCGGGATTCAGGGAGATGATGATTGGGCGATGGTTGATGTTGGATGGTTAAGGGTGGAGGTTCAGCTCGCCGAGGTACGCAAGAACTGAATTCGACCCACCGCCGGGAGAGTACCCCCATGAGTGGTCAACCATGAACAACGGACCACGGTCCCATCACAGCGCCAACCTCATCCTGTGCGGCTTCATGGGCACCGGCAAGAGCGAGATCGGCCGCCGCGTGGCCGAGCGGCTCGGGAGCCGGTTCGTGGATATGGACGCTATCATCGAGTCCCGCGCCGGCAAACCCATCAGCCGGATTTTCGCCGAGGACGGCGAGGCCCGGTTCCGGGCCATGGAGCGAGACCTGGTCCGCGAGCTGGCCCGGGAGCAGGGCCTGGTGATCGCCACCGGCGGCGGGATCGTGCTCAACCCGGACAACCTCCGCGACTTCGCCGGCTCGGGCCTGGTCGTCTGCCTCTCGGCGGCGCCGGAGGAGATTTTGCGCCGGGTCGCCGGCACCGCCCACCGCCCGCTGCTCAACCAGCCGGACCCCGCAGCCGCCGTCCGCAACCTGCTGGCCAAACGCCAGGCGCTCTACGACGCCATCCCCGCGCAGGTCGATACCAGCGGGAAGACGGTGGATGAGGTCGTCGCCGCCGTCCTGACCCTGGCGGCCCGCCACAAGGCCGGAACCGCATAGCAAGCGTTATTTGGGAGGGACAGCGTGGCGCTGTCCGCGGTTTGCCGCCCGCTTCCGAAATGCCAAGAGCATAAGATCCTTCTCTGCGCATCAGAATAACCGATGCTGTATTCCTTTTGTCGTTAATTCCACCACTCACCAACAGGAGCCGCCATGCCCAAGATCACCCTGCTCGGAGCCGGGAGCGGATTCACCCAGCCCCTCTTCACCGACATCCTCAACATCGAGGGGCTGGACGAGGGCGTCATCGGCCTCGTGGACCTCGACGCCGCCCGGCTGGCCATCAACGTCCGGCTCATGCGGCGGATCCTCGACCTGATGGGGCGGACGCGCTGGCGCGTTGAAGCCTCCACCGACCGCCGGAAGATCCTGAAAGGCACCGATTACCTCATCAGCACCATCGAGGTCTCCGGCGTGCAGTGCGTCCGGCACGACAACGATATTCCCCTCAAGTTCGGTATCGACCAGTGCATCGGCGACACCATCGGACCCGGCGGCGTGATGAAGGCCCTGCGGACGCTCCCGCCGTTCCTGGACATTCTCGCCGACGCCCAGCGCTACTGCCCGCGGGCCCTGATCATGAACTACACCAACCCCATGTCCATCATGACCCTGGGCGCGACGCGCTTCACGGCCCAGCCCTTCGTGGGGCTGTGCCACTCGGTCCAGGGCAACTCCCGGCAGATCGCCGATATCCTCTGCGTGCCCTACGACGAGCTGGAGTGGCAGTGCGGCGGCATCAACCACCTGGCCTGGTTCACCGTCCTCCGCTACCAGGGGCAGGACATGCACGCCCGCCTGCGCGCGGCCGCGGAACGGCCAGAGGTCGTCGAGGCCTTTCCCGTCCGCATGGACCTGATCAAGAACCTGGGCTACTTCGCCACCGAGAGCTGCGGACACTTTTCCGAGTATGTGCCCTACTACCGCAAGCGCAAGGACCTGCTCAAGCGCCACTGCCGCGGCGGCTACTTGGGCGGCACCAGCTTCTACGCCGACAACTGGCCGGCGTGGCGCAAGGCCGTCGACCGGCTCCGCCAGGCCATGGCGGCGGGGAAACACGATATCCCGTTGAAGCGCGGGCACGAGTACGCCTCCGACATCATCGAAGCCCACCGGTTCGACCGCAAGAAGGTCATCTACGCGTCGGTCCCGAACACCGGCCTGATCCCCAACCTGCCGCTGGACGGCGTCGTCGAGGTGGCCACCCTGGTGGACCGGCGCGGGTTCATGCCCACCTATTTCGGCCCGCTCCCGGAGCAGTGCGCGGCCCTGTGCCGCGGCAACATGGCAGTGTTCGAGCTGTGCGTCCAGGGCATTCTCGGCCGCGACCGCGAGGCCGTGATCCACGCGATGATGATGGATCCCTTGTCGGCCGCGGTCTGCTCGCTCTCCGAAATCCGGGCCATGGCCGAAAAACTGTTCGCGGCCGAAAAGGCGTTCATCCCGGCCTGGTGCGCCCGCCCGAAGGTCATTCCGTCCGCCCCGTGGCGGCCGCTAGAGCCGAAATCGGATTACGCGACGGCGCCGCGGGTCAGCAAAATCTTGCCGGCGGCCGACCTGGCGCAACTGGCCTATCCGCGAAACAAGAACGCCCTGGGCCTGGCCCCGCGCGTATTCCGCGGCAACTTCTGCGACCGGCACGCCGAGCTCGACAAGGCCGGGCCGGCGCTGGTCTATTACGCCGCGCGCGTCCGCTGCAAAACGCCCATGCGCCTGGCCATGCTCCTGGGCTACGACGGGCCGGTCAAGGCGTGGATCGACGGGCAGGAAGTGTTTTATGATCCCGCCGGCGCCAACCCGGCCACGCCTGACAAGGCGAAAGTGCCGTTCAGCGCGGCCAGGGGCGAGCATGAAATCCTCGTGGCCCTGGATTCGCATGGCGGCCTGGCCTGGGGCATCTACCTGCGCTTCGAGCGGCTCGACCTGCCCCGGCGCTACCGGACCGGCGGCATTCCGCCGGAATTGCTCCCCGAAGTCGTCCGCGAAACAAAAGGGCGCGCGCTGGACGAGGTCTCCAGCATGGCCGCGCGCGGCACCCGGCCAGGCAAGCGCCGCAGGAAGAAATAAGGCAGCCGTCGGCCCGCGGCCTGCCTGAGGCGGGCAATCCGAGCTACGCCGGCCGTGCCCGCCCTACAACCGAGTCCAAATTGTAGGGTGGGAATGCCCAACGGGCTTCCCGCCAAGAAGGAAGCTGGCTTCACCAGAAAAGCATTCGTAACCGCTGAACGCTCCTTCGCCTTCACGACCCCGTAGCCACGGGCAAACCGTGAACCGTTGCCTCCACCATTAACCATCAACCATTCCCCATCAACCATTAACCATTGAACTGCTGAGATCTCATGCTCCTCGAATCCTTTATCCGGGAAGAAGCGCGCCGGCTGGGGTTCGCCGCGGTCGGCTTCGCCGCCGCCGGACCCAGCCGGTCGTTTGACCGTTTCCGCCAATGGCTGGACCAGGGCTATGCCGCCGGCATGACCTGGCTGTCCGCAAATTCCGCCCTGCGCGCCCAGCCGGCGCTCCTGGCGCCCTACGTCAAGACGATCATTGTGGCCGCCGCGCGCTATCCCTCGGGCCGGTCCTCGGGGCCCTGGTCCAACTACGCGCTGGGCCGGGACTATCACGACGTCCTCCGCGGCCGCCTCAAGGCCCTGGCCGAGGCGATCCGCGGACAAATGGACGCCCCCCTGCGCTCGCGGGTCTGCGTGGACAGCGCCCCGATCATGGAGCGCGAGTGGGCCTGCCGCGCCGGGCTGGGCTGGATCGGCCGGCAGGGCAGCCTGGTCCATCCCGAGCTGGGCTGCTGCCTGTTCCTGGGAGAACTGCTCACGGACCTGGAGCTGGAAGAATCGCCCCCGGCCGCCGGCGGATGCGGCGACTGCCGGCTCTGCGTCGAGGCCTGCCCCGCCGGCGCGATCCAGGCCGACGGCCTGGTGGACGCGCGCCGCTGCGTGTCCTATCTCACCATTGAACACAAGGGCGATATCCCGACGGCGCTCCGGCCCGCCGTGGGCACGATGCTCTTCGGCTGCGACCGCTGCACGGCGGTGTGCCCGCGCAATCCTTCCCCGGCGGACGCCGCCAATGGGATTCTGCCCGAATTCTCCGCCGCCAATCAGCCCCTGCCCGCGCCGGAAGAATGCCTCGCCATGACGGAGTCCGACTTTGAACGCCGTTTCGCCGGCAGCGCCGTCCTCCGGCTGGGCCTCGCGCGCCTGCAACGCAACGCCGCAGTCGTGCGGGAAAATCAAAAGAGCAGATGAACAGAACTGCTAACCACGAAACACACTAAACAACACGAAAATCGGATTTGTAGAAACGGGCTTATTTATTTCGTGTGTTTCGTGCCTTTCGTGGTAAAAATCCTTGTCCATCCGTAAACGCTTTGCTGATTGCCCGGTTATGCACCGCCTCTTCGATGCCCATTGCCATTTGCAGGATGAGCGCCTGGTCGCCGACCTGCCCCAGGTGCTCGAGCGGGCCCGCGCCGCCGGTGTCGGCCGCCTGCTCTGCTGCGGAACGCGGGAAGCCGACTGGGAGGCCGTGCGCCAACTGGCGAAGGCGCACCCGGACGCCATCCTCCCCAGCTTCGGCATCCATCCCTGGGTCCTGGAGGGGCGCAGCGGACAGTGGGCGGAGGTTCTGGCAAGCATGCTGACATCCGTTCCTTCAGCCGGCGTCGGCGAAATCGGGCTCGACCACGCGATGACCGAGCGCCGCGACACGGAACAGGAGGAGGTGTTCCTGGCCCAACTGCGCCTGGCGCGGAAGCTGAAGCGTCCGGTTTCCGTCCACTGCCGGAAGGCCTGGGGCCGCCTGCTGGAGCTGGTCAAGGCCGAGGGCGGGCTCGCCGCCGGCGGCATCCTGCACTCGTATTCCGGGCCGCCGGACCTGGTGGGCGAGCTGGAGGCGCTGGGCTTTTACCTCTCGTTCAGCGGGTCCGTGACGCGGTCAGGCAACCAACGGGGGCAACGCGCGGCGGCCGCCGTGTCCGCGGAGCGCCTGCTGATCGAGACCGACAGCCCCGATCTCGCGCCGGTAGGCGCGGCGGGGGAATGCAACGAGCCGGCGAACCTGGCCCTGGTGGCGGAGGCCGTCGCCCGCTTGCGGAACGTTTCCGCGGAAACACTGGCGGAGCGCACCTGGGCGAACGCCTGCCGGCTTTTGCATTTGGACTGCCCAGAGCCCACGCAGAATCACACTGAAAATCAGCCATAATGCAGTTTATCTTATTGATTCCCCTTTCATCTTGTTCCGTGTATTCCGTGGGCACAACAGGAATGGATGCATGAACCGATTCTGCCGCATCGAG
>CAZVVD010000028.1:0-32072 GCA_964630555.1 uncultured Verrucomicrobiota bacterium | reverse complement strand
GTTAGGGATAACGCGCTCCACCTGTCCGTTCCCTGGTGGAGCGGCTTGTCCACAAGACGCTTGGTTTTACGAATCCATCTCCCGTCGTACGCTTCCGCAACTGCCCAATCGTTTTCCATCAATCCTCTTCGTTTTCAACGATCTTTCTTCCGGTTCAGCTCGACAATGCGGGCGATGCCCCGCAGGGTCAGGCGCGGGTCGATCCGCACCTTCAACCCCGACCCGGCCAGGGCCCAAGCGGCATAGCCGCCGGTGGCGCAGAGGCGCAACCGCGGCTCGCGCAACGTCCGTTTCAGCCGCCCGACAATTTCCCGGACCATGCCGACATAGCCCAGCCGCGCCCCGATCCGCATGGCCTGAGCCGTGCTCTTCCCGATGGCGCTCCCCGCCCGGCGCCGGACGGGAGCATCGAGGCGCAGGCGCGGTAGCAGGGCGGTCCGTTCGGCCAGGTAGTCGGTCATCAGCGGCAGTCCCGGCGCGATGACCCCGCCCTGGTAGGCCCCCTGCCGCGAGACGATGTCGAAGGTCAGGGCGGTCCCGAAATCGGCGACGATCACGGGCACACCGTAGCGGTCGGCGGCGGCGCAGGCGTTGGCCAGGCGGTCCGCCCCGATGGTTTTTGGCCGGGGATAGGCGAGGCGGATGCCCAGCTTCAGCCGGTGGGTCACGATGAGGGGCCGGGTTCCCGTCAGGCGCCTGAGCTCGGCGGCCCAAATCCCGTTGCGGGCCGGCACGACCGAGCAGAGCGCGGCGCCTTGGACCTGCCGGCCGCGGACCAGTCCCGCGAGGCGCCGGCGGATCAGGCCGCGGTCCGTCCCGCGGGTGGGCAGGCGTCCGGCGTGGAGAATGCGGGTTCCCCGCGCCAGGGCGAACGACGTGCTCGTGTTCCCGAGATCAACAACGATGATGAAAGGTTTCATATCGGAAAATTCGGAGCAAGATTTTCACCACCCGCATCGCTGGAGGCACGGAGGAAGGAACTCTCCTTCCGTCTCCTCTCGCGATCCATCGTTGTGCCCTGCACAAAATGCACACAACACGCTGGGTGGAGATGGAAGGCGATCGAAGAGACAGGTCGAGCACCGGGCCTCCGTGGTGTCATCCATTTTTTCTTATTTCCCGGGCAGCAGTCCCGCCTGCCGCCGCGCCCATTCCGCCAGGATCCGGTCCTTCGGCGCCGGCCGGGCCGGATCGTAGCGGCGGCCCAGTTCCTCCAGGACCTTGGCCAGCACCCGGTCGCGCTCCGCGCGCACCCCCTCCAGGCGGCAGGAGGTTGCCGCCCCGCGGCCGAGGGCCGCCAGGTCGGTCCGGGTTTGGCGCACGTTGATCCCGATCCCGATCACGGCGAACTCGATCTGGCGGCGGCTGATCCGCGGCTCCACCAGGATGCCCGCGATTTTTTTCCCATGCGCCAGGACGTCGTTCGGCCACTTGACTCCGATCTCCCTGACGCCGAGCGCTTCCAGGGCGGCGGCCACGCCGGCGGCCGCCAGCAGGCCGAGGAGGGCGGTGTCCGCGGCCGGCCACCTGGGCCGGAAAAGGACCGAGAGGTAGAGGCCCAGGCCCTTTGGGGACAACCAGGTTCTGCCCTGGCGTCCGCGTCCCCGGGTCTGTTCGTCGGCGACGACGGCGCACCCCTCGGGGGCGCCGGCCTCGGCCTGCTTTTTCAGCGCGTCGTTGGTGGAGGCGACGGTCTCTAACCGCAGGAGCGGCCGGCCCAGGCGGCCGGCGGCCGGGGCCCGGTTCAGTTCCTGGAGTTTTTTTTCCATGATGAATTTTCTGGCGTGATTCAAAACCGTAGGCGCCACGCTACGAGTGGCGCCAAGCGTGCCGCTGCTACTCTGCGAAGTCAGCGAAGGCTGCCTTCGCTACGAAGCACGAGTCGTAGCGCGGCACATACTCCGAGTTTGAGCCATGCCAATTGTTCGCCCTGCGAACCATTCATTCCAGTTCCAGCGACAGATCGGCGGCGGGCGCGGAATGCGTCAGGCAGCCCAGGGAAATCGCGTTGACGCCGGTCGCGGCAACCGCGGCGACGTTGGCCAGGGTGATGCCGCCGGAGGCTTCGAGCCGGCAGCGGCTGGCGGTCAGGGCCACGCAGCGCCGCAGGGCTTCCGGCGCCAGGTTGTCCAGCAGAATCCAGTCCGGCGCGGCCTCCAGGGCATCCCGCAGCTCGGATTCCGTCTCGACCTCGACTTCGATCTCGGCCCCGGGACTCCGGCGCCGGATGGCGGCCACCGCCGCCGCCAGGCTGCCGCCGCCCCCATCCGCCCAGAGCCGGCGGTGATTGTCCTTCAGCAGGGCGCGGTCGAAGAGGCCCAGGCGGTGGTTGACCCCGCCCCCGCAGCGGACGGCGTATTTTTCCAGGCCGCGCAGGAGCGGCGTGGTCTTGCGCGTATCCAGGATGGCGACGGGGTGGGGCTTGACGTGATCCACGAAGCGGGCGGTGAGCGTGGCGATGCCCGTCAGGCGCTGCATGAAATTCAGGGCCGTGCGCTCGGCCGCCAGGATGGCCCGGGCCCGCCCCTCCACCCGCGCGATCGGTTGGTCCGGTCCGGCGCGTTCGCCGTCGGCCACGAGGACCGTGAAGACGCTCCGGGGATCCAGGGCGGCGAAGACGGCCCGGGCCACCCCGGCGCCTGCCACGACGCAGGGGCCGCGCGCCAGGATCGCGGCGCGCGCCCGCCGCCGGGCGGGGACCAGGGCCGCGGAGGTCAGATCGCCCGGCCCCAGGTCCTCCCGCAGCGCCTGGCGAACCAGGCGGCGGCAGTCCGGGCAGGGCGGAATCGGGATCGGCGGGGCCGTCACGGGCCGGTTCCTTTCATGCCGAAGATTATCGTGGCAAACGCCGCCATTCCTGATAGGATAGGTTGAAGAAAAGGCATTGGCCAACGACCGTCAAGGGAGGATACCAGCTTATGGCCTGCGAAACAAACGGTTTTTCCGCCTGGCTGAACGACGTGTTTGAGGACCTTGCCGGCGCGCTGACCTTCGAGCAGGCGCTGCATGTGTTCCTGGAGCGGATGCGCGAGACCGTGCCGCACCACTCCCTGGCGCTGCTCATGGTGGACGAGGACACCGACGAGCTGCGCATCCTCAACTCCCGCCAGATCAGCTATTCGTTCAGCAAGAAATTTCTGCGGGAGGTCCGCGGCGACCTGCTGCCCCGCATCCTGCTGAAGCACGAGACCGTGGTGCTGAACGGCGCCGACCCCGCCCAGCCCGGCTACGCCGAGGCGCGGCTGGAACACGAGTTCGCGTCGGCCTGCCTGACGCCCCTCATTCAACACCAGCGCGCCGTCGGCTACCTGCACTGCGACCGCCAGGCGGGCGACTTCACGCCCGAGGAAGTCCGGCGCCTGCAGGCCGCCTGCCGCCTGCTCGGCCTGCTGCTGGAGAAGTACGGTTTGCTGGAGCTCGCCCGCCACCTGGAGCGGATCGACGGGGCCAGCAAGGCCATGAAGTATCACGCTTTCCTGGTGGAATACTACCGCGAGCGGGCCCGGGCCAAGACCTACCGCCTGCCGCTCGCGCTGCTCTTCATGGAGATTGACGGCTACGCGCGTTTCGTTGCCACCCACGGGGTGAACGCCGGCCACGCCCTGCTGGATGAAGCCCGCCGCCTGATCGCGGAGTGCGCCCGGCCCATGGACGTGATCGGCCGCTTTTCAGCCGACCAGTTCATCGTTTGCCTGGGGGGCATGGGCCGCGCCGAGGCCGAGGCCGTGCTGACCGCCATCCGCCAGCGCGTGCAGGAGTGCGCCGGCCGGGACGTGGGGACCCCGGTGACGATCACCGGGGTGTGCATGGCGTTTGAACGCCAGGAGGATTTCGAGGCCCCGTTGGCCAAGGTCCTGGCGACCCTCGGCAGCGGCATGATCGCGGCGCTGGCGCGCGGCGGCAATCAGGCGCTGACCATCGACCCGCCGCGGAAATGAGGCCAACCGTTTGGCGCGCCGGACCGGGCGGGCGCTCCGCCCCGGGCCGCGGCGGCCGGCCCCCGTAATGAACGGATCTCCACTATGGCGGCGCTCGAGCCAGACGGGTCGGAGGAGCCGGGGTTCGCGGTCCGCGTCCGCGCCCACCCCCTGGCGCGGAACGCCGTGCTCAGCGCCCTGGTCCACGCCCTGGCCATCGGCGGCCTGCTGATCGGGTCGCTGACGGCCTGGCGGGTGCGGACCCCGCGCGACCTGTCCCCGTTCGATCTCCAGCCGGCCGGACCGCCGGGCCGGGGCGGCGGGAGGGGCGGCCAGGCGGCCGCCGCGCCCGCGGCGGCGGAACGCCCGGCCGCCAGCCGGCCGGATGACGGCCTGGAAATTTTGAAAAAAAAGCCGGCCAAGCCGCGGCCCGTGAAAACGCAGTTCCCGGTCGTGAAGGCGCCGCCGAGCCGGCCACCCGGGCCGGAGCCCAAAAAACTCTCCCAGGGCGCCATCCGTGACCTGCTCGGGTCGGCCGTGAAAGGCGTCGGGCCCGGCGCCCCCGGCGCCGGGATGGGCGGGGCCGGCGCGGGTTCCGGGGGCGGGGGGCGCTACGATCCGCTGGGCTGGTATTATTCCATGGTGCGCGCAACGCTTTACGAGGCCTGGCAGCAGCCCAGCGCCCTGGCCGGCAACCGGGGACTGACGACCCGGGTGCTGATCCGGGTCGGGCGCGACGGCCGGGTGCTGCGGCGCTCCCTCGACCGATCTTCCGGCAATCCCCAGATGGACGCTTCGGCCCTGAAAGCCGTGGAGTCCGTGGCGCAGCTGCCGGCCCTGCCGCCCGGCTTCGGCGGCGACTACAAGGATATCACGGTGGATTTCGCGCTGACCGAGGCGCCGCCCGCGGACTAGCCTGCCTTATTCATGAACGCAGCCCCGTTCACGATGAAGGCATTTTTGGCCAGCAGATTACACTGCTGTGCCAAAAAACGTGCCGTAGGTCGCCGTTCGGCGGCCAACAAACGTGGCTGCCCGCCGGCTGATTCTCGCCCGGCCGGTCGCGGGAATGCTGTCGGCGGCGGATTCAGGCGGCGATGATCCCGCCGCCGAGCACGAGATCATCCTGATAGAACACCGCGGCCTGTCCCGACGCGATGGCCATCTGCGGCCGGTCGAACCGCACCTCGACGGCCGGGGCTTCCGCGCTCCCGGCGGGGAGCAGGGTGGCCTCGGCTTCCCGGTGCTGCTGGCGGATGCGGACCTGGGCCCGCAGCGGCTCCCGCGGGGGGTCGATAGCGATCCAGTTCAGATCGGTCGCCAGCAGGCGATCCTTGAAAAGATCCTCCCGCGGACCGACCACGAGGGCGTTGGCCCGGCCGTCGATGGCCGTGACATAGAGCGGCGCGGCTGCGCCGCCCAACCCCAGTCCCCGGCGCTGGCCGATGGTATAACGCACCAGGCCCCGGTGCCGGCCCAGGACGCGGCCGGCGCGGTCCACGATGGGGCCGGCCGCGCTCTCGTCCTCCCCGAACAGCTCCGCGTAGTCCGTGCCCCTGAAAAAGTCCTGGCTTTCCCGCTGGGCGGCGGCATCGGCAAAGCCCAATTCCCTGGCGAGGGCCCTGACCTCGCCTTTTTCCAGCGCGCCCAGGGGGAAGAGCGCCTGCCGCAGCTGTTCCTGGGATAGCTGCGCCAGGAAGTAGGACTGGTCCTTGGCGCGGTCGCGTCCGCGCAGCAGCCGGCCGCGGGCCGGGGCGGGGGGGTGTTCCACCCGGGCGTAGTGGCCGGTGGCGAAAAAAGAGAAGTCGATCCCCGCCGCGCGGGCTTTTTCCAGCAGCAGACCGAACTTGAGCCGGCGGTTGCAGACCACGCACGGGTTGGGGGTCCGTCCCGCCAGGTACTCGTGCCGGAAATAGCCGAGGACCTCGGCCCGGAATTCGCTGGCCAGCGGGATGACCTGGTGCCGGATCCCCAGGCGCGCCGCCATGGCGCGCGCCAGCTCCAGGGACTTTTCCGAACCCGCCCCGTAACAGCCGGAGCGCGGGGGTGCGCCCGCGGCCGGCGGGGGGCCGTCCCAGGTTTGCATGGTGAGGCCGACGACCTCGCAGCCCTGGCGCAGCAGCAGGGCGGCGGCCAGGGTGGAGTCCACGCCGCCGCTCAGGCCGACGGCCACCCGCCGGGGTGCTTGACCTTGATGGGCCATTGCTTTTCGGACGCCTTCCGCATATAATGTTCGGCTGCAGGGTAAGGGAAAACGCGGGCGGATGGCAATGGCGAATTTGCAGGCGATCCCCGGGAACGCGCGGCGACCCGCCGCACTGCTGGCTGATTTCAGGCGCTACCTGACCGTGGGCGTCGGGGCGGCGCTCGTGGATTATTCCGCCTACGCGCTGCTGCACTACGCGCTGGGGCTGCACCCGGTGGTGGCCAACGCCGTCAGCCGTCCGCTGGGCGGCCTGTTCGGCTTTGCCGGGAACCGGCAATGGACCTTCCGGGGCCTGGGCCGGGCCGCGCTCCCCGTCCAGTTCGTGCGTTTCTGGGTGGTTTGGGGCCTGAGCTTCACGCTGACCGAAGCGCTGCTGTGGCTGTTTCATGACGGCTGGCGCTGGGAGGCGGTCGCTTCCAAGGCCGGCGCCGAGTGCGTGGCCGTGCTGTTCAATTTCCTGATGCAGAAGCACTGGACCTTCCGGTAGCAGGCAGGGGCCCGGTTCTTTCTGGGCGGATCGGCAGCCTCACTCGGCTCGATCCGGGAACAGTCGGCGCCCATGCAAGCCCGGCAACGGGCGCGTTTTATCCATCCTCTGCCGTGTCCGCAGCCCTTCAGGGGTTGAGGCCGAGTGCCGGGCGGCCGGAGAGGAGAGCGGCGGGGGTGAGCACCGCATGGGCGATGGTGTCCCGGCGCCAGGCGCAAAACAGGGGCCAGGCGCCGTCCGAGGTCTGGCTCTGCCCGCCGACAGCGCGGGCCGGTTTGACAAACATGGCAAGGCCTGTATGCTCCGTGGCACGGTCGTTTCTTGGCCGGCAAAACGGCTTCGCAAGACCCGGTCGTGGATGAATCTCTGCCATGCAGCCTGAAAGCAATGACTGGCCCCGGATGACGGCGGAAAGCCGTCCGTGGACCCGATGGTGGTGGCTGGGCGCCGCCGTGGATCGTCCCACCATCACCCGCTTGCTGGAGACCTACCGCCGGGCGGGGCTGGGCGGGGTGGAAATCACCAGCATTTACGGCGTCAAAGGCCAGGAGTCCCGGAACATCGATTACCTCTCGGCGGCCTGGGTCGGCATGGCCCGGCATGCGGTCAAGGAGGCCCGCCGTCTCGGGATGAAAGTGGACTTTCCTCCCGGAAGCGGCTGGCGCATCGGAGGCCGCTTCATCACCGAGGCCACATCCGCCGCGCGCCTGCGGCTGGTCAAGGCCGGCCGGGGCTCCGGCTACAGGGCGGAATGCCGGCCATGCGTTGAGCCGGTCAAAAGGGCGGGACCGGGCGGCGAGGGGCGCGCGTTCAATCCCTTCAGCCGGGCGTCGCTGCAGGCGGCGATCGACCATTTCCGCCGGCCGTTCAAGGGGCTCGGTTTCCGGGCGCAATTCCACGATTCCTGGGAATACGGTTCGGATTGCTGCCCCGATTTTTTCGTCCGCTTTCGCGAAAAACGCGGCTACGACCTGGCCGGGCGCCTGGCGGCATTGGCCGGCGCCGGCGATGCCGAGGTTGCGGCGCGCGTCCGTTACGACGTGCAGGTGACGTTGGCCGAGCTGGCGCTTGGCGAGTTCATTATCCCCTGGGTCGCGTGGTGCCACGAGCTGGGCCAGCTCAGCCGCCTGCAGGCGCATGGGGCGCCGGGCAACCTGCTGGATTTCTACGCGGCCGCCGACATCCCCGAGACCGAGGTGTTCAGGCGGGTGACGGCCGATACCCCCCTCATCTCCAAGCTGGCCTCCTCGGCCGCCCATGTTGCCGGCCGGCGCCGGGTCTCTTCGGAAACGGGCACCTGGCTTGACGAGCATTTTCACGTGAGCCTGGCCGCGTTGAAGCTCCTGGTCGATAACCTTTTTGCGTCCGGCGTCAACCACCACGTGTTCCACGGCACGGCCTACTCGCCTCCCGGGGCGGCCTGGCCCGGCTGGCTGTTCTATGCCTCGACGCAGCTCAATCCCCAAAACACGCTCTGGCGTGATTTGCCCGCGCTCAACGCCTACATTGGCCGTTGTCAATCCGTCCTGCAGGCCGGCCGTTCCGACAACCGCCTGCTGGTTTATCTGCCGGTTCACGACGTGTTGCACGACCCCCGGCGCCGGATCGCGGAGGGGTTCACGATCATAGGCGACTGGCTCACGGGCCTTGCGGCTGCGAACACTTTCCGGCGCTTGTGGCGGCGCGGGTACGGCTTTGACTACGTGTCGGACCGCCAGATCGAGGGGCTGCGGCTTGCCGGGCGCCGGTTGCGCGCGCCCGGTGGCGCCTACCAGGCCCTCATTGTTCCCCCCTGCCGTTTCATGCCGTTGAAAACGCTCGACGTCCTGTGTGACCTGTCCGCCCGGGGCGGCCCTGTCGTATTCTTGGCTCCGGCGCCCGCGGATATCCCGGGCCTGTCCGTTGGGCGCGCGCATCGCGCCCGCTTTGCGGAGCAGATGGCCCGCGTTCCGCGCGCCGGCGATATCGAAGCGGTGCTCTCGGCTCTCGGCGCGCGGCGTGAGACCCTGGCCGATCTTCCCGGCGTCCTGTTCGTCCGCCGCCGGCAGGGCGCGGGTCACATGTACTTTGTCGCCAACCAGGGCCCGCAACCGGTCGACGCCTGGGTGCGGCTGGCCGTCGCGTTTGAAGCTGTCCGGATCATGGATCCCATGACGGGGAAAACGGGAGCCGCCCAAACGCGCGGTCGTCACGATCGCGAGGTGCGCATCCAGCTCGAACCCGGGAGGGCGTTGTTCCTTTGGGCTTTTTCGGGTCCGGGTCGCCGCGCCGGCGCCTGGACCTACCTCGCGCCGGATGCCGCCCGCCACACGCTGGCGGGCACGTGGCGGGTCGAGTTTCTCGAAGGGGGTCCGGTCCTGCCGCCGGGTTACACGACCGATGCGCTGGCCTCCTGGACCGAGCGGGGCGGCGACGCGGAACGCTTTGCCGGGACCGCCCGCTACCGCCTGGAGTTCGATGCGCCGGCGCGCCGGGAGGTGTGGGCGCTCGACTTGGGCGAGGTTCACGCGAGCGCCCGCGTGCGCCTGAACGGCGGCGCGGCCGTGACCTTGATCGGCCCGTTCTTCCGGACCCTGCTCCGGGGCGTCAGGATGACGGGGAACGAGCTGGAGATCGAGGTGACCAATCTCGCGGCCAATCGGATTCGCGACCTGGACAGGCGGGGAATCGAATGGAAGATCTTTGACGATATCAACATCGTGAACCGGGAGTACCAGCCGCTGGACGCCCGCGACTGGCCGACGCTGCCGGCGGGCCTGCTGGGCCCCGTCAGCCTCATCGCGGCGGGATGATCGGGGCCTTGGGATTTCGGGCGCGCCCTGGATTCCTCCGGCATCCCGCCGGCCGGGAGCGCGGCCGGCGGAGATCAGCCGCCGCGGGCAGTTTTTCGGCGGCGGCCCGGACGGCCGCGCGCAGGTTTGCGAGGATCAGGGCGGCGTCATCTCCCGGGCTGGCCGCGGCCGAGGGGACCCGGCAGGAAGGTCCGATGGGCAGGCCGAGCAGGGCGAGAAAGCGCTTGGCGGAAGCCGGGTAGCCGTGCCGCACGGACATATCGGCCAGGGTCAGGAAGCCTTGCAGGCGCCGGCACGCCCCGGGATGCCGCCGGAACTGGGCGCACAGCCAGGCGAAAAGTTCCGGGTAGCAGTTCGCGGCGATCCCGCAGTAGCCCTGGCCGCCGGCGCGGAGTGATTCCAACAGGGTCGGCGCGTGCGCGTTGAACCAGGCCAGCGGTGTGCCGGCCGCGGCGTGAAGCTTGGCGCGGATGGCCCGCAGGGAGCAGCAGGTGTCCTTGTAGAAGATCACGCGGTGCGTCTCGGCTGCCCAGCGCAGCAGCTTTGGGCTTAACGTCCGGGGGTAGGGTTCCGGGCATTCGTAAAGCCCCAGCGGGATGTCCGGGCACAGCCTGAAGAGGGCCTCGGCTCTCCGCTGCCACCTCGCCTCGGTGTCGTGTTCCGAGGCCAGTTGATTGACCGTCAAGACCACGGCGGCGACCCCCGTGTCGGCGAAACGCTTCACCATGTCCGCCTGCCGGGAGAGCGTCTCGCCGAATGCCCCTGCGGCCGCCACGGGGACCCGGCCCGCCGAACGCCTTGCGGTGCGGGCCGCCAGCCGCAGCCGCTCGCCGGACGTCAGGCGGTACATTTCGCTCGACAGGCAACTGGTGAAAATCCCGGCCGCCCCGCGCGCTACGTACCAGTCCACGAGGGCATCGGCGGCCTTCCAGTCCAGTCCTCCGCCGGACCGGAAGGGAGTCAGCATGACCGGCCAGACGCCCTCCGGCAGCGGGTGGGAAGCCCGGCGTGGGCCGCGGAGGGACGGCAGGTCGGCCGATATGTTTTTCTGGGAGTATTCCGGCATGGCGACTCCTCGGATCGGGATGATCTCACAAGAACGTGAACGCGTTCATCGGACCGAGCGACCGGTTCGCCCTCGGCGTGGCGGAGGCCGACGCGCGCAGCCGCGCGTTCAACCCCCACTTCCGGCAGCTGCCCAAGGTGGCGGCGGACATGGGCGCAGCTTGCCTACAGGCCCTGGACACGGGCCGCGAGCGGATCGGCGGACTGGTCGCGGAGACTCTCTTCGACAAGCACCTCAGGCCCCTGTTTCTTGCCGGACGCGATACGCTTCCAGGCTCTTGACGAGCCGGCAGGCGGCGCAGCCGGAGCGGTCGTCGAGGCAGAAGTCGGCGAACAGTTGCAGCAGGCCCTGCTGACGCAATCCGTTCCGGTAGAGCCGGGGATTGTGGTCCGGCCCCAGCAGGTTCGCCGCCGCCTGGCGCGCCAGGCCGTTGTCCTCCCCGGGCGGCAGCAGGCGGAGGAGTTCGCCGCTCCACGCCGGCGGCCCGGCGGCCGCCTGAAAAGGCGCCAGCGCGTTGACGATCATGCCCGCCGCCCGCGCCGCGCCGACCAGGGCGACCGTCGTCCGCTGCCGCCGGCCGCCCAGCGCCAGGCGGTGACGCCAGTAGGCGCCGGGGTCGGGTTGCAGCCAGGCCGGGATGCGCTCCAGCCAGGCCGCCGGCGGCTCGCCCGGGAGCGCCCGGGCGCACTCCGCCGGCGGCTGATCCCGGGTGAACAGGCCGGCGGCGGCCCAGAGGCGCCGACGAGGGTGGTTGGCCGGACGGAGGCCGCCGAGCTTCCAGGCGGCGGGGTCCAGGGCCGCGCGGTTCCAGCGGGAGGCGAGTTTCCACCAGCGGTTCCAGAGCTGGCGGACCCAGGTACGCGTTTCCGGATCCCAGCTCCGGTCGGTTTGCGCCGGGAGCAGGCCCGAGAGGCCCAGCAGCAGGGCGTAGGCCGTGAAGGCGTCCCGGCCGGACTCTTCGCGCAGGTCCGCCAGGGGGCAGGCGCGCGCCAGGGCCCGGAAGGGCGAGCGGTTATGCTTGTAGCCCAGGGCGCTCATCAGCTCCTCGTAAAGCGCCTGGTTGGCGCCCCGCTCCCGGGCGGCGAGCGCCAGGCGTTCGGCTTTCCGGCGCAGGCGTTCCTCGCCGGCGGAATCAAGCAGGGCGGCGAGGTCTTCCGGCGGCCAGCCCGCCAGGCGCCGCGCGCAGGGCGTATCGGCGCCCCGGCGGACAAAGGGATACGCTGCCAGGTCGAGGCTCTCAAAAGAAAACAGGGGATCGGCGGACAGCGGATCCCGCAGGGCGACCTGCACGGCGCCCGCCGGCAGGCTGCCCTCCGGCAGGCGGCCCGGAAACCAGGTCACGTGGGCGACGACCCGGCGGTAGGCCGGGTCATGCGGGTGCCCGTGGCGGCACCAGTCGGAAGGGCGGATGTGGACTTCGACGTCGCCGACCAGGCGGCGGCGCTCGGGCTCCAGGCGCAGCCGCGCCCCGAGGAAATCGGGGCCGGCCTCGAGATTCCAGCGGCCCGGGTGTTCGATGGTAAGCTCGTCACCCTCCTGGGTCCGCAAATGCGCGGGGCGCACGGCGTTGTCGAACCAGGCGCATTTCAGATGGCGCTCGCTGAAGGCGAAGGCCATCGGCCCTTCGCCCACCGCGCCGGCCCGCGGGACGCGCCGTCCCCGGTCCGGTCCGTCGTAGCCGGCGTCGTCCGAGAGCCGCCGGTAACCGGCGGCCAGGGGGAAACACGCCTCGAGCTGGGTGCTGGCGGTCATGGTGGTGTCGCCTGGGGAATCCTACGGTTTTTTTGGAATTGATCAAGACTTACGGGCAGGGTAGATTTTTCGCATGCAGAACGATCCCGGGCACGAGATGATCAAGGTCAGCCGCCTGAGCAAGCGCTTTGCGGGCGCCGTGGCGCTCGACGACGTGTCCTTCGCGGTCAAGCGCGGCGAGGTCGTGGGGTTTTTGGGCCCGAACGGGGCCGGGAAAACCACGACCCTGCGCATCCTGACCGGGTTCCTGGCGGCCACCGAGGGCAGCGCAGCCGTTGACGGCCTGGACGTCTTCTCGGACTCCCTGGAAGTCCGGCGCCGGATCGGTTACCTGCCGGAGACCGCGCCGCTGTATCCCGAGATGCGCGTGGACGACTACCTGGCGTTCCGGGCCCGCTTGAAGGGGGTGTCGCGGCGCAAGCTGGCCGGCCGCCTGGCGGAGGTCAAGGAGCTGTGCGGGCTGCGGGACGCCGGCCGGCTCATCATCGGCCGCTTGTCCCGGGGGTATTGCCAGCGGGTGGGCCTGGCCGATAGCCTGGTGCACGACCCCGAGGTGTTGCTGCTCGACGAACCGACCCTCGGCCTGGACCCGAACCAGAACCGGGCCGTGCGCGAGCTGATCCGGACCCTCGGCCGGCGTTACACCATCCTGCTGTCCACCCATGGCCTGCCGGAGGCGGAAGCCCTCTGCCAGCGCCTGCTGATCCTGAACCGCGGCCGGCTGGTGGCCGACGACGCGACCGGCGCCCTGCTGGGTTCGCCGCCCGGCCGCGAGCAAGCGGTGGCCGAGATCTGCGGCCCGCCCGACGCCGTGCGGCGCCGGCTGGAGACCCTGCCCGGCGTGGTCCGGGTGACCTGCCTGGGGGAGGGCGACCCCGCGCCCGACGGCGCGGACTGGCGTCGCTACCGGATCGAGAGCGGGGCCGGTCCGGTGACGCGCGCGGCGGTTTTCGAGGCCGTCGCGAACTGCCGCTGGGCTTTGCGGGAGCTGCGGGTGGAACAGGATCCGCGGAGGCTGGAAGAGGTCTTTGCGCAGTTGACGGCGGCGGGGACCCGCGAGGAAAGTCCATCATGACCACGATCTTCATCCTGTTCCGCCGCCAGCTGGCGGCCTATTTCCGCTCGCCGACGGGCTTTGCGATCCTGGCCGTGTTCCTGGCGGTGGCCGGCCTGAACTTCTGCCGGACGCTCGCGTGGAGCCGGGAGGAACCCCTTGGCCTCGGCGACCTGCTTTTCGGTTCCGTCTTCTTCTGGGCGGCGGTCGTGGTGACCATCGCGCTGATCACGATGCAGACGCTGGCCGGGGAGAAGCGGAGCGGCACGCTGGAGGCGCTGCTGACCGCGCCGGTCACGGACCTGCAGGTGGTCGCGGCCAAGTACGGCGCGGCCCTCGCGTTTTTCGCGATCCTTTGCGCGCCGATGGCCTTGTATCCCGCCGTGCTGCGCCTGTTCAGCACCGGCCTGGAGGAACTTGACCCCGTCCCGGTGGCCACGGGCTACAGCCTGCTACTGCTGAGCGGAGGTTTTTTTATCGCCATCGGCGTGTTCACCTCGGCCCTGGCGCGCAGCCCGGCGGTGGCGGCCCTGTTGTGCCTGGCCGGGGTCAGTTTGTTCTTCTTCGAAGGCGCCTTCCCGGCCCTGGGCGGGGGTCTGCCGGAGGACGGGGGGTTCGCTTACCTGTCGAGCGTCCGGCACATGGCCGATTTTTCCCAGGGCGTCGTGGATACCCGCCCGGTGGCCATGTACGTCTCCGGCATCGCTTTGTTCCTGTTCGCGGCGGTGAAAACGATTGAGGCGCGCCAGTGGAAGTGAGGGGGCCGCGGGACCCCGGGGGAAGCTGACCATGCGTTTTAGCGGCAAGCGGCGGCTGACGGGGCTCAATACGGCCCTGGCCCTGGCCCTGGCGGCCGGCCTGGCCCTGGTGCTGAACCTCATGGCGGCCCGTCATTTTTACCGCGCCGATCTGGGCCGGGTCCGCTATTTCAGCCTTTCGGAAAAGACCCTGGACATCGTGAGCCGGCTGCCGGGCGACGTGGACGTGATCGTGTTCCTCGGCTCCCGCCACGATCTCTACCGCGATGTCCGGCGCCTGCTGGGGGAATACGAATCGGCCTCCTCCCGGATCCGCGTCGAGTACGTGGATCCGCACCGCGACCTGGCCCGGAGCAAGGAACTGGTCCTGCGTTACGATGTGACCGAGCCCGACGTGGTGGTGCTGGCCGGCGGCGGCCGCAAGCGGACCGTGCCGGTCAGGGAGCTGGCGGAATACGACTTTGCGCCCATGCTGACCGGTCGGCCCAAGCTCATGACCGCCTTCCGCGGCGAGCAGGTGTTTTCTTCGGCCATCCAGGGATTGTGGCAGGCGGACCGGCCGCGGGTCTATTTCCTGTCCGGG
This sequence comes from uncultured Verrucomicrobiota bacterium, assembly GCA_964630555.1. Classification (GTDB taxonomy): domain Bacteria; phylum Verrucomicrobiota; class Kiritimatiellia; order JAAZAB01; family JAAZAB01; genus JAHIJO01. The sequence continues at coordinate 17,457 of CAZVVD010000028.1, read as the reverse complement.
CACGGGGAACGCCAGCCGTCCAGCTACGACCCGGTGTTCGGCTATTCCGTTGTGGCCCGGCAGCTGCAACGCGAAAATATCGAGGTGGCGGAGCTCAACTTGGGCGCCACTCCCGCCATTCCCGCGGATTGCGACCTGCTGGCGGTGGCCGGCCCGGCCCGCCGGCTCAGCCGGGTCGAGGCGAACCTGATCGGGCGCTACCTCGATAACGGCGGGCGCATCCTGCTGCTGCTGGATTCCGGCAAAGATGCCGGGCTGGGCGATCTTCTGACGGCCTGGGGGCTTCAGCTGGCGGATGACCGCGTGGTCGGCTTGACCCTGACCGGGCCGGAACTGCTCGTGACCCAGTACGGCCGGCATCCCATCACCGAGCGCCTGGCGCGCGACAAGGCGGCAACCGTTTTCAACGCGCCCCGGTCGCTCCAGCCGGCGGCGCCGGCAGGGGCCCCCGCTGCCGACAAGCCGCGCCTGACGGTGTTGGCTTCCTGCTCGGAAGAGGGGTGGGCGGAACTGTCGCCCAACCAGAATCCGCCCCGCCTGGACGCCGGCGTGGACCGGCCCGGGCCGGTGGCCGTGGCCGTGGCCATCGAGAAAGGGCTGCCGCGGGGGATGGACGTGGCCCTCCGGCCGAGCCGCCTGGTGGCGATCGGCGATTCCTCCTTCGTGGCCAATGGCGCGCTGCTGGCGGGCCACACTGCGGATTTCTTCATGTCTGCCGTGAGCTGGCTCCTGGAACGGACCGACAGTCTGCCGATTCCCGACAAGATCCCGGGGCGTCTCCGCATTCTCATGAGCCGCCGGCAGTTTTACGCCGTGTTCGGGATCCTCGCGGTCGGGTTTCCGGCCGTGGTGGCTGCCGCCGGGTTGGTGGCGGGGTGGCGGCGGCGGCGGTAAACGGGCCGGGGCGGGCGGCATCCGTCCGCGGCCGGACCGAGGCGGGAGCGCATGCATCTCAAAACCACATTTTTTCTCCTGTTGGCCCTGGTCCTGGCCGCGAGCGTGTACTGGCTAGTCGACCGGGAACGCGAGGGATCCGAGCCGCCGGCGGCGGAGAAGACACTGCTGGCCATCGAGCCGGAAAAAATCACCTACGTCTCCTTTTTCCGCGAGGGCGAATTCATCGAGTGCGTCAACGATCGCGGCCAGTGGATGCTTCAGAAGCCGGTGGCGGCCCGGGCCGATTCGGCGTGCATGGACCGCATTCTGGCCGGATTCGAGATGCTGCCGCGGGGCGAGATGATCAGCGCCGCCCAGCGCCAGGCGCGGGGGTTGACCCTGGAGGATTACGGGTTGGCCAAGCCCCGGGCGCGGATTGTACTGGGCAGCGGCGCCAAGCGCATCCTGCTGGCGGTCGGCGGGGAGGCGTCGCTGAAAAACGCCGTGTATGTCCGGCTCGACCAGGACGACCTGGTCGTGGCCACCTCCACCAACCTGCTGGAGATCATGCCGCGCGGCGCCGACGCGCTCCGGGACCCGTCGCTGCTGGCGGGTGCGCCCGCTTTTGTCCAGCGCCTGGAAATCAAGCGCGCCGACGGGCCCCTGGTGCAGCTGGCCAAGGAAGGCGCGGAATGGGTGATCCACAAGCCGGTGCTGGCGCGGGCGGACTGGATGAAAGTGTCGCGCCTGCTGGACCAGGTGTTTGCCCTGACGGTCAGCCGGTTCGTCATGGATCGCATGGGGGACCCGGCGGCCTACGGCCTGGATGATGAGGAAGCGGTCCTGCAGCTGGGGATTTGGCAGGCGGACGACAAAACGGAGGCGCGGCTGGCCTTCGGCAAGAAAGCGGATGAACGCGGCGGCGCCGTGTATGCCGCCCGGCTCGACCTCGGCGCCCTGGTCACGGTTGGGCGCGACCGGCTGGAAGCCCTGCTGGCGGCCGCGGCCGATCTGCGCGATTCGCGGCTGTACTTTATGGCCCCGGAGACCATGGGATCCATCCGCATCGAAGAGGGCGAGCGGGCCCTGGAATTCAGGAAGGGCGCCGATTCGGCCTGGTGGATTGTCGAGCCCCGGCAGTGGAAAGCCGATGGCCGGGCGATGGCGGATTTGATCAGCCGCCTGAACACCTTCCGCTTCGACCCGGTTGCCGAGGGCACGAACGGCGCGGCGGTGGAGAGCGAGGCCCCCGCCTACGTCCTCCGGGTGGCCGGGGGGTATGCCGCCGGGGGGGGCGCCACCCAGGGGGTTGCTCTGGCGGCGGCGCCGCCGCCGGCGGCGTCCGGCGAGCGGGCGAAGCGGGCGCTCATGATCAGCGCGCTCCGGCCGGGACAGGAATTCGTCCTGGCCCGGTTTGAGGGCGAAGCGCCGGTGTACCGGATTTCCGCCTCCGCGGTCTCCACCCTGTCCCTGGACCCGCTGAGTTACCGGGATAGCGCGGTCCTGGCCCTCGATCCGTCCCTCATTCGCAGGATCACCTTGAGGAAGGATGGCGGGGAGCAGATTGTGGAGCAGGCTGAAACCGGCCTCTGGCAGCCGGCGGCGCCGGCCGGGGGCGAATTGCAGCGCGGCGCGCTGAGCGACCTCCTGGCCCGGACGGCGGAACTGAAGGCGCTGCGGTTCGAACGCGGCGACAGCCGGAACCTGGCCGTCTACGGCCTGAGCGAGGGCCGCGCCGTCCTCACCTTCAGCCTGACCGGCGAGGGCGGCGTGCAGAAGGTCATTGTTTTTGGAGACCCCTCGGAGGATCTCGGGGTCTACGCCATGGTCCAGGGACAGGACCTCGTGTTCGTGCTCGAGAAAACCCTGGCAGATGGCCTGCGGCGTGACCTGGTCCGTTGATCGGGTCGTTCGGTCCGGCCGCGGGAAAGCTTGGCGAGGAGCCGTGTTGCGCCTGCTAAAATACGGTGTGCTGGTGGGCGGTTCCGCCCTCCTGGTCCTGGGGTTGTATTTGAGCCTGCGCGGCCTGCCGGAGCCCTGGACCCGGGCGATCGAGCGCCAGCTCCAGTTCAGCGGCCTGGTGGTGAGCGTGGATCGCATCCGGCTGGGCGTGTGCGAGGGCATCATCGCCTCGCGCGTCCGCTGCCATCGCCGGGGCGACATCGGGGAGCCGGTGTTTGAAGCCGAGAAAGTCGTGCTGCAATTCAACCCTCGGCGCTGGTTACAGGGAGATGTCGGCGTCAGCGGCGGCCAGGTCAAGAACGGGCTCTTCCGCCTGCTCGCCGCGGACGGCGCGGCCGGTCCGCGGATGCTGGTGTTCGATCAGCTGGAAGCCGCGGTGGCCTGGGACACCTCGACCCGGTTGCGGGTTGAAAGCTTTTCCGCGCGCCTGGCCGGCATCCGGCTGACCGGTCGGGGCGATCTTCGGTTGCCCGAACCTTCCCCCTCCGGGCCGGCGGCGGCCGGGGAGGGGCTGGGGGAGGCCCGCCTGGGGTCGCTCATCGAACGGCTCCTGCAGGCGGGCCGGGACGTGCGCCTGAACAACGAGCTGAACGCGGAGATCGAATTCGAGGCCGATGTCTCGGACCTGCGGCAGCTGGCCCTGCGGGTGCGGCTCGATTCGCGGGATACGCGGATCGGTCGGTCCGGCGCCGCCGCCTGGCGCGCCCGGGTGGTCAGCCGGGGGCTGGCGGCCAAGGGCCTTGTGGAAATCAAGGGCGGCGAGGTGCTGGGGGTTCCCGTGGAAAAGGCGGAGTGCCGGTTCGCCTGCGATCCGCAATCCCTGGTGATCGAGCGGCTTGAGGCCGTCGTCGGCCGCGGCCGGGGCCGGGGCCCGGTCAGCCTGTCCTTGCACTACGGCTGGGCCTCCACCGAGTTCGAGGGCCGGGCATCGTCGGAGTTCGATTTGCGGGCGGCGCTGCCGGCCTTGCGGCGGGAGCGCCCTGAGCATGCCTGGATCCTGGAAGCGTTCCGGTTTTCCGGCCCGCCGCCGCTGGCGCGGGCGGAGTTCCGGGGGCGGTTGAAGCCGGAGTACGCGTTCCGGCTGGAAAGCAGCAACGCGGTCCGCAACCTGGCTTACCGCGAGGTCGCGGTGTCGGCGGCGCGGGTGGGGGTGGCGGTGGAGCGGATTGGGACCCGCGGGGTGGTCGTGACCCTGGCGCCTCTGGACGCCGTCCGCCCGGAAGGCGCCGGCCGGGGCTGGATCCGGGTGGACATGGAGGCGCGGACGGCGAGTTTCGACGCGAGCGCAACGCTGGACCCCCCGGCGTTGGCCCAGATGATCGATCCGTTCGTCGAGCGGTTGGTCCGGCAGTTCCGTTTCGAGGGGCCGTTCCGGGCCGCGGGGTGGGGCACGGCCGGCCTGGGGCAGACGCGGCCGAATGACCTGAACCTGGCGATCAGCGCCCGGCGCGCGGGCTGGAACCGGTTTTTGGCCGACGAGTGCACCCTGGATTTGCGCCAGGCGGGCGACGTCACCGAGATCACGGATATGCGGGGGGCCATTCATGGCGGCCGGTTCGAAGCCCGGGCCTCGATCTCGATCGTTCCCGGCGGCGGCCCGCTGCACTACGACCTCGAGGCGGACGTGCGGGACGTCGATCTCGGCCGGTTGATGGCCGCCGTGGCCGCGCCGCCGGCCGGGCCCCTGGAGGGCGCCGTGAGCGCCCACCTCGTCCTCGAGGGCTTGAGCGGCGAGGGACAGGGCGCCTCCGCCCGCGGCCGGGGCCGGGTGACCATTCGCGAGGGGCGCGTGTTCCAGGTTCCGTTGTTCGGCGGGCTGTCGGATTTTCTGGCCGGGATCATTCCCGGCCTCGGCGCCCTCATGCGGCAGACGGAGGTCGAGGCCGAGTTTGAAATCGCCAACGGTAAAATCCATTCCGATGAAATCCTGATCGAGGGCGACGTGTTCAGCCTGGTGGGGCGGGGCGCGATGACCCTGGATGGCGCCCTCGATTTCACGGTCCAGGTCAAGTTGTTGCGCAAGCATACCTTGGCGGCGGACATCTTCCGCTTCGTCACCCACCCGGTCAGCCGCTTGTTGGAATTTCACCTGGGCGGCACCCTGGCGGCGCCGCAATGGCGTCCGGTCAATATTCCCAAGGAAGTATTCCTGATCTTCGACTGAATATAGGCTGAACCCTGAACCCTTCCACCGGGGAAGTCTCATAAAAATCCGCATCATCACCTACGGTTGCCAGATGAACGAGCGCGACAGCGAGCGGCTCGCCGCCGCCCTGCGCGCCCGGGGACATGCCCCGGCGGACGAAGACGCCGGGGCCGACGCGGTCATTGTCAATACCTGCTGCGTGCGGGAAAAGGCCGAGGCGAAGGCGCTGGGCAAGCTGCGGATGCTGCTCGCGGAGCGGAGGCGCAAGCCCGACCGGATCATCGGCGCGATGGGTTGCCTGGTCCAGCGGCTGGGCCAGGAGATTCTGCGCCAGGCCCGGGGGCTCGATTTCGCCGTGGGCACGCGCTGTCAGCACCGCCTGCCCGAAATCCTGGAGGCGGTTCTGGCGGGCCGCAAGCCCGTGCTGGATATTTCGGCGGGAGGGGGCGACCCCGCGGCCGGGCCGCCCGGCTGCGGACCGGAAGGGCATGCGCCGGGCCGGCCGACCGCCCTGGTCAGCATCCTGTTCGGCTGCAACCGGCGGTGCGCCTATTGCATCGTGCCCCGGGTGCGCGGCGCGGAATGGAGCCGGCCGGCGGCGGAGATCGTCGAGGAAGTCCGCGGCCTGGCGACGGCGGGCGCCCGGGAGGTCACCCTGCTCGGCCAGAGCATCATGGCCTACGGCCGCGCCAACACGGTGTGGCCGGCGGGCGGCCGGTCGCCCCGCGGATTTTCCGAGCCCCTGCCGCGGCTGCTGGAGGCGCTGCAGGACATCCCCGGCCTGGCGCGCGTCCGCTTCACCTCCAGCCATCCTGCCGGGTGCACGCCGGAACTGGTCCGGGCCGTGGCCGAGCTGCCGGCGGTCTGCGAGCACCTCCACCTGCCGCTCCAGTCCGGGTCCGACCGGATTCTGGAGCGGATGGGCCGCGGCTACACGGCCGCGGAATACCGCGAGGCCGCGCGGCGCCTGCGGGCCGCGGTCCCGGGCCTGGCGCTCACCACCGACCTCATCGTGGGATTTCCCTCGGAAACCCCCGACGACTTCGATCAGACCCGCGCCCTGGCCGCGGAAATAGGGTTTGATAACGCCTTCATCTTTCAATACAATGCCCGCCCGGACACCGTCGCCGGCGATTGGCCGGACGACGTGCCGCCGGAGGAGAAGCGGCGCCGCAACCACGCGCTCCTGGAGGAACAGAACCGGCGCTGCCTGGAGATCAACCGGGCGCTGGTGGGCAGCCAACAGGAAGTCCTGGCGGAGGGCCCCAGCCGGCGCAACCCGGTGCGCTGGATGGGCCGCACCCGGACCAATAAGATCGTGCTGTTCGACGCCGCCGCGCACGTGCGGCGGGGCGATCTGCTGACCGTGCGGATTGATGTCGCGAAAATACAGACGTTGTATGGAACCCTTGCGGCGGGTCGGCCGCCGCGCGCCGCGGAACCTTTCAGCCTGGATTCGGCAGGAGAGAACCACGAATGAACACGAATAGACCCGAAGGCGGAAAGAGTTCAGAAAATATTAGCGTCCCTGGGGGTGCCTTCGTGGTTCCACTGCCCTTGATCGGTTCCACCTTGACCGGGAGCTAAGCCATCACGACGATGTCCTCATTATCCGCGGTCACCCTGGTCTTGGGCGCCCTGGTCCTGGCCTGGCATCTCGGCCTGCTGTTGGCGCCGCAAGCCGTCGGGCGGTGGCTCCTCGGATTCCCCCGGAACGCCTGGGCCGGCCGCGTCCTGGCGGCGGTGGCCGTCGGCTGGGTGGCGCTGCTGGTCTGGCGGGCCGACATCGCCTGGCTGGCGCGCTATCGCCTGACGCTCTGCGCCCTGGCGCCCGTGGCCTATGTGCTGATCATTGTGTTCGTGGATGAACTGCTGGCGGCGCGGGCGCTGGGCGGGCTCTGCCTGTTGTTCCCCGCCGTGATTCTGGAGGCGGCCTTCGTGCATCCCGACCCCAGCCGGCTGGTGATGACCTTGACCGCCTATGGCCTCGCCGTGGCGGGCATGATCCTGGTCTGGAGTCCCTTCCTGCTCAGGAAATGGACGGCGCCCTGGGCCGGCCGCCCCGGCGTCTGTCGGGCCGTGGGCGCCGCCGGAGCGGCCGCGGGGCTGGGCCTGCTCCTGCTGGGCTGGCTGGCGTATTGATGGAGGCGACCTTTTTGCCTGCCAAGCCAGAATAAATCTTGGGGGAGCGGCCGGCCCTCAAGACGCTGCTTGGGCGCCCGGGAGGTTCCGTTGTCGCAGGCCTGATGGGATCCAGGTGGTTCTGGCATTTCAACGCGTTCCGACCGCTCCGCGTATGCTCGTCTTCCGGGGCGGCGCCCTCGGCGATTTTATCCTGACCCTGCCCGTGTTTCAAGCCCTGCGCCGGGCTTGGCCGCGGGCCGAAATCGTCCTGGCGGGGATTCCCCGGATCGCCGAGCTGGCCAGGGCGGCGGGGCTGGTTGACCAAGTCCTGGACATCGAGTCCGCGCGGTTTGCCGGTTACCATGTCGCCGATACCCCCCTGCCGTCCGAGGAATCGGATTTCCTGCGCTCGTTCGACCGGGTCATCTCGTTCCTGCACGATCCGGAGGGTGTGCTGCAAACGACCCTGGAACGGGGCGGGGCCCGGCGGGTCCTGGCCGTGCCGCCGCGGGTCGGCGCCGGGCATGCCGCCGATCACTTTCTTTCCGCCGTCGCCGGCCCGGGAACCGGCGCCGGCCGCGCCGTCCCGCGGCTGGAACTGCCCAAGCCCCTGCGCGCCGCCGGCCGGGCCAGGCTGAACGCCCTCGGCCTGTCCGGACCGGTCATCGTCCTCCATCCCGGGAGCGGCAGCCTTGGGAAAAACTGGCCGCTGGCTTCCTTTCAGAACCTGGCGGAACGCATTCGATCCGCCGGCCTGGGCCGAGTGCTGTGGACGGCGGGGGAGGCGGATGCCGCCATCATCCGCGGACTGGAAGCGGCGGGCGCCGGGCGGCGGCTTTTGAAAGACGCTGCCCTCCCGGAAATCGCGGCCGTTCTGAGCCTGTGCCGGGGCTATGTCGGCAACGACTCGGGGGTCACGCACCTGGCGGCGGCGGTGGGAACGCCCGTCCTGGCCCTGTTCGGTCCCACCGATCCGGATATCTGGGCCCCCCGGGGCCGCTGGGTCGCCATTGTGCGGGCGCGGCCGCCGACGACGGAAGGCCTGGCGCGGCTGCCGGTGGGCGAGGTGTTCTGCGCTTTGCGCCAGCTGATCCCCGCCCCCTGAATCCCGCGCGGCGCGGGACAAGCCCTGCCACCCGACTTAAACTTACTGACCCCTGACTCCTGACCCCTGACCCCTTCTTCCCCCCCTCTACTTCAACCAGCCGCCGACGATCACTTCCGGGGGCACCTCGGGGTTGAGCGGGTCCCAGGCGGGATAGGCGGTGCCATGGTGGATGGTCACGTTGTTGCGCAGCGAGGTGGCTCCGCCGGCGATGACTCCGCCGTTGATGGTGATGTGGTTCTCGATGTCGATGTTCACCCGGGCGAACATGACGCCGTTGAATTCCTCGTGGTTGTAGAGGCTGATGCTGCCCGTGGCCAGGAGCGACGGCATGTTGGACACTCCCGCCGGCTGGGTCTGGGTGAACTGGTTGTTGACCGTGATGTTGCCGTTGGCCACGATCGTGCCGGTGTAGGTGCTGTTGCCGTTGATGGTCAGGTTGCCGTTGACATACAGGATGTAATTGGGCGCGGTGGCGATCGGCGTGCCGGACAGGGCCTGGTTGCCCTCGAGATAAACCCCGTTGCTGATGGCCAGCGTCCGGTAACTGTCGAAATTGAACGGCCCCTCGGGGGGCAGAACGATCGGCGGAACCCCGCTGGTGTGGGAGCTCCCGCCCAGGTTGGAATCCACCGTGCCGCCGGCCGAGATGACCCCGTCAATCGTCCCGTTCTGGGCGCCGCTGGACCCGGTGACGTCGGCGTTGCCGTGGATGTCGCCGTCCATGTTGAAGGCGGCGGTGGCGAAGCTGACGTTGCCTCCGGACAGGATGGCGCTGCCGAGGTTGTAGAGCTCGTTGTAGCGCGTGGTGAGGGTGCCGAGCAGCTCCATGATCGTGCGGTTGGAGGCGCCCTGGTAGAGGCCGTCGCTGATGATGAGCACGTTGCCGTTGCTCTGGAGCTGGGTGGTCACCCGGTACACGCCCCCGGAAAGGAAGGTCGCCGTGTAGGTGGCGTTCTCCCAGGCCGTGTAGTTGGTGCCGAGCTTGGCCACCATGTCGGCGATGCCGGCCTCGGCCACCGCCTGGGCCTGGGCCCCGAACACCGTGCGCCGGATGCGGTGTGCGGACTGGCCGGAAAGCACCAGCAGGGCGGCGCCGGCGATCATCAGGATCAGCGAAACGATCAAAATGGTCACCAGCGCCGCGCCGTCGCGGCCGGAGGCCCGGTTGCCCTTCCGCCCGGTCTGAAACCTTGTCGCGCGCATGACAGCCTCCCTCCCGGTTTCGCCCGGCGCAACCGGGATCACTTGTTCGTGTTCAGCGGCCGGATTTCCATGGTGCCCGCAGCCGTCACCGTGCCGTACGGACCTTCCTTGAAAATCTCCATTTCAATCTCCAATCCCTTGACGAACGGCTTGCCGTCCACCGTGGCGCTGACGATGCCGTAGTTGGGACCGGTGCCGAAATCCACCTGCAGATCCACCAGCCCGGTGGGGGCGTTCCAGGCGATGGTGACATCCCGGAGCTTGGCGGTGTTGGTGTGCTCGCCGCCGCACCCGAACAGGACCTCGTATTGCGCGTAGCGCCCCGGAGAGGCCAGGGGCGCCAGGTTGTTGGCGGCGTTGCAGAGCTGGAAATAGCCGGCTTCAAGCCAGCCCCCGCTGTCGCTCAGGTCGGGCTGGTTGCCGCTGCGCACGCGGACGTCGATATCCGCGCCCTCGCCCAGGCTTTCCAGGTGGGTCCACTTGAGTTCCCGGTAGGAGGGATTGGCCAGGCGGGTGTCGAAAATGCCGGAACGGTAGAGACCGCGGGAGGGATAGCGCACCTCCAGCATGCCGACCCCGGCAAGGACGTTCGTTTCGACCCCGCCCAGCGAGGACATGAAAGGCGTCGTGGAATTGGCCCGCGCGCGGGCGTTGTTGAAAACATCGGCGTCGGTCTGCAGTTCGTAGGAAACCAGGTAGGTGTTCTCGCGGTCGATCACGTAACCCGGCACCCATTCGCTCCAGGCCGTTTGCCCGCTCAGAATCTTTATGCTGGAGCTGCTGGAGGGCGGGAAAGTCAGGCTGGAAGTGGTGCCGACCACGGCATTGGTCCCATCGCTCTGCCGGGAGATTTTCGCGTTCTTGATGAACAGGTTGCCGTTGGTTCCGGCCGCGAAAAGCACCCGCACCCATTCCCCGTTCATGGTGATGGATGCCGCCGGGTTGGTGCCGCCGTAAATCACGTTGACGATCGCCGGCGGCGTGGCCGGCAGGCTGTAGGAGCCGAGCTCGGTGTCGGTGCAGCCTTCCGCCGTCCAGTTGGTGCCCTTGTCCATGGAGATGACGATGTCGGGGATGAAGGGGTCGGCGACGGAAAAAACGTCGTCGATTTTCCGGCTGACATTGCTGGCCAGCATGCCCGGGGGGTTGTCGAAGTTGGCGTCGCACCAGAGGTCGTTCTGGACCACGAAGGTGATGCTGTTGCTGACGGCGGCCCCGCGGCCGGTGAACTGGCAATTGCCGCTCCAGCCGGCGCCTTGGGCGGACATGTCCTGGGCGCCGGGGCCAGAGGGGCCGGTGTAGCTGTAGACATAGTAGGAACTGCCCCAGTAGGGCGGGTGCGATTTGAGCGGCAGGTAGATTTCGCCCTCCCGCCGGCTGGCGCTCGGGCTGAGCGAAAAGCTGTCGATCCCGATGAAATACCCGAGGCTGTTGGTGTTCTTGTCTTCCACGGTGAAGGTGAGGTTGTGGGGGCCGTTGCTCAGGACGACGCTCCCCCAGTTGACGGTGCGGGCCTTGGCGTAGGCGGGAGAGTAGCCGTCGAAGACCATTTCCGGCGGACGGATGGACAGGGTGACGAGGTTGCGGAAAATGATCTGTTCGGTGACGCTTTCGCCGGTCAGGCAGAGGTTGGTGCCCTGGACCACGTTCTGGAGCTGGCTGAACAGCTCCTCCGGGCTGGCGTTGGTTTTGCGGGGACTGAAGACCGTGCGCCGGAGCTGGTCGGGCGTGCCGGGCTGCACGTGGTAGACGACGGTGTGCGTCCAGCGGATCCGGCCGTCGGTTTCGCGCGTCAGCAGACCCGTGTTGGTGTCCGCGGCGGACATCGGAAAGCTGATGGCCGAATATTGGGCGGCATTGGCCGGGTAAAAGGCCATCAGCCCGATGCCGACGCTGGAAAGGCGTAGGTCCTGGCGGATGCGCTCCATGGCCCGCTCCAGGTCCATGTTGATCTCGTTTTTCACGGCTTCGGCCCGCCAGGCGCGGATGCCGTAGACCAGGGTGGAAAGAGTGCCGCCGACCACCATCGCCGTGATGATCGTGGCGATCAGCGCTTCGACCAGGGTGAACCCGGCGCCGGGCTGCCGCCCAGACCCCGCGAGCGTTGTGTTGTCCCCTGGCGCCTGCTGGAGCATCGCCCCCATGCCGGTTCCCCCTTCACATGCGCTCGGCCACCAGGGTGCTGATTTCCACCGGCTGGGCGCTGCGGACGCGCCGCGCGCCGATGTAATGCACCTGGACGGTCACATGGTACAAGTTGGGCGTTCCGTTGGTGTAGGCGGTGACCTGCGTTGTCCGTTGGTAGAGGCCTCCGGACACGAGATTGCCGTTGCCGTCCACCGACGCCAGGTTTTCGGTCATCAGGGGCAGGCTGGCAAACTCGAAGGTCTTGGCGCGCTGGATCCGGTTGCGGGCGATGGTCATGGCGGTGTAATAGTCGCAGGCCAGCCGCTGGGAGCGCATGGCGACAATCACCGAACTCAGGAAAAAAACGCAGAAAATCATGAAAATCGTGCTGGCGATCATGACCTCGGCCAGGGTGAAGCCCCCCGCCCCGCGGCCAAGAGCCCTGCTCACTCCGGCGCCCCGGCTATCACCGTTTGCTGGCGCTATTCCTTTTGCCTGCCCTAAAATCCCCGCCGCCATCCTCCCTTGCCTCCCCCGTCTTCCCAGTCCTGAACCTCTACCCGTTGAAACGACAATAGCCCATCCCTTCTTATGGAGCAACATCTATTCCAGCCGACCGGCTGCAGCCTTTGCATTGCCGAAATACCCGGGGATTATTGGTGGCAAGTTGTTGTCTAAAAAAATATTAGGTCAAGATTGCTGATAGGGTTCGTGGTCTCAGGTTGGCGCATTCCCCCTTCTCAAAAGCGAGAAGCGCGACCCGCTTGATATAAAGCGAGAGGGAGAAGAATTTCTCTGCCCGTCGCGTAACCGTGGGAGATCCTTCGGTTGCGCTCGGGATGAGAGGGCTCGGGGACGGATGTTTTGAACCCTGTCGAGGTTTCTTTGAGTCGCGGGCCACAGTCCGCCACGGGGCTGCGGAACGGAAAAGCCGAGGCTGGCCGGTGCCGGCGCGCCGTCACATCAGCGAGTCGCCGGATTTTTCCAGCTGGTCGATCTGTTCCTCGGAAAGAGTGCCCGGATCGTCCGGACGGTCCTTCGCCTGCCGGCGCAGGGTGCGGAGGAGTTCCTCCCGCGCCGCTTCCCGTTGCCGGATCCCCTCGAATTCCGCGGTGATGCTGGGAGCGGGGTCGCCGGGGCCGGTTTCTTCCCCGGCGGGCGGGCTCGGGGTCGTCGGCGTGTCGGCCGGCGGGCGGGAGCTCTCTTCGGCGGCGGCGGGAGACGCCGAGCCGGAAGGCAACGCCCCGCGGGTGGCGCGTCTCAGGGAGTGAACGGAAACCAGGATCATGCCCGTGAGCAGCAGCGCGCTCAGGAGCCACGCCAGCTTCCAGACCGCGTTCCGGGAGGCCGGGGTCATTGGGCTTTGTCCCTCCAATCCGTCCAGGTGTATTCGTTGGTCAGGGTCGGGTAGTGCGGGGGCGGCAGGTACGCGAAGCGCAGGTCGAAAACATAATCCTTGTAATAGCCGTGGGTCATCGCGCCCGACCACGAATTGAACTGCCCCACGGGGCCCCGGTAATACTGCACGAGGCCGCCGTAGACCCTCAGCGCGCCGCGCGGCGATCCCAAATTGTAATTTTGGACGTAAAAACTGCCGTCGTCGCTGACGGCGGTGGCCGAGCCCTCGGCGATGATGTGGGCGAAAATGTCCACGTCGTTCGGGGCGTTGGCGCGCACGATGACGTCGTGGCGGGCGATCAGGCCGAGGGCGTCGTCGGACCCGTTGGTGGGGTGGACGGCGTAGCGGACGTGGTTGGTGATCCAGAGGTCGTAGTCGGAGACGAGCGACAGGCGTCCGTCCAGGGCGCCCCCGATGCTGGCGTAGCCGTTGGCGGAATTGGTGCGCACGTATATCAGGGCGTTCGAGAGCGGCAGCAGGTAGGGGTGCTGGGTCCAGCCCTGGCCGACGTTGGAAATCAGGGCGTTGGTCCCGCTCAGGGTGATCTGGGTGTTGCCGGTCAGCACCAGGCTGGCGTTGGCCAGCATCGAGGTGAAGCGGATGGAGGCCATGGACTGGGAGGCGGCGTTGAGCTGGTAGCCCTGGTTGAAGACGGCGGCGGCACTCCATTCCCCCCAACCGCTGCGGCTGCTGGAGAGCAGGGCGTTGAACACCGGGTCGCCGCTCAGGTACACCAGGGTGTTGGCGTGCACGGGGCCGTTAAACACCTCCCCCGATTTGAAATAGAGCGCGCTGGGCCCGCCGTCGTACCACAGGGCGTAGCGCGCCCAGCTCTGCTGGTGCACGCCGTTCAAAATCACGCTTCGGCGGATGCCGTTGACCGTGCCGATCGAGAGGATTTCGTACTGGCTCTGGGCGCCGGCGCTCCCGCTGCCGCCGTCGTAGATGGCGACGTCCGCGCCGCTGATGCTGCCCAGGTGCCACTTGCCGTTGGCGCGGTGGTTGCCCTCGTTGCGGCCATCGTTCCACAGGATCACCTGCAGGGCGCCGACGAAATCATAGGTGGTGTCGTTGTTCACGGGATAAACGACCCCGTCCACCAGCAGCGTGTTCTGGTTGCCGTTGCCCTTGGGCTTGACGTGGACCAGCAGCGCCGGTCCGCTGTAATAGACGCAGGGGACGCTGTCGTATGCCCGGGTGTCGGCGGCCAGGTCGTCGCGGGTGAGGGAGGAGCCGTCCGGCTTGAGCAGCACGAACTCGTTGGCGGGGCTGTTGTTGGGATTGAGGTTGAGCGAACCGCTCAGGGTATGCGCTCCGCCGCGCGGGACGATGAAGGTCAGGTAGGTCCCGTTGCCGATGGCCCCCGAGATGTTGGTGGCGGCCGTCACCCCCACCCGGGTGATCAGGGAGATCGCCCGCTCCGCGCCGGCCTCGGCCGCGTAGAACGCCTGTTCCATGTTCAGCTGGCGGCGGGCCCCCTGCAGATGGGCCTTGGCCTCGCTGAGCAGGCCCAGGGCCAGGAGCGCGCTGACCGCCGTCAGGCAGATGACCGCCACCAGGACCACGCCGGATCGGGAAGAGGTGTTCATGGCCGTCCCCTCACGGAGTGTTGCGCAACACGACAAAGGTGGCCATCTGGTTGGTCGCTTGCATGGCGCCGTCGCGCAGGTGCAGGGTGAGCTGGAAAGCCACCCCGCGGCCGTTGGTGGTGACGACGGCGGCGGCGATGTGCTCGCAAATCCGGTTCGACTGGCTGGCGCTGTCCACCCAGTAGAGATTGCTGGCCTGGCGGTGGTAGTCGATCGCCTTGGCGCCGTCAAACCGGTTGGAACAGGCGAGGCGCCAGCCGTAGGCGTTGGAGGTGACGGTCAGGGCGCCGGCCGCCCGGAAGCCGCTGTTGCTGCCGGTCCCGTAGATCAGCCGGTTGATGGCCAGGTTGCAGTCGCGGGCGGCGCGCATGTCCAGGGCGGTGGCATGCCACAGCTTATGGCAGGCGACATACACGCCGAGCGTGCCGCCGACCGCCAGGCCGAACAGCGCCACGGCGGTCATAAGTTCGATCAGCGTGAAACCGGCTTTCATGGGTGAAACTCCGCGCTCATGGAGCCCGCCAGGCTGACGGCCGACGTCAGCCGGGTGAGGGGATTGACCGCGTAGTTGGTCAGAAAAATGTTTTTCACCACCAGGCCCGGGCTCTGGGTCACGATGACGACAGTGTAGAAATGAGTCACGCCGGAAACGACCACCGTCTTCGCACCCACGCTCAACTGGGGCGCGGCGTAGGGATAAGCGAGCAGGGTTTCCATGGCCATCCGGGCGCTGTGCACGGCGGCCAAACGGCGGTCGGCCGTCGCGGCCGATCGCCGGGCCTGGACAAACGTGCCCAGGAACATGCTGAGCGCGAGGACCAGCAGCCCGAGGCTGACCACCACTTCCACCAGCGTGAATCCGCGTTTCATCCCGCCACCCCGCTGCCGTTCGCCATCCGCCCAGCCGCTTCCCCGGATCGGTGGCGGGTATAATAAACACTAAAATAATGGTAATAAGCATAATTCATGCCAATTCGAAGCGATGCCGCCTGCCTTCGGGCGCCGGGGATTACCATGGAAGCCGGCTTGACCTCAGACTGGTCTTTTTCGCAACCGGGCGGATTTTGTAGGGGCTTCCCCTCCATCTTTCCCCGGAAATGGGTCTTCATGGCTGGCCGGGCGTCGAATATCCAGCCTAAGCGTTAGGCCTTTCAGCGGAATTCACCCCCCTGGACCGGCTCTCGGGCTGTCAGTTTCTAAAGAACGTTAATACCTCTGGCCAGACAGGGAAGGTGGCAAACCTTGGGACGCCACGACACGAGATGGTGGCGCCCGTTCACCGGGGCGTTTCTCGGACCTAACGCGATCCCCCGCTATGCACAACAGCACAAAGCCTATCTTGCCGTCGCTTGGGGGTTGTCATGGGGTCCAGTCGTGGTATGATCTTGGCACGTGGACCTAACCAGCTAGAGCCCATTCGAAAGGTGATCGAATGGGGAACCCTGCGTTGGGATCATTCGAATTCGGAATTTGTTTCGGATTTCGTGCTGGCTCTTCGAATTGGAGGGCCTGTCGAACAGGCTCTGGCGCCCGCTGCTTGTCGGTGCAAACCGTTGGCCACGCCCATGCGCGTCAAAACCACCAGCCGCTATGTGATTTCCGTGCTCATTGCCGACCGGGTCGGCATTTTGCGCGAGCTGACCGCCGCGGTCGCCGAGTTGGGCGGCGACATCGAGGGCATCAGCCAGACCGTGGTGCAGGACTATTTCACCGTGATCATGATCGCCGCTTTTCCCGGACGGACGGCCGGTGACGCTATCGAGGCGGCGATTGCCGGCCGCTTCGCCCGCGGCGAGGCGTCGGTTGCGGTCCGGCCTTATGTCGCCGCCCGCCCGGTGGCCGGTGGGCGGGAGCGCTACGTCCTGACCCTGTCGGGCCGGGAGCGCCCGGGCATCCTCAAGCGGCTGACGGCATTCCTGGCGGACAAGGGCATCAACGTCGAAGATTTGTTTTTCCGGATCGCGGGTCCGCAGGTGACCCACATCGGCGAAGTGACCGTGCCGCGCTGGCTGGACATCCAGCAGGTCCAGGACGAGCTCCGGGATCTGATGGCGCCGCTGGAGCTGAACGTCAGCCTGCAGCACGAAAACATTTTCCGGGCGACCAACGAGGTCGGACCGATCCGGACGATGCTGAACGGGTGACCTATGCGCCGCACCGACGACATCCTGCACACGGTCCGCATGCTCCAGGAGGAAAACCTCGACCTGCGCACGATCACCCTGGGGGTCAGCCTGCTGGACTGCGCCGATCGCGATGTCCGGCGCATGGCGCAGGCGGTCCGGGCAAAGATCAAGCGCAAGGCCGGGAACCTGGTCCGAGTCTGCGACCAAATCGGCGCGCGCTACGGCGTGCCGATCGTCAACAAGCGCCTGGCGGTGTCACCGGCCAGCGACTTGCTCGAGGGGCACACCCCGGCGGACGCCCTGGCCCTGGCGGAGGCTTTGGACGGGGCGGCGGCGGCGGTGGGCGTGGACCTGATCGGTGGGTTCAGCGCCCTGGTTCATAAGGGTCTGACGCCCGGCGAGCGCCTGCTGATCGAATCCCTGCCCCGGGCGCTCAGCCGCACGCGGCGCCTGTGCGCCTCGGTCAACGTGGGCACGACCAAGGCCGGTATGAACGTGGAGGCCATTCGGCTGGTGGGCGAAACGATCCTGAAGATCGCGGAGGCCACCCGCGCCCAGCGGGGATTCGGCAACGCCAAGCTGGTGGTGTTCGCCAACGCCGCCGAAGACAACCCTTTCATGGCCGGCGCCTTCCTGGGCGCCGGCGAGCCCGAGTGCGTGGTCAACGTCGGCGTGAGCGGGCCGGGCGTGGTCAAGCGGGCGGTCGAGCGCCTGGTCAGCCGCAAGCCGGACTGCACCCTGGACGAGATCGCCGAGGAGATCAAGCACACCGCCTTCCGCGTCACCCGCACCGGAGA
>CAZVVD010000027.1:27836-32961 GCA_964630555.1 uncultured Verrucomicrobiota bacterium | reverse complement strand
GTGATACAGGTCCGGTGAACGGCAACCCGGCGCGCCGGCTGCGGGACCATGCGCCGGCTCTCACACCATGAAAGCTCCGAAACAACGGCCCCCACTCCTTGAAACCGTCGAAACCGCCCTGGGCCCGGTGCCCGTGGATGACCTGGGCATCATCCTGCCCCACGAGCACGGCGTGCTCCTCTGGGGCGACCACCGGCAATACCACCGGGAGCATGGAAACCAGGAGCTGTTCGATGTGCCCGCGGGATACCGCCGGCGTTTTGAACATGAAGAAAAGACACTCTTCCGCGAAGCCCGGCGCTGCGGCGCGACCGCCCTGGTGGAATCCACGCCGATCGGTTGCGTCCGCACCATCCCCATGATCCAACACGCCAGCCGGCAGACCGGCCTGCATGTTATCTTGTCAACCGGACTGTACCTGGAACGAACCCACCCGGATTGGATCACCGCCCTTACCGTCGAACAGCTGGCCGCGCTCTTCGTCGGCGAGCTGACCCGGGGCATCGCCGACACCGGCGCCAAGGCCTGGATGATCAAAATAGCGTCCAACGATCAGGCGTTGAGCGCGGCGGACCAGAAAGCCTTCCGCGCCGCCGCCCTGGCGTCCCGCGAGACCGGCGCGGCCATCACCACCCACTCCTGCGCCGCCATCCGCCCGCACTTCGATTTCCTGGTGGCGGCCGGCGCGGACCCCGCGCGCCTGTACCTGGGCCACGCCGATTTCCGCGGCCACGACGATCCCGGCGCCGAAAACCGGGACCACCTCTACGTCGCCGAGCGTGGCGGCCACCTGATCTTCACCTGCTGGGGCGTCCAGCACTTCGTGGACCAGGATACGCTGGCGGGACGCGTGCTCGCGCTGGTCAAGGACGGCTACGCCGGCGCCGTCCTCCTCTCCACCGATTACGCCCTGGCTTTTTCGAGCGACCACATGTCCGTGATCTCCTTCGAGTACGAATGCCCCCGCCGGACCCACGCCTTCCTGTTCCGCTACACCCTGCCCTTCCTGCGGAAGAAAGGCGTCAGCGAAGCGTTGCTCCGCCGGTTCACGGTGGATAATCCCAAGGCCATGCTGCGGCGGCCGGGAAATCGCAAGGCGCCGATGGACAAGTCCGACCGTTGACAGGTTGTTGGATGTTTGGTGAGCAACAGATGATGAAAGGATCCGCCTTATGAAACTCAAGGAAATCCGGCTGGGCGTCATCGGCATGGGACTCAACAACATGGCCTCGACCCTGGCCCTGCTCAGGGACGCGCCCGACCTGCGCTACCGGCTGCAGGCCGTCTGCTCGGTGCCGCAGGGCCTGGCCGACCAGTGCGCCCGCAAGTTTGGCGCCGCCTTCGGGACTGACGATTACCGCGCGCTGGTCGCGCGCCCCGACGTGGACGCCGTCTGCGTCTATTCCCCCGACCATCTCCACGCCCAGCACTGCCGGGCCGCGCTGGAACACGGCAAGCACGTGGTCTGCACCAAGCCCATGGTCACCTCCCTGGCCGACGCCCGCATGCTCGTCCGGCTGGTGCGCAAAACGGGGCTGAAATTCCTGGTGGGCCAGACGATGCGCTTCGACCGCCAGTTCATGACCGCCCGGAAACTGCTCGACGACGGCGACCTGGGCGCCTTGATCGCCCTGGAGAGCTACTACCTCCACGATATGCGCCCGATCTTTCCCCTGACCCCCTGGCGCCTGGAGGCGCCCCAGGACCTGATGTTCGGCGGCTGCGTCCACTCGATCGACGTCATCCGCGCCTTCGGGGGCGATATCGCCACGGTCCACGCCAACGCCGTCAAGGGCAACCTGACGCCGAAGTACCCCTTGCCGGACAATTTCTTCCTGAACCTGAAGTTCACCTCCGGGGTCATCGGGCGGGTCGCGGGGCTCTACGGCATCGTGCACCCGCCGACGCCGATGATGCAGTTCGGCATCTACGGCACGAAAGGCAGCCTCCAAGCCGAGTTCACGGACAACGAGCCGGGGCAGATCCGGGTGGTGCTGGACAAGCTGGCGGCCCACAAGCCGATGGTCTCCGTCTTCGAGCCCGAGCGCGACCTGAGCGCCTACGGCCACGGGGCCACCGTGACACGCTACATGCGCCATTTCCAGGATTGCCTGGACAAGGACCGCGAGCCATCGCCCGGCGTCCTCGACGGCGCCAAGTCGGTGGCCGCCGGCGCCGCCGCCTGGGTATCGGTCAAGACCGGGAAAACGGTAACCGTGTGGAGCCGATTCTAGCGACTGAAGGAAAACCATACGCGGCCTGCCCGCCTAGCCCGAGCCCGGCCAGGGAGCGTCGGCCAGGGACCGCCCGGTCCGCCATCCGGATGGATTCCAAAGGTGGACGTCGCGCTCCGCGCGGCGTATCTTCCCTTTCAACAGCTCCCCTCCTTGGGGGGAACGGGGGTGCGTAACTTCAAACCACGGGGAGATTTTCAATGCAATCTGAACCCGCTATGCCCGATCAAAAAGATCTGCGGCTGTTCGACAGCTGCCTGACCTTGGGCCGGATGGCCCGGGCGGACCTGCCGTCCCTGACGCGCGAGAACATCCTGCCCCTGCTGGACCGCTACGGCATCGCCGAGGCGCTCGTCCACGACACCCACGCCCGCACCCTCTACCCGCGCGAGGACGGCAACCGCCGCCTGCTGGAAACCATCCGCGGTTTGCCGCGCCTGCACCCGGCCTGGGTGCTGGAGCCGCCGGCGCAGCCGGGCCCGGACCCCGCCCGCCGGGTCGTGGCCGAGATGCTGGCCGCCGGCGTCCGCGCCGCGCGCTTCCCCCTGCACCGGGTCCCGCTCCTGCCCTGGCTCTGGCAGGACCTGTGCGCGGCGCTGGAGGAACGCCATATTCCCTGCTTCCTGGATTTCGGCGCGGACTCAACCTGCGGCAGCCTCCGCGACGACCAGGCCGATGCCCTGCGCACCCTGGCCCTGGCCCACCCGGACCTACCGCTGGTTCTCTCCCACGTCATGGGCGGGCTGGGCGTCCATTATGCCGTCGTGCCCTTGATCCGCCGCACACCCAACGTCTACCTGGATATCGCCGGCATCCTGGAATACTGGCGCACCGTGGCCTACGAGGTCGGCGCCGGACGGGTCCTCTTCGCCACCGGCGCGCCATTCACGGACCCGGGGATCCTGGTCTCCAACGTCCAGTACGATCCCCGTTTGGCCCTGCGCCAGAAACAACTGATCGGCGGCGACAACCTCCGCCGCCTGCTGGAGAACGCGCGATGAATACCCTCAAGGACAACTGGACGGCCGGCCGCGGCCTGCCGGATGCGCTGGTCATTGACGGTCATATCCATATCGGCGATTGGCCCCATGCCGCCACCTTCCGCTCGGCGGACGAGGCGGCGGAGGAAGCCTGCCGCTGGCTGGATGCCAACGGCGTGGACGCTTTCTGCGCGGTCTCCGGCGGCTACATTTTCGGGATGGCCGATTACCGGATCGGCAACGATTTCCTGCTGGATGTCTGGCGCCGGCTGCCGGGCCGGATGATCCCCTTCCTGGGAATCAACCCCAACGACACGCGGGAGAACCTGCTGGCGGAGTTGACGCGCATGACCGACGCCGGGGTGCGCTGCATCAAGCTCCTCAACGCCTACCAGGGCAATTACCCGGGCGACGGCCCCAACCTGATGGCGCTCTACGAGTTCGCGGCCAGCCACCGGATGCTCATCCTCGATCATGCCTGGAACGAGGAGGTCATCCTGAACCTGTCGCGCCTGTTCCCGGAAACGGATTTCGTTTTCGGGCATTACGGCAGCGACCAGGACCCCGTTCTGAAGAGCCGGCCGAATGTCTACGCCAACATCTGGAACTACAGCGCCACGGGCGGGCTGGACCGCGCCTTCCGCGAGGTCGGCGCCGGCAAGTTCATGATGGGCTCGGACGGCTTTCTCAACGCGCTCTCGGTCGGCATCGGCCCGGTGGTCTTCGCCGAGATCCCGGACGCCGATAAGCGCCTGATCCTCGGCTTGACCCTGGCGCGCCTGCTGGACAAGGTCGGCGCCCTGCCGGCGGAGCTGCGGGAAAAACATCGGCGCCATTGCAAGGACTGTCACTTTGCCGATAAAGGATCGAGATCGCATCTACAAGCTCGCCACGGCAGGTGATTACACGACGCCCGCTTGTCCCCGATGCGGACGGAAGATGGTAAGAAGGATTGGCGCAAAAGGACGCGGAATAGGTGTTCCATTCTGGGGTTGCCCCGGCTATCCCCGGTGCACACAAACCTTCAAGACCAGAAGCGATGAACCGGAGTCCGCGCGGGCTGGACCGCCCACCCAATACTTCGGAGACTGAACGCCAGAGGTGATTGCGCTTGCCCCGCCCCGGCAATTCGCATTATGGCCTGTGCCTCCTGCCGCCTACCGCGACAAGGGCGATGGATTGGTTGGAAAAGCGTGCTTTTCCAACCAATCTCTTCACCCGCGACGCAAGGTCGCGGGGGGCTAAAGGCCATAATGCGAATTGCTAAATACAGGCCCTATATCCTATCGGGCGGACATCTTCGTAGACGCAGCGCGCCCGCATGTTTTGGTCCGGAATCCGGTTGCAGCCGCCCGCCCGGACTGCTACCATGGCGTCAACCCCGGGGGGACTACCCATGTCATCCGTCAGCGAGTGGATTGTCCGCGAATATTTCGAGATGCAGGGTTACCTGGTCAGCCAGCCCTGCAAGTACACCCCCTCGGGCCGGCATAAACGCCTGGACGAGGAAGTGGACCTGGTGGTCGTCAACCCGCTGATCGCCGAACTTCAGCTGCCCGAGGCCATGATCTGGACTACCGCGGACCTCAAGGGCGTGCCGCGGGCCGTGGTCGGGGTCTACGGCTGGCACACGGAACGCTTTTATCCCACCATGCTGGCCCAGATTCCCGAAATGCTTCGCTTCGCCGGCGAGGACTCCGCGCGCCTGGTCTCCCGCCGCCTGGGCGGCGCGCCGCTGGCCAAAATCCTCTGCTTCCCGCAACTGCCGGCTTCGGAGAAACTCCGGAGCGACACCCTGCGGCTCCTCAAGCAGAAAGGCGTCGACGGCGTGCTCCTGTTCCGGACCCTGCTTCAGGAATTGATCACCGGGGTGGACATCAACAGGAACTACGAGAAGTCCGACCTGCTCCA